>JAKBCR010000145.1 GCA_021807675.1 Pseudomonadota bacterium
GCGGGGAAGCGGAGATACCAGCACGAGGGCCAGAACCGTCCAGGCGAGGATCATCACCGCCAGGATCGCCAGCAGGCCGTAGGTGGCGAGGTACTCGTAGGCTCGCTTCGGCACGGGGCCCCGTCTCCTCTCCTCAATCCGCCGGCCGCAAGCCGCGGCCGCCCGCAGCCTCGATCTCGACCGAGAGATCGCTCCGGCAGACGTCCGCTTTGAGATAAAGCAGCGCGGCCCGGCTGCCAAGGGCCGCCTCGAGCTGCGCACGGATGACCGGCAGCTCTCTCGGGTCGCGCACGTACACCTTGTACGCGAGCGCCTCGAGCGAAAGCGCGCTCATGCGGGAGCGCCGCTGCGCCTCCTCGAGCAGCGCCTGGATGTTCACCAGCGTCTCGCGTGTTTGCGCCGCCACATCGCCCGCGTGCATCGTGCGGTGGCCGACGATGCTCGCGGTTCCGGAGATGAAGAGCGTCGCCGCATCTCCCTCGCCGAGCACGGTGGCACGGGAGAAGGCGGGGCTGCGCGGCCCGTATTGCGCCGGATAACGGTAGGCGCTCGTCTGGCGCGGATTCTCGATGAAGGTGGGCGCCTGATGGCTCGCCAGGAAGTAGATCGTGAGTGGGCTCGAGGACGCGGCGCCCAAGGCGCTCGCCGCCGGGACCTTCCCCGCGACCGCGCGTCCACAGGCGAGCGATGCCTCGTGGCGCGCGGTGTTGAATTGCCGGTACCGCTCGAGACCGTGAGTGTCGAGGTTGATGTCGGGGATGTAGTTCCAGATGCGAACGAGGTGCGGGTTGCCCGCGGCGGCGAGGGATGCGTACATCTGCCGGTAGGCGAGACCGGTGGCGAGCTCGAGCGGCGTGCGGGGGCTTGCCCCGGCAGGCGCCGCAAGCTCCGCCTCCCGCACGGCGAGGCTGCCGAAGAGCAGACCGCCGCTTAAGGCATGACGCACCCGGCCGTGAGAGCCGCGCTGCGCGCGGCCGCCCGTCCGCCAGACTTCCAGCACCTCGCGCGGCTCGTCCAGCACCGGGGTGTGCACGTGAGCGAGGGGAACCTCGGCCCCGCTGCCGGGCAGGGCGCACTCGCTGTCCCTACCTCGCTGCTCGACGCTGTTGCCTTCGTCCGCGCAGCCCTCGAATACCGCCATCCCGAGGACGTCATGCCACCCCTCTGAGTGAGACTCGGACGGGTGGAGGTACTCGAGGCGTAGGGATTGCGCGGAGCTCATCCGCCCGCGGCTGCCCGCTCGGGCTCGACGGGCCGGATGTTTCGCGCCCGCGTGCGCAGCGCCGCGAGGGTGGTGCGGGGACGCGCGAGACTGGTCGCGTAGTACGCCAGCTTGAAGACGCGCAGCGACGCCCAGATGGGCGTCGCACCGAAGATGTCACCGGCGAGAAGCGACAGCAGCGCCTCTTTCATCCTGAGGAAGTTGCGCGGCGCCATGAAAAGCTCCTGCATGGCCGGCCGGGTCATCCGGTAGATGAACCAGGAGAATACCCGCGGACCGTGGCGCATGCGCCGCTCGAATCGCCGGAATGCCCGCCGGCGTCGGGCCGGCATCCGCAGCGCCAGGTCGATCGCTTCCGCGGCCGCGATGCCGCCCTGCATCGCGAACATGACACCGGAGGAGAACACCGGATCGACGAAGGCGTAGGCATCTCCCACGAGGAGGAAGCTCTCTCCATACGCCCGGCGGCAGCTGTAGGCGTAATTGCCCGTGGCCTCGACCTCGCCGGCGAGTGCCGCGGACTTCAGCCGCTCGGCAAGCGGGGGCGAGAGGGCGATGGTCTTCAGGAAAAACTCGCGCAGCGGCTGCGCGCGGTTTTTCATGTAGTGGGGCCACACCACCGCGCCGACGCTGGTGATGCCGTCCGCGAGCGGTATGAACCAGAACCAGCCGTGATCGAACCAGAAGATGGAGATGTCACCGGCCCGATGGGGATCCTCGCTCCGCCACGCATTGCGAAAATGCGCATACATCGCGGAGCTGTTGTGCCGGTGATTGCGGCGCTTGGTGCCGAGCCGTGTGCCGAGCACCGTGTCCCTGCCGGACGCATCGATGAGATAACGGGCGCGCCAGCACTGGCATGAGCCGTCTTCCTGCTGCGAGACCACCTCGATGCCGTCCCCGCCCAGGAACTCGACCTCGCGCGCGCGGCAGCCTTCCATCACCCGTGCCCCGAGGCACCCCGCGCGCTCGAGCAAAATGGCATCGAAGCTCGCCCGGCGGACCTCGTAGGCGTAGCAGAGCGTCTTATTCCAGCCCTCCGCGAAATCGAAGCGCTGCCAGCGGCCGTGGGTCGGCGAGAAGAACTCCGCGCCGTGTTTGGGCATGCCGATGGCCTCGATCTTCGAGGCCACCCCGAGGCGCTTGAGCAGCGGCAGGTTTCCCGGCAACAGCGACTCGCCGATGTGAAAGCGGGGATGATGGGACTTCTCCAGCACGATGACGCGATGGCCGGCCTCGGCGAGGAGGGCCGCGGCGGTCGAGCCCGCGGGCCCGCCACCGATGACGAGCACGTCGGCCACTGCGTCCCCGGAGATCATCCTGCGTCAGCGCGAGGCCGTCGTGGTGGCGGGGGGACGCTCGATGAAGTCCTTCATCTTGTGAGCCTCGGCCCGGATCTTCGTGCCCAACTGGTGCGCGCCGCGGGCGATGGCGTGGCCGGCGTGGCGCGAGTCGCGCGCGATCTTGCGCCGCACCGGCTTCGTATCGCTCGCGATCGCATGTCCGGCGTACTTCGAGTCCCGCGCGATGTCATGACCGAGCACCTTCGACTGATGCTTGATCCGCTCGCGGGTGCCGCGCGTGCGATCGGCAACCGTCCGGCCGAGCTTGCGCGAGCGATCGGCGATCGAATGACCGGACTGCTTCGCATCCCGCGAGACTACATGGCCGAAATGCCGGGCGTCCTGCTTCATCGTCGCATCGCCCGCGTGGGCCGGGATTTCAGTGACCGCGCAGAGCATGACGGCGGCCGTGGCCGCCAGGAGGAGAGATGCCAGGGAGGATGGCTTCACGGTAGTAGTTGGCTCGTAAGACCGGGGCAACGATGGTACCGCAGAATCGCACCGTTTCCCGAGGCCTTTGCGCGCGCGGCGGCGGGTCGCACTTGGGCGTCTTTCGAGTGCCAAATGTCACAGGCATCGGGCAAACTTGACCGGATGCGTCTCGAGCAGCCGATCTCAGTTCTCAAGACCCGGTACGTCCCGGGTCGGTGGGATGTGATCGCGTTCATCCTGGTGTTCGGGCTCTTCGCGTATCTCGGCGCCACCGCCCACGCGCTCACCGGCTCGCTCGCGCACCTGGAGGCGCAGCCGGTCTCGCTCGATCCGCGCTACCTGCCCGGCTACGCGGCGCAGACGGCGCTACGGATGCTGGTGGCGATGGTCGCCTCGCTCCTCTTTACCTTCACGTACGCCACCCTCGCCGCCAAGAGCCGGCGCGCCGCGAGCGTGCTCGTGCCGCTCCTCGACATCCTGCAGTCGGTGCCGATCCTCGGCTTCTCCATCACCATCGTGTTCTTCCTCTCGCTGACACCGGGACGGGTCGCGGGGGCCGAGCTCGCGGCCATCTTTCTCGTCTTCACCAGCCAGGCGTGGAACATGGCCTTCAGCTTCTATCACTCGCTGCGCAGCATTCCGGATGAGCTGGATGAGGCCGCGCGCGCCTTTCAGCTGGGCCCTTGGATGCGCTTCTGGCGGCTCGAAGTGCCCTTCGCCATGCCGGCGCTCATCTGGAACATGATGATGTCGATGTCGGGCGGCTGGTTCTTCGTGGTGGCCGCGGAAGCGATCAGCGTCGGACACACTACGGTCACGCTACCCGGTGTGGGCTCTTACATCGCATTGGCCATCCAGGAGAGGAGCCTGGCCGCCATCGGCTGGGCCATCGCGGCGATGTTCGTCGTCATCCTGATCTACGACCAGCTCCTTTTCCGGCCGCTCACCGCGAGCGCCGACTGGTTCCGTCTCGAGCAGGAGGCGGGCCTGATGCCCTCGAGATCCTGGGCGCTGACCATGATGAGGCGCTCGCGCCTGCTCGGGTTCGGCCAATCGTTGTTCGGCTCGGCGATCCAGCTGGGATTCAACCGGGGGGCAGCGCCGAAGCCGACGCCACCGCGCGCCGCGGCGTCCGCCGCGAGAGGACGCCTGGTGGACGTGGCGTGGTATTCAGCCGTCGCCGCGATCGTCGCGCTCGGTGCATGGCGGATCGGACGCTTGGTGATGGAGCACATCCCGCTAGCCGAAGTCGGACATGTCTTCGGGCTAGGGTTCCTGACGTTGCTGCGGGTCGTCGTGCTCATTGCGCTTGCCAGCGTGATCTGGGTGCCCATCGGGGTTCACATCGGCATGCGGCCGCGGCTGGCGCGCACCGTGCAGCCGATCGCGCAGTTCCTGGCCGCCTTCCCCGTCAATCTGCTCTTTCCCATCGTGGTCTCGGGGATCGTGGTGCTCAAGCTCAACCCGAATATCTGGCTGAGCCCGCTCATGATCCTCGGCACACAGTGGTACATTCTCTTCAACGTCATCGTCGGCGCGTCCTCGCTCTCCGCCGATTTGCGATACGTGGGAGAGAACCTGGGCGTTCGGGGGTGGCTCTGGTGGCGGCGGATCGCCCTGCCGGCCGTGTTCCCGTTCTACGTGACGGGGGCGATCACGGCTTCCGGCGGGTCGTGGAACGCCAGCATCGTCGCGGAGGTCGCAAACTGGGGCAGCAAGCATCTCACCGCGGCGGGGCTGGGCGAGTACATCGCCGATGCCACGAGCGCCGGAGACTTCCCGCGCACCGTGCTCGGCATCGCCGTGATGAGCCTGTTCGTGGTGGTGCTGAACCGCCTCGTGTGGCGGCCGCTCTATGAGCGCGCGGAGCGCAAGTTCCGTGTGAGTTGACCGACATCAGGACGAGTCCTCCATGAATGCCAACGCGCTTGCGCTCAACCTCCCACCGCTCCTCGATGCGCGGGGCGTCTGCAAGTCATTCCGCAAGCCCGATGGCGATGAGCTCGTCGTCCTCGACAACGTCAATCTGACACTGAGGCCCGGGGAGATCGTGGGCCTTCTCGGCCGCTCCGGATCGGGCAAGTCGACGCTGCTGCGGCTCATCGCCGGTCTCGATGACCCGACGAGCGGGGTCGTTGACTACCAGGGCACGCCGGTCGCGGGGCCGGCGCACGGCATTTCCATGGTGTTCCAGAGCTTCGCGCTCTTTCCCTGGCTCACCGTGCTGCAGAACGTGCAGCTCGGTCTCGAGGCCCTGAGGCTCCCCGAGGCGGAGATCCGCAAGCGCTCGCTCCAGGCGATCGACCTCATCGGCCTCGATGGGTTCGAGTCCGCCTATCCGCGCGAGCTCTCGGGCGGCATGCGCCAGCGAGTGGGGTTCGCGCGCGCCCTGGTGGTGCATCCGAACATCCTCCTCATGGACGAGCCGTTCTCCGCCCTCGATGTGCTCACGGCCGAGACGCTGCGCAACGATTTCCTCGACCTCTGGGGCGAGGGGCAGCTGCCCATCCGCTCGGTGCTCCTCGTGACCCACAACATCGAGGAGGCGGTGCAGATGTGCGATCGCCTCCTCATCTTCTCCACCAATCCCGGCCGCGTGGTGAGCGAGATCCCGATCGACCTCCCGCAGCCGCGCTCGCCGCTCGATCCGCGCTTCCGGGCGCTCGTCGAGCGGGTGTACGTGGAGATGACCGCGCGGCCGCGCGGCGAGCACAGGGCGGGAGCGAAGTCCGAGCGGTTCGCGGGCACGGGCATCGGCACCTCGTTGATCCACGTCTCATCGAATCTCCTGCAGGGCCTGATCGAGGCGGTAAGCGAGCCGCCTTACAACGGCAAGGCGGACCTGCCGGCGATCGCCCAGGCGCTGCAGCTCGAGGCCGATGAGCTCTTTCCGGCGGCGGATGCGTTGCAGATGCTGCGCTTCGCCGAGGTGGAGGGGGGCGACATCCGCCTGACGGAGGCGGGACTCGCCTTCACCCGGTCCGAGACGGACGAGCGCAAGCATCTCTTCGCGCGGCATCTGCTTACCTATGTGCCGCTCGCCGCGCACATACGCCGGGTGCTCGATGAGCGCAGCAGCCACACCGCGCCGAAAAGCCGGTTCTTCGACGAGCTCGAGGACTACATGGCCGAGGAGGCGGCGGAGCGGACGCTGCGCACCATCATCAGCTGGGGCCGCTATGCGGAGGCGTTCGCCTACGATGACCAGCGGCAGATCTTCAGCCTGGAGAACCCGGCTTGACCGCGGCCGCCGAGGTGCCCGAGTCGCGCGCGCGGCTGCTCATCGTCGATGACGACCAGGAGCTCTGCTCGATGCTCGCCGAGTACCTGGGGCCGGAGGGCTTTGCCGTCGAGCTCGCCGGCACCGGTACCGCGGCGCTCGATCGTGTCGCGCGCGGGGGACTCGATCTCGTGGTGCTCGATGTCATGTTGCCGGCACTGTCGGGATTCGAGGTGCTGCGGCGGCTGCGCTCGGTGAGCCGGATCCCCGTCATCATGCTCACCGCCCGCGGCGAGGAGGTCGACCGGGTGATCGGCCTCGAGCTGGGAGCCGATGATTACCTCGCCAAGCCCTTCAGCCCGCGGGAGCTGGTGGCGCGCATCCGGGCGGTGCTGCGGCGCATGGCCGCCGAGCCGCAGCAGGTGCCGGGGGTCGTCGTCTGGGGCCCGCTGCGGCTCGATCTGCGTGCCCGCCAGGCCGCGATCGACGGTCGACAGCTCGAGCTCACCGCGGCGGAGCTGCGGATCCTCGAGCTGCTGGTGCGGGCCGATACCCGTACGGTGAGCCGCGAGGATCTGATGCTGCAGGCGCTCGGCCGGCGGCTCCTGCCCACCGACCGGAGCCTGGATACCCACGTCAGCAATTTGCGGCGTAAGCTCGGGAGACTCACGGACCGGATCGCCGTCCAGAGCGTCCGGGGCTCCGGGTACGCCCTTACGATGAGATGACGCTTTCGACCGGGTACGCTTGGGCACATATGCAGTCCCTGTATTGGCGCATCTTTCGCTCGTTCTGGCTCGCCATCGCCCTGATCCTCTTCGGGACGGTGACCGTGGCCGTGAGCGCCGCGATCCAACGTCGCAACGAGGAGCCCTGGGTCCAGCGTGGACAGCTCTTCGCACAGGCGGCGGACGCCTTCGAGGGCGGGGGACCGCAGGCCCTGCGGGAGTGGCTGGACGATCTGGCCCCCGATCCGGCGTTCTCACGCACCTTCGTCGTCGGGCCGAACGGCCGCGACCTGCTCGATCGGCCGCTACCCCGCTTCCTGCAGGTGCCGGTGGAAGGGCGGACCAAGGGCGGGCAGAAGACGGTCCGCTCGGGGGCCATTGCGCCGATCGGCGGCGCCCTGGTGCTCATGACGCCCGGGGGCAGGACCTACCACGTCATCGTAGGCCCCCTGCACGAGCATCCGCTGATCTTCGGCGAGCTGGAGCTGCCCGCGGTCGCTGCCGCAACGCTCGCGATTGCGTTGGTGGTGAGCACGGTCATTTGCTTCTTCCTGACCCGGCACCTGGTCGGCCCAATCGATCGGCTGCGTCAGGCCACGCGGGAGATGGCCGCTGGGGACTTGAGCGTGCGCATGCTGCCGCGCATGAAGGGGCGTCAGGATGATCTCACGCTGCTCGCCGCGGATTTCGACACCATGGCGGAGCGGGTGCAGAGCCTGCTCGAGGCGAAGGAGCGGCTGCTGCGCGACGTCTCGCACGAGCTGCGCTCACCGCTCACTCGCCTGCAGCTCGCGCTGTCGCTCGCGCGGCGGGAGGATGGCGGCACCGAGCGGCAACTCACCCGCATCGCGTGCGAAGCCGACCGGCTGGAGCAGCTCATCGCGCGTACTCTGAAGTTGGTCCGGCTGGAGCGGCCGGCAAGCGACTTCCAAGCCGTTCCCGTCGATGTTGGCACGTTGCTCGAGACCATCGTGCAGGATGTCGCCATCGAGGCGGAGGCACGCAATTGCACGGTATCCATCCGCACCGACGCAGGGTTGGAGGTCGGTGGCGATCCGGAGCTTCTGCGCAGCGCCTTCGAGAATGTCATCCGCAATGCCGTGCGCTACGGCCCGTCCGGCTCCGAGGTCGTCGTGACCGCGGAGAGCCGAGAACGGATCGAGGTCACCGTGCGGGACCACGGGCCCGGCGTTCCGGAGAAGGACCTGAAGCTGATTTTCGAGCCTTTCTACCGCGTGGACGCGGCGCGCGACCGCGCCGGCGGAGGGGAGGGGTTGGGCCTTGCCATCGCGGCGCGCGCCATCGCCGTGCATGGCGGCAGCATCGAAGCGCGCAACGCCCCGGGCGGCGGCCTCGAGGTCGCCATGCGGCTGCCGGCGCTCAAGCCGGGCGCCACTGCGGTGAGACCCGCGGCAGCGCAGGCTGCGTAGCGAGGGCCTCCGGCAGATGGAACGGGAGCGCAGGCCGCGGCGGCGAAGCGCGCGCTCCAGGATGACCCAAGGTCAAATGGGCGCTGCCGCGCTCGAGGCGAAAAAAAACCGCCCCGCGAGATTTAAGCGGGGCGGCAGGCTTCCGACGGTGCCCGCCCACTTGCCGAGTCGGCTGGGCGAGAATCACCGGCGTCACCCGAGTCTCAGGGAGGGGAAGTCTCGGGCGCGCCGGCACACCGGGACCACAACGCAGTCGTGTGCGCCTCAATGCTCGCCTTATTTGACGCACGAGGCGCGTGAAAGTTGAGTGGATTTACGTTTCTTTGGATTTCTAGAGATTCGCGATCCGGGTAACATTTGCTCACCATGTACCTTCCGCAAGAGTTCAGCTCTCAAGATCCCGCGGCGCTCGATCGGCTCGCCGCCGCCAATGCGTTCGGCACTCTCGTCTCGCAGCTCGACGGCGCCCCGTTCGCCTCGCACCTGCCGGTGTTGTATCGGCGGACCGAGGGGCGAGTGACTCTGACCGGCCACTGGGCGCGCGCCAATCCGCAGTGGCGGCAGATCGAAGGCCAGCGGGTGCTTTTCATCTTCCACGGGCCGCACGCCTACATCTCACCGCGCTGGTACCTCGAGCCTGAGCAGAGCGTGCCCACGTGGAACTACGCGGTCGCGCACGTGCACGGGCGGGTGCGGGTCGTGCACGGGGCCGATGCGCTCGAGCGGATCGTGACCGCGCTGGCGATGCACTATGAGGCTTCGGCCGAGAAGCCATGGCGCTTCGAGGATACCGGGGAAGCCGGCCGTGCGCGGCTCAAGGCCATCGTCGGGTTCGAGCTGGCCGCCGAGGAGATTCAGGTCAAATTGAAGCTCGGCCAGAACCAGGTGGCGGGCAGCGTCAAGGGGGCGATCGGCGGCCTGCGAGCCCTCGGCTCGGAGGATGCCCTCGCGGTCGCCGATTGGATGGAGGGGGCTCTCGCGGAGCGGCCCCGGGGAAGCCTCGGTGGGTGAACGATTTCTTGGGCGGCTTACGCCGAGCGGCTCGAGCGGGAAGGAGTGCGTTCGAGCTGCCGCTGCCACCCTGGCGAGACAATTTAAAGTCCCCCGTAGGGGATCCGTAAATCCCTCGCCTTTGGGCGACGGGAAGGTCGGCTGATAGTATCGGGGAGATGAAGGACTACAAGAGTAGCAGCCACGCAGTTTGGGACTGTAAGTACCACCTGGTGTGGATTACGAAGTACCGGTACCCAGTCTTGGTAGGGGATGTGGGGCTGCGGGCCAGAGAGCTCTTGCGGGAGATCGCTCGGAGTCTGGAAATGACGATTTACGCCGGGGCGATCAATTGGGACCACGTGCATATGCTCGTGTCGATACCGCCGAATGTGTCGGTGTCCCGAGCCGTACAGTTTCTGAAAGGCAAAGAGCTCGCATAGGCTGCTGAGCGAATTTGCTGCGCTGAAGAATGAGGTATTGGGGTCAACACTTGTGGGGCCGAGGCTACTGGGCAGCTTCGACCGGTAACGTTACCGACGAGGTATGGCAGAAATATATCGAGGACCAAAGGCCTGATGAGCCGGATGACAACTTCAAAATTGTGTGACTCTGGTTGGTCGGCCCCGGGCCGACTACACCCGGCTTGAGCCGTACTCCGAAGCCACCGGCTTATAGCCGGTGGTCGTTCACCTCGTCATATATGACGACTATACGATATCACATATTTGCCTCAACGACCGGAGCTTCGGCGCGGGATCCAGCGAACCCAGGGAATCGGTAAAATCAAGGGCCAATGGCCACGCTGCTCGAAAGACTGAGCGCCGAGCGCGCCGAGCGACGGGAGGCCGCCCGCACGGCGGCGCTTGATCGTCTGCACCGGGCGCTCCTCGAGCTGCTGCCGTCCGGTAGCGAGGTCTGGGTTTTCGGGTCGATCCTCAGGCCGGGAAGATTTCGTGAGGACTCCGATGTCGACGTTGCGGTGGCGTCTCTGCCGCCAGGGATCTCCGAGGCGTGGCTGCAATTTCAGCTGGCGTTGCGCATGGATCGCGGCGTCGACGTATTGAATCTCCACGAGACGGGGCTGCGCTCGAGAATCGAGCGCGAGGGAGAGAAGTGGACGCTGTAGGTCTCGAGGTCCTCATGCGAGAGCTTGCCGCTGACTGCGCGGTGCTCGCCGCAGCGACGGATAACGCCGCTCAATGGATCGTCCAGCCGGAGGCAGGGCGTCTCGAGGCCTGCGCCTACGAGATGAACCGGTTCTACACGGTCTTCGAGCGCATGCTCGAGAGAATCTGCGAGAGCTTCGAGAACCATTTCGAAAAGAGCGGCAACTACCACGAGAGGCTGCTGCAGCGACTCGCTCTCGACCTTCCGGGGCTGCGGCCGGCGTTCCTGCCGACGGAAGTGCTGCCGGAGCTATCGGAGCTGCGCCGGTTCCGGCATCTCGTCCGCCACGCGTACGATCTGAAGCTCCGCACTGACAGGTTGGGTGAGCTGGTGGGCAGCGCCAAGCGAATGAGCACCGCTTTGCCGGGTTGGTGCGCTGGGTTTGCCGCCGCCGTGCGGCGCGAGCAGGGCTGGCTCTAGGGAACTGACTGGCAGCGGCTTCCTGTACGCTGCTGCGCATAAGTGGGACGGTCGGCATCTGATGATCACGTGCCGACTGTCAATCGCTTGGCTGCCCTGCTCGCGGACTTGCTGGCCATCGCGGGTGACCGGCGCCGCCGGGTGCGCGTGCGCGCGGGGTGATGGATCAGGAAGCGGGAGGCCCTCGGGCGGGATTGACTTACCATTATGACATCAGG
>JAKBCR010000146.1 GCA_021807675.1 Pseudomonadota bacterium
CCCGGCTTCGCCATGGAACCGACATAGGTCGCCCGACCAGCCGTGAGGTCCTCCTCGAGTCCGCGCGTCGCGATCCAGCGGCTGCGGAAAGTTGCGCTCCCATCCTCCAGCTGGACCCCGTGCACCATGCCGTCCCCATCGAACCAGGAATGGCCGCGATTCGGTGCAAACCGCGGATTCGGTCCGTTATGGACGAACAGGCCATTGATGTCGCGCGGAATCTCGCCGACGACCTCGAGACCCGCGGCCGTCGATTCCTCGCAAACCGGCGCAAAAACGTCGGTCAGGTAAGCTTGTGTCGCTCGGGGCAGGTCTGCAGGTTGCACGTTCGCGCTCCGGCACCCAGGAATTGATCGCAGTTTATGCCCTCACCCGCCCCCACCTCAGCGCCGCCCTGGCGTGAACGGCCGATGGCCAAGCGCTGGCGAAGGTGATCGTGGGCGGGCAGCCTCGACCCTGCCGGATAGCGTACAGGATTGGCTGGCGCAGGGGTCGCGGCCGCAAGGGCCCAGGGGCCGACCTCAAAAGAGCTCATTCCCCCTTCGCGGCCGATAACTCGGTGTCCGCTTCTCGCGGACCGCGCGCAAAGCCTCCTTGGAGTCCGGATGCCCGCTCATCCTCACGGTGAAACCCTGCTCGAACTGATAGCCCTCCTTCAGATTCATTTCCTCGACTCGGTTGAGAATCCGCTTGCCGATTCGCACCGCATTCGGGCTGAAGGAGGCCACCCGGACGGCATGCGCCCGGGCGCTCGCCAATAGCTGCCCGCGGGGCACGACGATCACCGAGCCGCCGCTCTCCTTGAAAGCGCCGGCGGGCAGCTGCTCGCCGGTGAAGAACATCCGTCGTACCAGCGGCTCAGGCGCGATTCTGGCCAGATGCCGAGCGCCGCCCATGACACCGACACTCAGCTCGGGCAACCCGAAGAGCGCATCCTCGCTCGCTACCGCGAAATCGCACGCTGCCGCGATCGCAAGCCCGGTGCCAAGGGCCGCTCCGTGTACCGCGGCGATGACCGGCACGGGGCAGTCCTGGATCGCAAAGAAGGCCTCGCGCACGCGCCACATGCGCTCGGTCCCGTTCTCGGGCGTCATGGTAGCGAACTCATCGAGATCGTTACCCGCGCAGAAATGCTTGCCGCTCCCGGTGAGCACGATCGCGCGGACGTCCTCACCGAGGACATCCGGGTCGCGGAATAGCTCCGCCACCTCGATATACATCTCGCGGTGAACCGCGTTGACGGGAGGTCGCGCAAGCTCGACCACTGCCACATGGTCGCTGCCAAGCTCGGCCCGGAGGAATTTCCAGCTGCTCATCGACGTTCCGATGGCCCGCGCATGGCCTCACGAGCGGACGCCTCTTGCAAGAACATGGACATGTCCTCCTCATCGAATGGGAATGTTGTCCTCATCGAGGTGGCGCCACTTGCGCCTCCCGCCCCGCTGACCACGACGACCCCGCGGCGAGCCGCGGCGATTCACTCACAGACGCATTGCTCACGAGGGTTGCCCGCCCGTCGATGACAGCTTTGGCCTCGATCGAAGTGATACGCAACCTGCCCCGCGGCCCGCTGCACGAGCGCACACCCGCGGGTCCGATATCGGGCAATCGAGTATAGGCTGCAGCTTGCGACATTGACACCTTTTGCCAGCGTCCCTAGACTCCTGTGCACCCGCTCTATCTCGTGCGAACGACGGCCGCCACACGCTTCGACGGGCGTTTCGAAGACCTGTCGAAACGCGTGCATTCCGCTCTATAACATCAAGGGCACCCGATGACCTTCGATACCATCATCACCGGCGGACGGGTCGTCGATGGAACCGGCAGCCCCGCCTTTCATGCGGACCTCGGCATACTCGATGGGCGGATCGCGGCGATCGGCAAGCTTGACCATGCCGAAGCCCGGCAGCTGATCGATGCCGAGGGCAGAATCGTCGCACCCGGCCACGTGACACAACACTCACATTACGACGTCGCCCTCTTCTGGGACCCTTACTGCTCCAACTCCGGGGAAAATGGCGTCACCACCGTGGTGAACGCCAACTGCGGGTTCGGACTCGCTCCGGTGCGCAGGGCCGATCGCGAGCGGATCATGAGCATGCTGGAGACCACCGAGCAAATCCCGGTATCCCACCAGCGCGCCGCATTGCCCTGGGATTGGGAGGGCTTTCCCCAATACCTCGAGCGGATCGAAAGACTGCGCAAAGGCGTCAATGTCCTCACCTACCTGCCTCTCAATCAGCTCCTGGTGTACGTCATGGGAGTCGATGCAGCGAAGACGCGCCGCCCCACGGGCGAGGAGATGGAGGCCATGCATGGACTGATCAACGAAGCGATGGATGCCGGAGCAATCGGCATATCGATGTCCGTCATGGGCGCGGAGGGCAATTCCCACCTCGACTGCGACGGGACCCCCATGCCGACGGACGTCATCGCCCACGATGTCATCCTCGATATCGGCCGCGCGGTGGCCCGGCGCGGCGAGGGCGTGATCCAGATGCTTTCGCACATCGTGACCTACGGCGACCGCTCGATCTCGGAGCGGATGGCCGAGATGGCCAAGGGCTCCGGCGCCCGGGTGATGCACAATAGCTTCCTACCGGTGGATGCGCTCCCCCAGCGGCCGGACGAGGATCTCGCCTGGCTGCAGGGCCTGCGCGACCGAGGCTGCGATGTGACCGTCAGCTGCATGGTCAACCGGGGTTGGCTCGAATCGGACATCCGGCAACTCGACGTGTTGGCAGGGCAGTTGGCGGGCGTCCGCGACATTTGCGCGTGCAGATCGGATGAAGAGCTGACGCGCCTCATCCGCGACGGCGAATTCCGGCGGCGCTTCGCCCAGGAATACGCAACGCGGGGGCCGGCTCATGGCGCCGGCCTCGAGGGCCAGACCGTCATCGACGTTGGCGGCGCGCCCGAGCTCACCCGGTTTCTCGATCGAACGCTCGGCAGCATCGCGCGGGAGCAAGGCCGCAGCGCCGTGGAGGTGATGCTCGATCTCGCCCTGGGCTCGAAGCTCGCGCTTCTCCTGAAGTCCGGACAGATCACGGCGACCGATCCGCGCCAGGCCGTCCGCTACATGAGGCATGCCGCGGTAGTGGCCGGCGGCTCGGATGGCGGCGCACACACCAAATCCTTCGGCATGGGCCACTACCCCACGGACCTGCTGATCTGGCTCGTGAGGGACGAGAAGCTGCTGACCCTCGAGGACATGCACTTTCAACTCAGTCTCAAGTCGGCGCGCTCCGTTCAGATCTACGACAGAGGCGCTCTCGTCCCCGGCTACTGGGCCGACATCCTCATTTACGGCCTGAGCGACCTCTACTTCGACAGGCGAAGATACGACGTCGTGCATGACATGCCGAATGGCGACTGGCGCCGCAAAGGGCGTGCCGGAGGCTACGAGTACATTCTCGTCAACGGCGTCGTCACCCACAGGCGCGATACTCCGACGGGAGCCACGCCGGGTCGCCTCGCCAGAGTCAGCTCCGACCGGCGCCGGCCGCGCTCCATGGCACCGGCAGGGGCGGGCCGCCTGCGACTCGCCTGAGCGCATCGTTTTGCATTTCCGCGGCTCGAGCTGCTCGATGAGGCGCTCGATACCCACACGGGAACCGCAACGTCGCAGCTTGCCCCGGTACCGTCATTGATCGACACAGGTGTTCAATTGCAGTAGAATGCAACATGCTGGAACGGGGCGATCCGGGCAACGAGGCAGGCCATGAGCGAGTTGGATACCGTCGATTTTTTCACGGATCTCTCCATCGTCGGTGATCCGGCGCCGTACTTCGCGAAGCTGCGCGCCCAGTGCCCGGTGCTGCGGGAGCCTCATCACGGCGCGATGATGGTCACCGGTTACGAGGAGGCCCTCGAGGTATTCAGAAACCGCGACGCCTTCTCCTCGTGCGTGGGCGTCACCGGGCCGATTCCTCCCTTGCCCTTCACGCCGCAAGGCGACGACATCAGCGAGCAGATCGAGCGCCACCGTCCGCAGATGCCCTGGACGGCGCATCTCGCCGCCCTCGATGGCCCGACACACACGGCAATGCGCGCCATGCTGACCGGTGTGATCACACCGACTCGCCTGAAGAACAACGCGCAGTACATCGCGAAGGTGGCGGACCGTCTCATCGAGAGATTCATCGACCGCGGTCGATGCGAGTTCGTTTCCGAGTATGCGCACGCGCTCTCCACGCTCGTGATCGCGGATCTGCTCGGCGTCCCGGAAGAGGATCGGGACGAGCTGATCGAGCTGCTCGGCAAGCCGCCGACGCAGATCGGTGGGGATGCGGCACACAAGATCGGCCCGGACCCGCTCGTGCTCCTCGAGGAGCGCTTCACGGGCTACATGCGGCAACGACGCGGCAACCCGCGCGGGGACATGATGTCGGACCTCGCCAATGCGCGCTACAAGGATGGCTCCGAGCCTGAGCTGGCGGTGCCGGTTCGGCTCGCGAAGTTTCTCTTCGGCGCGGGTCAGGATACCTCGGCCCGCCTGATGGCCTCCGCCTTCCGGGTACTTGCCGAGCAACCTGATCTGCAGCGCCAATTGGCTGCGGACCCTGGGCGGCTTGCGGAGTTCATCGAGGAGACCCTGCGCCTCGAAAGCCCGGTCAAGTCACTGCACCGGCTCGCGCGGCTCACCACGTCCATCGGTGAGGTGGCGGTGCCGGCCGGGACGGTCGTCACCGTTGCGCTGGGCGCCGCCAATCGCGACCCGCGGCACTTTCCCGCGCCGGAGGAGTTCAGACTCGATCGGCCCAACGTGCGTGACCACGTCGCCTTCAGCAGGGGCGCGCACGCCTGTCCCGGAGCGCCGTTGGCACGGACGGAGACGCTGGTGACGCTGCAGCGATTCCTCGAGCGGATGACGGACATCCGCATCTGCGAGGCCCAGCATGGACCGCCGCACGCGCGTCACTACGAATACGAGCCGACTTATCTTCTGCGCGGTCTCTCCGCGCTGCATCTGGAATTCATCAAACGCCACTGAGCCAAGGAAAGCCCCGCGGCGACGGTCAGCCCGCACCGTAATCGCGCACTCCTCCCGCCAAAAGAATGAGGCGCGGACGCGCGCTGCGCTTCGCAGAGCGCTCAGGCTTGCTGATTGGCCGCAGCCAGACTCGGGTCTCGGGCCACGCGGTGGGGCTCGCGTATCATGACTGCGGCAACGACGATCCCCACGACGTACAAGAGAGCGAGCATCAGGGGCGCACGCGGTCCCCAGCGGTCCGCGCTCCAGCCTGCAAGGGACGGGGCAACGACTCCCCCGACGAACGTCCCGAATGCTGAGATGAAACCGATCGCGGTCGCAATCGATTGCGGCGCGACACTCTCCGCCGGAATGGTGGCCCAGAACAGCGATGTCAGCCCGACCGGCGCCCAGGTCACCGCGAGAAGGACAGCGATCAGGGTGATCGAGCCATGCGCCTCGAGAGCGATCACGGGCAGGAGCAGCCCCATGATGCTCGCCACCAGCAATACGGGCTTGCGCCCCAGGCGATCGGAGATCAAGGGCAGTCCGATGCACAGCACCGTCGAGGACACGCCGAGGAGGGCCATGATGAAGCTCATGGATTGCGTCGAGACGTGACGAGTGCCCACGTAGAACAAAGGCAGGAACCCCATCACGATCCAGACGAATCCCGCATCGAAAGCCGCTCCAAACGCACACCAGATGACGTTGCGGGACGTGATCGTCGCGAGCACGCCCCTCGCCCCATCCGATGCCGCCCTTTTTCCATGGGCGCCGTGGGACAGGTCATCTGCGCGCCGCGGCTCGGGCAGGAAATAACCCACCAACGCGGCGCAGGCGAGAGCGGGCACCGCAACGGTGAAGAAGCCAAAGCGCCAGCCGTACGTGCGCGCCACGCTGACGAGGACGATCGGGGCGACAGTCGCGCCGAGAATGCTGCTGCCGAGGCTCTGCACGACTGCCACGTTGAAGCCCCTGCGCGCATCGGTCGAGCCCGAAGCGACCATCGACAGCAGCAGCGCCGCAATCGGTCCCTCGATCGCGCCCATGAGGATCCTCGCTCCGAGCAGCTCACCGAAGCCCGCCGTCAGCCCCGAGATCGGCGAGACGACCGCGAACACCGCGAGCAGCACCGCCAGGAGCCTCTTCGGATGCCGCGCCTTGTCGATCTGCGCTCCGCCAATCCAGCTTCCCGCCGCGCACGCCGTCCAGAAGCCGGCAAGGAGCATGCCAACCTGGCCATTGGTCAGAGCCAGAGAAGGCTTGATGAAGGGGAGCAGATAATTGATGCCGAGCAGATCGACGTTGACCACCCCGTAGGCGAGGCAGAGCAGCACCACCATCGCGACCTGCCGTCCCCCGGCCGTGTCTCGCCCGGAAATGGCGACGGCTGATACCGTAGCGGTTGCCGATGAGCCACCACCCTCCTGCCGGTCCGCGCTCATGCTCTCGATCCCCGGGCGGTTCGCCCGTCGCAAAGGGTCGCGGCGCTCATTCGAAAGCCACCTCGCTCGAGGTCGTCACCCGGCAGAATCGTCGCAATGGTTCGAGCACCCTCGCGTGCTCCTCGGCCGAGAGCGCGCAACAGCAGCCCTGCTCACCGTATGGCGCCTTGCCATTCGGGCCGTCGTCGTGGACGCGGTCGTACTCCATGTCGAGCACGAGATAGATGCTGTTCATGCTGCAAAACCTCAGGCCTGATGTCAAATTGCGTACTCGAGGCGGTACAACGCCGCCGCATGCGCGTCAGAAAATCACTTCGCGCCGTTGCAGATCGGCGCGCTGCGCGGAGCTCAAGCCGAGGAGCTCGCCGAAGACGTAGTCCTCGTCCTGACCCAACGCCGGGGTGAGCCGCCGGATACCGACCCCGAGCCCCTTGGAAAACCTCACTGGCGCCCCTACCGCGAGCCGGGGTGGAATGCCGGGAGCGCTCACCTCGACCGTCGCGCCTCGCGCGCGCAGGTGAGGATCGCCGGCGATGTCCTGCATGCTCCACGAGACGTGGGCGCAGACACCCGCACGCTGCAGCCGCTCGGCCGTTGCTCCGGCATCGCACGAGGAGAGCCAACCGGCGATCGTGGCATCGAGCGCCTCACGGTGCCGTCGGCGGGCGTCCGCCGTCGCGAAGCGCGGATCGCTGGCCGCTTGCGGACCGCCCAACTCGCAGGCGAGCGCGCGCCACTCCCGATCGCCTCTTACCGCGAGGGTCAGCCATCGGTCCGGCTCTCTCGTGGGATACACACCGTGCGGCGCCATCACGAGATCGCCATTCCCGGTGCGCACGGGAGTGATTCCGGCACTGGCCTGCACGAGTGCCTCCCCGATCATCGCGCTGGCTACTTCGCGGGCCGCAAGATCGACGTGCTGCGCCTTGCCGGTCCGTCGGCGTTGATGCAAGGCGGCGATGGTGGCGACCGCCGCATGCAGGCCCGCGGAGTGATCCATGACGTGCCGCATCTCCACGGGAGGCCCGTCGGCGTAGCCTGTCATCCAGCCAAGACCGCCCCACGCGCCGAAAAGGGGCGCGTAGCCGGCAAAGCTCGAGTCCGGACCGCTCTGCCCGCAGGAGGACAGTGAGAGCAGGATGATGTCGCGCTTCACGGCGCGCAGATCCTCGAATCCGAGTCCGAGCCGACTCATGACGCCCGCCCTGAAGCTCTCGGCGGCGACATCCGAGATCGATACCAGACGCTTCGCGAGCGCCACGGCCTCGGGTGCCTTCAGATTCAGGCGCACCGACAGCTTGTTCACCGACACCTGGTCGAACGTCGCCGCGGACATGCGCCCGTATACGGCGTGGGGCTTGCGGAAAGCGTCCAACCTCGTCTTGCTCTCGATCTTGATGCATTCCGCGCCGAGCTGCCCGAGCAGCTGCGTGCCGAAGGGCCCCGCCGCATGGATCGTGAAATCGGCGATGCGCACTCCGCTGAGCGGCGCCGCGGGCGGGCTCATGAGGTGGCCTCCGGCATCATCTCGCCGAGCTTCGGCACCTCCCGGAGAGGCTCGAGCGGCGAGCAGCGGAACTGGAACGGCGCCGTGAGAGCCTCGACCCGCTCTCCGGTGGCCAGGATGAGCGGCGCGAAGAGGCCGCGTGAGCGCTCGTGCTCACCGTGAATCACCTCGGCCGGGGTACGATATTTCGCGGCCGGCACACCGAGCCGTTGAGCCCGCTCGACGATCGCCTCGACATCGTGCCGGCTCATCCACTCGCGGATGTGATGGTTGATCTCATCGCCCCGCCGGCTGCGCTCGAGGGGATCGCGCAACGACTCATCGAGCGCCCAGGACGGACGCTCGAGCAGCTCCACGAGGGCCGCCCACTGCCTGTCCTCGAGCGTGAGCAGCTCGACGAAGCCGCCCCGCGCCTCGAATACACCGCCGTAGCGGAAGCGCCGCGTGCTGCGATGCTCGAGCGAGCCATCGCCGAGCCTCTGCAAGGCGAAGGCTCCCACCGACAGCACCGCATCCTGCACCGAAACATCGACGTACTGCCCTCCGACCTGCGGCAGCGCCCACCAAGCGCAGAGCGCTGCGAGTGCCGCGGTGGCACCCGCCTGATATTCGGCGAAGTGGCCGTAGACCTTCAGCGGCGGCCGGTCCGGAAAGAGCTCGTGGGACAATCCGTTCGGCAGCAGAAATCCTTCGCCGCCCGCATGCATCAGGTTCACCTCCTCGCCGTCCCAGTCGGCCTTGGGACCCGATGAGCCGAAGGGCAGAACGCTCACGTGCACCAGCGCGGGGAAGCGCCTGCCGACCTCATGCTGATCCAGCTTGCGCGCCGCCCGCTCGCGCAACGGCGTGTCATCGATCAGGATGTCGGCGACCTCGAGCTGGCGCGCGAGCACCCGCTGTCCTTCGGCGCAGAGCGGATCGCACACCACGCTGCGCTTGCCAGGTGCGAGATACGCAAAGAGTGCACTCTCGCCCGGCTCTCCGAGCAGGGGGGGCGCCGTCCGCAGGGGCGAGCCAGCCGGGGGCTCGAGCATCACGACCGTCGCGCCCATTGCGGCGAGGAGCCTGCCCGCGTAGGCCGCCGCAACACCCCGTGAGCACTCGACCACGCGGCACCCCGCCAGAGGCGGCTCCCCTTCGCGAACGCCGTCTTCGCAGGACATGTCCGCCTCGGTCAAGGAATTGCGCCTCAGCGAATCAGCGGCAGCTCGAGATCCACGCGCGAGCCGTCGATGAACGCCGGAAGCCTGACATCCCGTGACGGCAGCGCCACGGTCGCAAGTCCCGGCGTCGTCAACTCGCCCCGCTGATTCTCGCCAGCGATCTGGATGTCGACGAGCGCCGTCCTATCCTTGACGTACTTGCGCACGACCTTGCCCTTGCAGAAGGTGGTGTCGCCGACGATGTTGAAGCGCCGCATTTCCGTCCGAACCCGCTTGAGGAACGCGGCATCCCCCATCCAGTTGGTGATGAGGCTGCACATCCAGGACGAGCGCTGCGGGCCGTAGTCGTAAGTCCCCGGCACGCCGACCTCCTTGGCAACGGACTCACGGTGATGACCGATGCCGGTGTACTCGACGCCACCGCCCGCCTCCGGGTTGCGGAAGAAATGGCCCGGGTGCTTCACCGCGGCCTGGAGCACGACACCGTGCGTATGGCCACGGCCCGAGGCGACCAGGAATCCCATGGTGTCCATCAACGAGAGCGGTCCGCGCGCGATGGTGGGCAGCTCCTCGCCCTCACACAGGTCCTCCCAGTAGCGCACGTTGGCGCCCCGGATGTTCTTCGGCTCATCGAGCACGATCTGATCGATCCGGTCGCGCTCCTCGCTCGTGTACTCGTGCTGCGTCACTTCCTTGTACTTTCCGGCATCGCGCGCAGCCTTGCGCTCGTGCCTCGTGCAGGTCCCGAGCGCCCGCGCGATGAGCTCGCCGCGCTGATTGTAGTAGCAGGCCTCGACGTACTGGAGCACCAGGCGCCCGGAGAACTTGCTTTCCTTCTCCTCCACGCCGACCACTCGCTCGATCGCGGTAACGCGATCTCCGGGCCGGATGTGACGGAAGAGCTCCCAGTCATTGCCGGCATAGAAGCCATGTACGCCCGGGAGTCCCCAGCGCGTGCGCCCCAGCCATCCGAAAGCCATCGGGAACATGGGATGCCCTAGCATGGTGCCGTAGCGCGTCGCGGCCCCGTACCCCACCTCGCGATAGAGAGGATTGAGGTCCCCGATCCCGTTGCACCAGTTACGCAAGGTGTCCGGGGTTGCATCCTGAAGGTAAGGGCCCTCGGGGCGAAGATGCAGGCCGATCATGGCCCGCGCGTCGGCAATGGCCTGGTCAGTGATACGACCCTCGGCCGGTGCCGAGCCGACGTCGGAAGAGCTGGCGTTCTCAGTCAAGTTGATTCTCCAACAGAATTCAGAAATCGCACTCTCGCTGGCCGTCCTACCGGCCTCGGCGTGGGCAGTCCCTCAGGCCTCCCGCCGCACCGGAGCCCACGCGAAGGCGCCTGCGGCGGCCTCCGCCACGGCGCCTGACTGCAACAGGGCCGCATACTCGCCGCGCTCGACTCCGGCGGATTCGAGCACCTCGGCCGTGTGCTCGCCGAGATCGGGAGGTGGCGCGGCCTGCTCGCCCTCGCCGCCCTGCCAACGCGGGAACTCGGGCACTTCGAATTCGAGCCCGCGAAATCGTACATTGCGCAGTTTCCCCGGGTGGCGCGCCTGCGGAGCCTCGAGGACGCGCTCGAGAGGCAACACTTCGGTGAAGCCGACGCCACCCGCCTGCAGGCGCGCGGCGATCTCATCGAAGGAGCGCGCCGCAACGCTCTCCTTGACGAGGGTCTCCACCCTGTCGCGAGCCTTCTTGCGCTGGCGCAGGGTGGCGAGCGAGTCATCGCCGGCGACTCCCATGGCCTGGCAGAACTTCAGCCAATGCGCATCGTTCAGCATGAGCAGATATATCCAGCGTCCGTCGGAGGTCTGATACGCGCCGTAGCCGGGCATGCTGAACTCGCCATGCGGCTCGCGCTCGGGCCGGCCGAGGAGCTGTTGCTTCAGCTGCACGCCGACGAGATCGCGCGAAGCGACATGCAGACCCGTCTCGTACAGCCCGACTTCGACAGGGCTCGCACGTCCGCCTTCACGCCCCTGAAGCATGGCCGCCAGCAGGCCGATGACCGCGTACGCTCCGGCGAACTGATCATGGTATGAGGGGCCG
>JAKBCR010000147.1 GCA_021807675.1 Pseudomonadota bacterium
ATTCTCAATAGGATGTGAGCGACCCGTCGGGGAGTGTCCCCTCAAAAGGCGACTTCTAGGACAGCGCGACCGGACATTGCTGTTACCTATGCTCAGCGCCGCAATTCAGCATCATTGTGGTGTGCGGCTGTGCGTTATGATAGGAGCTGACCCCACTCAGCTTATAGTTTAATGAGAGGAGGTGCCGTGGATACATCCGAGCCGCCGTGCTCGTCAGACGCCAATTCAACGGCCGATGAGGAACCATTAAGCCCTGTCCAGATTCCGACCCTAAAGTCGCTCTTCGTGGAGCAGCGCTTCGGCGAAACCGTATTGGGAACAGCAACGGCCTTTCTCGCGGCAAATGACCGGGAGTCTCATTGCGCTCTCATCACGAATCGCCACGTCGTGACTGGCCGTCATCAGCATACAGGCAAATGTCTTCATTCGAAGGGGGGAGTTCCGGACAATATTGTTATTCACTTCCACAAACAGGCGCGCCAAATCGGAGAATGGAAGCCGATTACCCTGCCGCTCTACCGATCCGACGGCACACCGTATTGGATCGAGCACCCCCGGCTCGGGGCCTCCGCTGATCTCGTCGCGCTGAATCTGAGTTGGAAAAATGATGTCCGAAAACTGCCGTACTACATGAAATTGGAGCTAGATCGCGCGAATATGCTCGTGGGACCGGCGGAAGCTGTTAGCGTAATCGGCTTTCCTTTCGGACTGTCTTCGGCGGGGCGATACCCAGTCTGGGCAACCGGCTTCCTCGCACAGGAGTTGAGTCTGATGACGCCTGAGAATCCCGTGTTCTTGATCGACTGCCGCACCCGTCCAGGTCAATCCGGTTCCGCGGTGATTGCATTTCGACCTGCGGGCTATCGAAAGCATCAAGATGGTCGTGCTGCGGTAACGCTCACAACGATAGCTGCCTGGGAATTTCTCGGGATCTACTCGGGCCGTGTCAATGCAGAATCCGATTTGGGGAAGGTGTGGCACGCGAGCGCCGTCGAAGAAGTCCTGGATGCTGCTGCCGCGGACATGGTCCGGAGAACCGCGAAGTCGCGGCCCAGCCCACCGGAAGTCGGGCAGTGACACCTTAACGTACACGGAAGTGAAGTGCTGACGTTGTCCGTGCGCTTCTCGATGTCTGGGGTATGGCGCGGCGGTAAAACCCGGGCTCCGGTAGAATGCTGGGCGGGTAAACGCATGGAGATGATCTGCTTGGCACATATCCGCATTGGCCCAAGTCGGAAGATGGAGTTTGATAGGCTATATTCGGTGTGGAAATGGGAGCGCGAGAGGAGCGAGGTACCGCCCAACGGCTTTCTGCTAATTATTGGACTCCCGACGCCCCTCGATCACGTCCCCGGTAAGCTGGAGTATTGCGGCGTCGAAGACGAATTTCTCGACGTGCTGCGCTCAAAGCAGTTCCTTTTCGAGCTGGTCTAGGTGCCCCACGCCGAAGCAGCACTCGAATTTCCGCTGAAAAGCGGACCCTGCATCCGGTATTGATCGCCAGCAGCTCGTGCACCGGAAACCGCGCGCGACCTCCCACAGCTACAGCTCCAGCTTTGAAGGCTGTCGTCGTATCCCTGAGATACGGGTGCTTCCTATTTAAAATCAGCGACTTGAGTTCTTACTGAGCGGACGCTCTCGCGGGCAGCCGTGGAGTGAAGAGTTCGCCCTGAGCATGGCGAAGCGGCGGCGCCATCCCCAGCTTGGCTGATGGTTACACAAATGCAAGGATGCAAGGTGTGCGTTTCGGCCCCGACACCACGACTGGGTTGATTGAGGATATGAATACCACCGCAGCAGTTGCCGAGCGCCACGCCAGTGATAGGCTGCACAGCTTACGGTAGGGGTTCGAGGAAGTATCCAATGCGCCTAATTTCCGCACATGTCACCGATTTCAAGAGCATCAACGATGCCGGCAGCACAGAGATCGAGAAGGATGTTACGTGCCTCGTCGGCAAGAACGAGAGCGGAAAGACATCTTTCCTTGAGGCTCTCTACAAACTTAGTTCATTGCAGGGCCGGGATGCCAAGTTCGACGAATTGCGTGACTTCCCTCGTCGTCGGCGCAACGCAGAGCGCAACGCAATTCCAGAGAAGCAACCGATAAGTGCAGTCTTCGAATTGGAGCAGGACGATGTAGACGCCATCGAAGGCGTATTTGGGTCCGGCTGCATCTCGTCCAAGCGGATCACGGTCACCAAGAACTACGAGAACACTCGTAACTGGTCGATCAAATATGACGATGCCGCAATCATGAAACACATGCTGACCGGTGCCGGTATGGATGCGCAGTTTGCGCAGGGCTGCCTCGACCTGGGGGCGTTCCTCGGTAAGCTGAAGGAGGCGGAGGACCTGCCGGCCGCAGCGGAGCTATACGGCACGCTGAAGGATCGGAACATCCACACCGAGATCGATGACACCTTGGCCAAACGCTTGCCGCAGTTCTTGTACTTCGACAACTACAGTACGCTGCCGGGCCGCTTCAATATCACGGAGATTCAGAAGAAGGCTGTCGAGGGCATGACGCCAAACGAGGCCACAGCCCGTGCCCTGCTCAAGCTAGCCGATGTTGAGACCGGCGAGTTCGTGCAAACAGACTACGAGCCACGCCGCGCGTCACTAGAAGCGGCCGCCGCCCAAATCAGCGATATGGTGTTCGAATATTGGACGCAGAACAAGAGCCTCAGTGTGCAGTTGGATGTGGACTGGGTACCCGTCCCAAAGCCGCCGAACGCCAATCAGCCTGCTCCACAACCATGGCTTGAAATCCGAATCTGGAACGAACGGCATCGCGTCTCTCTGAATTTCAGCGAGCGGTCCACTGGGTTTGTGTGGTTCTTCTCTTTTCTGACGTTCTTCTCGGCATACCGTGATAGCGAGCGGAAGCTCATACTGCTGCTCGACGAGCCCGGCCTCGGCCTGCACGCTGCGGGCCAAGCGGATCTGCTGCGCCTTATAGATGAGCTGCTCGCGCCGAACCATCAAGTGATCTACACCACGCACTCGCCATTCATGGTCCGTCCAGACCGGTTTCACCGCTGCCGCCTTGTGGAGGATGTCGATAAGGTTGGAACTAAAATCAGCAAGGAAGTCCTGGCCACAACGCGCGACACCCTGTTTCCGCTCCAAGCTGCCTTGGGCTACGAATTGTCACAATGCCTGTTTATTGGCAAGGACAACCTTGTGGTCGAGGGTCCCAGCGATATCCTCTACCTGAGTATCTTCAGCGACCACCTTCGGCAGGCTCAGCGGACTGGGCTCAACCCACGGTGGGTCTGTGTGCCTAGCGGCGGCATCAGCAATATTCCGACGTTTGTGTCCCTCCTTGGTGCTCAGCTGAATTTGGCTGTGCTGTTGGAGGTCGCAACGGGAGCAAACCAAAAGATCGATAATCTCGTGAAAATCAAGGTGTTGGAGCAGCAGCGGCTCGTGTCGCTGACGGAGTTCACGAACAAGCCACAGTCGGACATTGAAGACTTTTTTTCTGAAGACTTCTACCTGCAGCTACTGCGCGACTCTGGTGGCCCCGATCTGCAAGCCGCGCGGCTTGGAGCTGGCCACCGCATCATTAAGCGCATCGAGGCGGCTAATGGCGGGAAGTTTGATCATTACGCGCCAGCCGCCTACCTACTCCGCAACCAAGCCAGGCTGTTACCGCAGATCGACGCCGCGACGCTGAATCGCTTCGAGGCGCTATTCACGAGGCTGAACCCGCTGCTGTCGTAAGGTCAGCGATAGAGTTTCGCGGGCGTCAATCAAGCGAAAGTCGGCGTTGAACATCGGCTTGGTGCCCTGCCATAAGCGCGGTGGGTCGCCGTTCTTTGTCATGGTCGTGACGCTCATGGATGGATCGACTTCGGCTGAATGACGTGGCAGTGATGGTAGATGCGGCACGAAGCGATGAGTACCTGGGGCGGCGAATGGCGCACGTTGCCGCTCTCTCCCGTTCGATCAGCCTTCCATTAATTCCACGTCGAACATGTTCGTTGCAAAGATCGACTTTGACCTGACCTGATCCGATCCGAAATCCTCTCCCCCCGCGCTGGCAAGCACTTTGCCGGCACTCGCAGCGGAGGTATTTCGGCGTGACCCCCACCAAGATCCTCATCGGGCAGATCCTGATCGTCCTCGGGATCGTGCTGGCTGGGGTGTGGTCCGCGACCGAGTGGACCGCCGGAGCGCTGGGATTCCAGATGCGTCTCGGTGCACCGTGGTTCGTCCTCCGCGGCGTACCCGTGTACTACCCCTGGCGGCTTTTCGAGTGGTGGTACGCCTACGAGCCCTATGCTCCGGACGTCTTCGATACCGGCGGAGCGATTGCAGCCGGGAGCGGAATCTTGGCGGCACTGGCTGCGATCGTGGGCTCGGTCTGGCGCGCTCGCCAGTCACGGCTCGTGACCACTTACGGATCGGCGCGCTGGGCGACGTCTCGAGATCTCAAACTCGCCGGACTTATTCGACCCGCAGGCGTGTTCCTCGGCCGGATCGGTCAACGATATCTCCGGCACGACGGTCCCGAGCACGTCATGGTGTTTGCACCGACCCGCTCGGGGAAGGGCGTCGGGCTCGTGATCCCGACGCTTCTCACCTGGCCGGATTCGGCGGTCATCCACGACATCAAAGGAGAGAACTTCCAACTCTCGGCCGGCTGGCGCTCGCGCTTCTCTCATTGCCTGCTCTTCAATCCCGTCGATGCGCGCTCCGCGGCGTACAACCCGCTTCTCGAGGTGCGTCGCGGAGCGCAGGAGGTGCGCGATGTGCAAAACATCGCCGACATCCTGGTCGATCCCGAGGGCGCGCTCGAGCGACGCAATCACTGGGAGAAGACGAGTCACTCGCTCCTCGTCGGCACGATTCTGCATGTTCTCTACGCCTGTGAAGACAAGACGCTGAGCGGCGTCGCCAATTTCCTCTCCGACCCCGCTCAGCCCATCGAACGCACGCTCCGAGCGATGATGACGACGAACCATCTCGGGGATCGTCCGCATCCGGTCGTCGCGAGTGCCGCCCGGGAGGTGCTGAACAAGGCGGATAACGAGCGCTCGGGCGTGCTCTCGACGGCGATGAGCTTTTTGGGACTGTACCGAGATCCCACGGTCGCCGAGGTGACTCGCCGGTGCGACTGGCGGATCGCGGACCTCACCGATGCCGAGCACCCGGTCTCCCTTTACCTCGTCGTGCCGCCCGCCGACATCGTGCGCACGAAGCCGCTCATCCGGCTGCTTCTGAACCAGATCGGGCGGCGGCTGACCGAGACCCTCGAACTGCAGCACGGGCGGCCGAAGCGCCGGCGCGTGCTCTTCATGCTCGATGAGTTCCCCGCACTCGGGCGACTCGACTTCTTCGAGTCGGCGCTGTCCTTCATGGCGGGCTACGGGCTTCGCGCCTTTCTCATCGCGCAGTCGTTGAACCAGATCGAGAAGGCCTACGGCCCGAACCACTCGATCCTCGACAACTGCCACGTGCGGGTGGCGTTTGCGACCAATGACGAGCGTACCGCGAAGCGCATCTCCGATGCCCTCGGTACGACGACGGAACTGCGCGCGCAGCGTAACTATGCCGGACACCGGCTCTCGCCCTGGCTCGGGCACCTGATGGTGTCGCGCCAGGAGACGGCCCGCGCGCTCCTGACCCCGGGGGAGATCATGCAGCTGCCGCCCGATGAGGAGATCCTCATGATCTCCGGTCACCCGCCGGTGCGGGCGAAGAAGCTGCGCTACTTCGAGGATCGCAACTTCACCGAACGCCTTTTGCCGCCGCCTTCGCCCTCGGCTGCCGGCACCTGTGATCGTCCCTCCCCACATCCCCACGACTGGCTGGCCGCTCTCCCGTCCCGCAACCGCCAGCAGTTCCCGGGAGCGGTGATCGCAGGCGTCGAGGACGAGGGCGGCGGCCTTTCCCGGGAGGGGGGCGTCGACGCCTCGGACCTCGGGGAGCGGCCGGTGAAGGACATCGGAGACCTCGGGTTCGATCCGGACTTCGCCGGAGAGTCGTTCGGTGCGGAGCCCGCCCTCGCGCGGGCGGCGCGTCTGGCGCCGCTCGATCCGGATGACGGACTGCCGCTGTGAGTCGCGCGCGCCTCAACCTGTATCTGCAGCCCGCGCACGCGCAGCGTCTCACGGAGCTTGCGACCATGCGGGGGCTCTCGAAATCCGCCATCGTCGCCGCAGCGCTCGCCTCGTTCCTCTCGCCGGATGGAGCCGATCAGCGGGAAGCCATGATCGCGCGCCGCCTCGATCGGCTCACGCACCAGTTCGATCTCCTCGAGCGGGACCAGACGATCCTCATCGAGACCGTTGCGCTCTTCATCCGCCACTACCTCACCGTCTCGACGCCTGTGCCGGCGGCCCATCAGGACGCGGTGCGCGCGCAGGGGCGGGCGCGCTTCGAGCAGTTCGTCGAGCAGCTGGGCCGTCACCTGCATCGCGGTCACAGCCTCGCGCGGCGGGTGACGGAGGAGCTCGGCGCCGAGGGGCGCGAGTACACGAAGGCGGCCGACGATGCCGCACAGGCGATTGGGGAGGGCACACCATGACGGATGTCGCCCAGCCGAAGGCCGGCCAGCCGCGGCGCGCCGAGCACCGCTCGCCGCTGGCCGTGATGACGAGCCGGCAGACCCGGATGCTGCGCACGGCGATGGGGGAGGCGATCGCTGGTGCGCTCGAGGACCCGGAGGTCGTCGAGATTCTCCTCAATCCGGACGGGACGCTCTGGTTCGATCGGCTCGACACGGGGCGGTGCCGCTCCGGCATCTGTCTCTCGGGCGAGGACGGCGATCGCATCATTCGCTTGGTCGCCGCGCACCTGCGCCTCGAGGTGCATCCCGGGGCACCGATTCTCTCCGCCGTGTTGCCCGAGACCGGTGAGCGCTTCGAGGGGGTGCTCCCGCCCATCGTGCGCGGTCCCACCTTCTCAATCCGAAAGCGCACCGCGGGCGTCATCCCGCTCACCCATTACGTGACGGACGGGATTCTCACGGAAGGCGAGGCGCAGGTTCTGGTGGAGGCCGTTCGGGCGCGACAAAACATTTTGATTGCCGGCGGAACCTCCACGGGCAAAACGACACTGGCCAATGCGCTGCTCCTTGAGATCGCCGCGACCGGCGATCGGGTCCTGATGCTGGAGGACACCGTGGAGCTGCAGTGCCGGGCGGACGATCACGTCTCGCTGCAGACCCGGCGGGGACTCGCCTCCATGGCCGATCTCGTGCGCTCGGCGCTGCGCTTGAGGCCCGATCGGATCGTGGTGGGGGAAGTGCGCGGCGGGGAGGCGCTCGATTTGCTCAAAGCCTGGGGGACCGGGCATCCGGGAGGCATCGCGACGCTTCATGCGGGCTCCGCGCGCGGTGCGCTCACCCGCCTCGAGCAATTGATCCAGGAGGTCGTCGTCACCGTGCCGCGTGCGCTCATCGCCGAGGCGGTCGATCTCATCGTCTTTCTTGCCGGGCGCGGGCGCGCCCGGCGTGTCGAGGAGCTCGTGCGCGTCACCGGATTCGACGCGCACGGCTATCACCTCGAGCCGGTCCTTCCTGATCCCACCTCTCACCGCCACGGACACCGATCATGACCTCCACGCCTCGCTCTTCTCGACTGCATCGGGCACTCGCTTATCTCACCGCGATGCTCGGCTCACTGCTCTACGGCGCACCCGCCTTCGCCGCCGGCTCCAACATGCCCTGGGAGGCGCCGCTCGAGTCCATCCTGCAGTCCATCCAGGGTCCCGTGGCGCGCATCGTCGCGGTGATCATCATCATCGTGACCGGACTCACGCTCGCCTTCGGCGACAGCTCCGGCGGCTTTCGGCGGCTCATCCAGATCGTCTTCGGACTCTCGATCGCGTTTGCCGCGAGCTCCTTCTTCCTCACCTTCTTCAACTTCGCCGGCGGCGCCATCGTCTCCTGAGCGGTGCGAGGACGTCTGCATGCTCACCGATGACTTTGAAGTGCCGCTGCATCGCGCGCTCACCGAGCCGATCTTTCTCGCCGGTGTCCCGCGCACCGTCGCAATCGTGAACGGCACGCTCGCCGCCGCGGTGGGGATCGGGCTGCAGCTCTGGCTCCCCGGTCTCGTGCTCTTCGCGATCGGTCACACGCTTGCCGTGTGGGCGGCGCGCACCGATGCGCAGTTCGTCGAGGTCTTCGCCCGGCACGTCAAGTACCCGAGTCATCTCGCGCCGTAGCGACGTACGCGACATGATCAACCTCGCCGAATACCGCAAACGTCCCGAGTGTCTCGCCGACTTCCTACCCTGGGCGGCACTCGTCGCACCGGGCGTGGTGCTGAACAAGGACGGCTCGTTCTTGCGTTGTGCGCGCTTTCGGGGGCCGGATCTCGACAGCTCGACCGAGTCGGAGCTCACCCTCGCGACGTCTCGCATCAACAATGCGCTGAAGCGGTTAGGAAGTGGCTGGGCGCTCTTCGTCGAGGCCGACCGTCGCGAGGCGGAGGGTTATCCGGTCTCCCCATTTCCCGATCCGCTCTCCTGGCTCGTGGATCAGGAGCGCCGCGGGGCCTTCGAGGAGGCGGGCTCGCATTTCGAGAGCGTCTATACCCTGACACTCGTCTACCTGCCCCCGGCGGAGGTCAAGGCCCGTGCCGGGCGCCTTCTCTACGAATCTCCTGAGCGCTCAACGGTCGACTGGCGCGATCAGCTCGCCGGCTTTCTCACGGAGACGGATCGCTTCCTGGGGCTCCTCGATGCGGTCATGCCCGAGGGCCGGTGGCTCGACGATGCCGAGACACTGACCTATCTGCACGCCACGGTCTCGACGTGCCGGCATCCGGTGAGTGTTCCCGAGGTGCCCTTCGCGCTCGATGCGCTGCTCACGGATGAGCCATTCACGGGGGGCCTCGCCCCAATGCTCGGCGACACCCACCTGCGCGCGGTCACCGTGCGGGGTCTGCCGGCCTCGACCTGGCCCGGGATGCTGGATGAGTTGAACCGCCTCGGCTTTGGCTACCGCTGGATGACGCGGTTTCTCTTTCTCGACAAGGCGGCCGCACTCAAGGAACTCACCCGGATCCGCCGGCAGTGGTTCGCCAAGCGCAAGGGGATCGTGACACTCCTGCGCGAGACGATCTTCCAGCAGGAAAGTCCGCTCGTCGATTCGGATGCGGCCAACAAGGCGGTGGATGCGGATGGCGCGCTGCAGGCGCTCGGCAGCGATGCGGTGGGCTTTGGGTACGTCACGACCTGCGTCGTGGTCGCCGACCGCGATCTGGCGGCGGTCGAGGAGCAGCGCAAGTCCGTCGAGCGGGTCGTTCAGGGGCGAGGGTTCGTCGCGCTCGCCGAGACGCTGAATGCCGTCGAGGCCTGGCTCGGCTCGATTCCGGGGCAGGTGTACGCGAACGTGCGCCAGGGACTCGTTTCCACGGCAAACCTCGCGCATCTGATGCCGCTCTCTGCCGTCTGGGCGGGGCCTGAGCGCAATGCGCATTTGGTAGGTCCCCCGCTCATCGTGACGCGCACCGAAGGCTCGACACCGTTTCGGCTCGTGACCCATGTCGGGGATGTCGGTCACACCCTCATCGTGGGACCCACCGGCGCCGGCAAATCGGTGCTGCTCGCGACGCTCATCCTGCAGTTTCGTCGCTACCCCGGCGCGCAGATCGTCGTCTTCGATAAGGGCGCATCGGTGCGCGCGACGGTGCTGGGGCTCAGTGGCGTGCACTACGATCTCGGCGCGGACGCGGCGATCGCGTTCCAGCCGCTCGCGGCGATCGATGAGGCCTCCGAGCGCGCCTGGGCGGCGGACTGGGTTGCGGGACTCCTGCAGCACGAGGGCGTCGGGCTCGCACCCGAGGTGAAGGATGCGGTGTGGTCCGCGCTCGGGAGTCTGGCGTCGGCGCCCCGATGCGAGCGCACGCTGACGGGACTTTCGGTGCTGCTACAGTCGAACACGCTGCGTCAGGCGCTCGCGCCCTACACGCTGAATGGTCCCTTCGGGCGGCTGCTCGATGCCGAGGAGGAGCACCTGGGCGGGGCGTCCGTGCAGGCCTTCGAGATGGAGGAACTCATGCAGACCCGCAGCGCGGTGCTGCCTGCGCTCACCTATCTTTTCCATCGCCTCGAGGATCGGTTCACCGGTGCCCCGACGCTGCTGGTCCTCGATGAGGCATGGGTGTTTCTCGATGATCCACTCTTTGCCGGGCGGATCCGGGAGTGGCTGAAGACGCTGCGCAAGAAGCATGTCTCGGTGCTCTTCGCCACCCAGTCGCTCGCCGACATCCAGCGCTCCGCCATCGCACCGGCGCTGATCGAGAGCTGCCCGACGCGCATCTTCCTGCCCTCACCCCAGGCGGGCGAGCCGCAGCTGCGCACGGTGTACGAGGGCTTTGGACTCAACGAGCGGCAGATCGACATCCTCGCCCACGCGCGGCCGAAGCGCGAGTACTACTACCAGTCGCGTCTCGGCTGCCGGCTGTTTGATCTTGGATTGGGTCCTGTGGCGCTCGCCTTCGTCGCGGCTTCGACGCCCGAGGACCAGCGCGCGATCGAGGAGGTCGCAGCGAGCGCGCCCGGCGAGCGCTTCGCCGCCGCGTGGCTCGAGCGGCGCGGACTCACCTGGGCGGCGCAGCTCATTGCAAACGAGTGTGATCGGCGGAGCGTGTCATGAGTGACGTGAGACCGATTCGGCAGTCGTGTCGGAAGGAGCGTCCCATGAAGAAGATCCTGGTCGCCCTGCTCGGCGTCCTCTCGCTCGGGGTGGTCTCGCCGCAGGCGCTCGCGCAGTGGGTGGTGTTCGATCCCTCGAACTTCATCGAGAACATGCTCACCGAGCTGCACACGCTGACGCAGGTCGAGAACCAGGTGATGGAGCTCGAGAACCAGGCGCAGATGCTCATGAACCAGGCGAAGAACCTGCAGGGCCTCAACTTCTCCGCGCTCACGGAGCTCGAGGCGACGTACGCGGCGACCGAGCAGTTGCTCACCAATGCGCAGGGTCTTTCGTTTGATCTCAATCTGATGCGCACGCAATTCGCCGAGCAGTATCCGGCCGCCTACGGCGCGGCGGTGAGCGCGAGTGCGCTCCATGCCGCATCGCTTGCGCGCTGGACCGGCTCGCTCGATGCGCTCGATACCGCGATCCAGGTGCAATCCCAGGCGAGTGAGACACTGCCTAAGT
>JAKBCR010000430.1 GCA_021807675.1 Pseudomonadota bacterium
ATCACCACGCCGGAGATCGCCGGACCGATCATCCGTGCGGCGTTGAACGAGGTGGAATTGAGCGCCACCGCATTGTGCAAGTCGTCGTCTCCCACCAGCGCCGCGACGAAGGTTTGGCGCACCGGAGCATCGAAGGCCGCGGCACTGCCGAACAGGAAGGCAAAGACATAGACATGCCAGAGCTGGACGAGACCGGTGACGGTGAGCGCCCCCAGCGCAAGAGCGAGGGCGCCCATGACCGCCTGCGTGGCGATGAGAAGCTTGCGCTGGTCGAGATGATCGGCGGCGAAGCCGGTCCATGGCAGCAGCAGGAACTGCGGCCCGAACTGCAGCGCCATGACCCAGCCGACCGCCGAGGCGTCGTGATGGGTGAGTTGGGTGAGCACCAGCCAGTCCTGGGCCGTGCGCTGGACCCAGGTGCCGACGTTCGAGACGAAGGTGCCGCCGACCCACACCCGATAATTGAAGCTTCGCAGTGATCGGAAGGCCTCCCAAGTGGGAGCTTTCATGGATGCTCAGGCCTATTCCCGCCATGGAAGCGGCCGAAATGCCGTGCCGAAAAAAGTGCGATCAAAAAGGCGCCGATGCCCAAGGCGAGGACGTCTGCCGTATCCTTCAGTGCGAAATCACCCACGCGGCAAACCAGCACATAGCCGAGGACGAGGTTGAAGAAACCCCAGAGCACGTTGACGGTCGACGATGAGAGCCCTTTTCCGGATGGTTTGGCGAACGGGCTCTGAAACGGCCTGCCCATCATGCCGCTGACGGCATGGGGGATCGCGTTCGCCAGGAAGGCGCCGCCGAAGAAATAGGATACGAGCGCAAGCCATGGCATCTCAGGCGGTCTTTGCCGGCAGGAGCTCGATGATCTCTTGGCTGGTGCCGGTCTCGCCGAGCCGGGGGAAGATGCTCTTGATGCTGTAGTCGTGCGCCTCGGGACGCATGTCGGTCATGGCGTCGAGTGCGAGGGTGACGTTGAAGCCCGCCTCATAGGCTTGGCGCGCCGTCGCCTCCACGCCGGTTCCGGTCGCCACGCCCGCGGTCACCACCTGAGTGACGCCCCGCGCTTTCAACTGAGCTTCGAGATCGGTGGTCGCGAACGCACCCCAGCTCCGCTTCGTCGCCAGGATATCGGCCGCTTGCAGGTTCAGTTCCGGGATGAGGTCAGTCCATCCGTCTGGACGAGCTCCCGTTGGACGCGGCTGCTCCGTTCGGCCCGGCGCCCCGCCGGCAACGTTGACCAGCACGACCGGCAGGTCGCGCTCACGGAAGGCGTCGGCCAGCGCACGCGCTCGTTCGATTACGCCATCGATGGGGTGGATGAGAGGCAGGCCGACGATGCCCTTCTGAAGGTCCACGATGATCAGGGCGGTGTTCGGGTCGAGCGTCGTTAGCGCCATGGAGATGTCCTCTGAAGTTCACGATGCGGCTGGCGGCTGTCAGTCCTCGACGAGCCGCTTCAGCAGTTCGACAGCCCTTGCGACCTCGTCCTGCTCCTGGGGCGAAAGCCGCACCTCGAGCGTGCGCGTCAGCCAGTCCTGGCGCGCGGCGCGGCCCTCTTCGACCGACTTCCGAAAGGCTTCCGTGAGCGAGAAGAGCGTCTGCCTTCCGTCCGCCGGATCAGGCGCTCCACTCACTAGGCCAGCGACTTCGAGCGCGCCCAGCACCGGAGCCATCGATTGCGGCCGCATCCCTTCGGCGCGCGCGAGGCCCGATGCCGTGGCAGGGCCATTCTTCTCCAGGCGGAGCAGGACTGAAACCTGCGATGGCGTGAGGCCCCCGACATGGGCCTGATCGCGCAAGCGCCGCTTCAGCTTGCCCATCAGGGCACGGAGATCCTGCGCCAGGACCGATGTCCGCGTTGGCTCCTGATCATCCGGTGCAGCACTCATGTCGGGCCATCTATCATATCAACAGGTAAACTGTAAATCTAATCTGTTCAGATAGGCTGTCTAAACTGTCACGGAACGCTAGCGATGCTGCGCGTCGCACGAAAAACTGGACTTGCCCTGGGCGCGGCGCCGCAGGCGGGGTTGAACCGGCCCGACCGTCGGCCGGCGTGACAATGGAAAGCCTGCGGAGGTGCCCTCTTCCCCCTTCGGGCTTGCGGGAGGTGACGGCGCCGTTCGCCGGCCGGGCGCGTGCGTACACACGAAGCGCCCCGCCCGGTGGGGCGGGGCGGTGGTCAGCGGGACCAAATCAGGTTGTAGCTGCCCTCTGCCTCGGCCTCGACCAGGCTCGCGTAGATCGGCTGGGGGAAGCTCGGGTCGTCGAGCTTGACCGAGAGGTATTCGCGCCCCGTCTCCTTCGCCTTGCGGGTCCAGACCGCACCCAGTTCCACGTTGCCGGGGCGGCGAAGACCCGGAAGTCGGGCACCTTGTCGGTGCCGCCCTCGGCGGGGACCAGCCGCGCCTTGGTGTTGATGCTGAGCGTGCGGACCGTCCCGGTGTAGCCGTTCGTGTCCTTGGTGAAGCTGCCGATGATCGCCATGGAAAGTCTCTTTCGCTGA
>JAKBCR010000148.1 GCA_021807675.1 Pseudomonadota bacterium
GGTGGTCGTCAGCCGCAAGGCCCTCGAACTCTCGTTGCTCGGGCCGCGCAAGGAAGACATTGCCCAGGCGGAGGCGATGCTCGACGGTGAGGAGGCGCAGGTCGCCCTCCTCAATCAGGAGCTCGCTGATGCGCAGCTGCGCGCCCCGCTCAATGCCGTGGTGCGCTCCCGGATTGCCGAGCCGGGAGACATGGCCTCGCCGCAGAAGACCGCGTTCACGCTCGCCATCGTCAATCCCAAATGGGTGCGCGCCTACGTCTCGGAGAGGGATCTCGGCCTGGTGCGCCCCGGGATGCCGGCGACCGTCGAGGTGGACTCCTTTCCCCGGAAGCGCTTCGAGGGCTGGGTCGGCTTCATCTCACCCGTGGCGGAATTCACGCCCAAGACGGTGCAGACGGCGGAGTTGCGCCCGAGCCTCGTTTACGAGATCCGCGTATTCGTGAGAGATCCCGACGACGTGCTGCGGTTGGGCATGCCCGCGACGGTGTATCTGTCTCCCCCCCGCCCGCACGGCTGACATGGCGGCGTCGCTCGTCACAGGCAAGGACCTGCGCAAGGTGTTTCGTGCACCGGGCAATGGAGGTGAAGTGCGCGCCCTCGATGGTGTCTCGATCGAGGTCTGCGCGGGCGAGCTCACCGCGCTCGTGGGACCGGACGGCGCCGGCAAGACGACACTCATCCGCCTGATGGCGGGTCTGCTTGCGGCAGATGCCGGATCTTTGCGCGTGCTCGGCATCGACCCGGCGATCGAGCCTCAGCGCGTGCAGGACCGCATCGGTTACATGCCGCAGAAGTTTGGCTTGTACGAGGATCTGAGCGTGCAGGAGAACCTCGACCTGTATGCCGACCTGCACGGCGTCTGCCCGCAGGAGCGCCGCCAGCGCTATCCGCAGCTGATGGAAATGACCGACCTCGGCCGCTTCACCGGCAGGCTGGCCGGCCAGCTCTCGGGGGGCATGAAGCAGAAGCTCGGCCTCGCGTGCACGCTGGTGCGCTCGCCGGAGCTGTTGCTGCTCGATGAGCCGACGGTGGGCGTGGATCCGCTCTCGCGCCGGGAGCTTTGGGTCATCGTCGAGCACCTGGTGCGCGAGGAGGGGCTGACCGTCTTGACGAGCACTTCGTACTTGGATGAGGCGGAGAAAGCCGCGCGGGTTCTCGTGCTGCACGAAGGCCGGGCGCTCGCGCAGAGCGAGCCCGCTCAGGTCACGCGGATCGCCGCCGGGCGCAGCGTGGTTCTCGATCCCGGCCCCGGAAACAGCGCACGCAGCCTGCAGGCGCGGCTGCTCGATGATCCGGAAGTCATCGATGCGGTACCCGACGGCGGCCTCGTCAGGCTGGTGCGCGCGGCACAGGCGCAGCCTGGAGAGACGATCGCAGGTCTTTCCGCGACGCCGGTCGAGCCTCGCTTCGAGGACGGATTCATGGTGTTGTTGCGCGGAAGGGCCGCTCACGAGGCGGGGGTCGACATCCGGCTGCAGCGGCCGCCGGCGCCGGCCGAAGCAGGCGCCGCCGTCGAGGTGCGCGATCTCGTCAAGCGGTTCGGCGAATTCACCGCCGTGAATCACGTGAGCTTCGAGGTACGCCGCGGCGAGATTTTCGGGCTCCTGGGACCGAACGGCGCGGGTAAGACGACGACCTTTCGGATGCTCTGCGGATTGCTGCCACCGAGCGGCGGGATGCTGAGGGTCGCCGGCGTCGATGTGGGCAGCGCCGGTGCCGCCGCCCGCGCGCGGCTCGGCTACGTCGCGCAGAAATTCTCTCTCTATGGCGCGCTCACCGTCCGCGAGAACCTGGAGTTCTTCGCCAGCGCCTACGGGCTGCGGGGCGCGATGCGGCGGGAGCGCATCGACTGGGCCCTGCGCCAGTTCGACCTCGGGGCGCACGGGCGCACCGCGAGCGGCCAGCTGCCCGGGGGCTTCAAGCAGCGCCTGGCCATGGGTGCGGCACTCCTTCACGAGCCGGAGATTCTGTTTCTCGATGAGCCGACGAGCGGCGCCGATCCGCTGGCGCGGCGGGCCTTCTGGCGGCGGATCACGACGCTCGCCGAGCAGGGTGTCACGGTGATCGTCACGACCCATTTCATGCAGGAGGCGGAGTACTGCGACCGCATCGCCATCATGGACGGCGGGCAGGTGTTGGCTCAGGGCTCCCCGGCGCAGATCCGACGGCACGCTCTTGCGGCCGATGGGCGGCAAGCCTCGATGGAGAGCGCCTTCATCGCGGTGGTCGAGGCTGCGCGGGCCGGTGAGGCGGCGGCTCGGCCATGAAGGACCGGGAAGTCTGGCGGCCGAAGGTGCGGCGCATCGTCGCGCTGGTGAAGAAGGAGACGCGACAGATGATCCGCGATCCGTCCACCATCGCCGTGGGCATTGTGCTCCCGGTGATCCTGATCCTCCTGTTCGGCTTCGGCCTGTCGCTCGATGTCAGTAACGTCCCGCTCGCCGTGGTGATGCAGGACAGCTCCGCATCGGCCGAGAATCTCCTGGCGGCGTTCGCGCTCTCGCCCTACTTCCGCCCGCAGGTGGTCCACTCCTCCCAGACCGCCGACCGGCTGATGATGGAGGGGAGTGTCGACGGCATCCTCACCATCCCGTCCGACTTCGCGCGCCGCTTCAGCGCCGGCGATGCGCGCGTGCAGCTCGCGGTCAACGGCATCGATTCGAACCGTGCCCGCATCATCGAATCGTATGTGGAGGGCGCGGTGGGCGCCTGGTCCGCGCGTCAGTCCGCCGAAACGGGAGCCGCGGCCGCGGGCGGACCGGTCAACATTCAAAGCCGCCTCTGGTTCAACTCGGCGAATGACAGCCACTACTTCCTCGTGCCGGGACTCATCGTTCTCGTCATGACGCTGATCGGCGCCTTCCTGACCGCGATGGTGGTGGCGCGGGAGTGGGAGCGCGGCACCTTCGAGGCGCTCTTCGTGAGCCCGGTGCGAAGCGGCGAGATCATTCTCGGCAAGACCATCCCGTACTTCGGGCTCGGAGTGCTGGGACTCCTGCTCTGCGTCGCCTCGGGCAAATTTCTCTTCCATGTTCCCGTCGTGGGCTCCCTCGCGGTGCTCGTCGGGGGATCGATGCTCTACGTGCTGGTCGCCGTCGGCGTGGGTCTTCTCATCTCCTCGTATTTCAAGAATCAGCTCGTCGCGAGCCAGCTCACCATGCTCGCCACCTTCATGCCGGCCTTGATGCTGTCGGGATTTCTCTTCGATCTGCGCAGCATGCCGGCGGGGATCCGCGCAATCACCTACCTGCTGCCGGCGAGATACTACGTGGCGCTGCTGCAGACCACTTTCCTGGCCGGCGACATCTGGCCGGTGATCCTGCCCAATGGAGCGGTGCTCGCGGTCATGGTTGCGCTGCTTGGCTACGCAAGCCGGGCGGTCACTCACAAGAGGCTCGGCTGAGGCCGTGCTGGAATCGCTCCTTCGAGTCATCGCGCTCACCCGCAAGGAGCTGCTCGCGGTCCTCAAGGACCGGCGCGCGCGCAACAGCCTGCTGCTGCCGCCCATTCTGCAGTGCCTGCTCTTCGGCTACGCCGCCACCTATGACCTCAATCACGTACCCTATGTGGTGCTCGACCGCTCCCAGAGCATCGCCTCGCAGGCCCTGCTCTCGAGTTTCGACGGCACCGGGCTCTTCGAGCGCGTGGCGAACCTGCGCAGACAGCGGCAGGTCAGGGACTACATCGACGACCGCCGCGCGCTGCTCGCCATCGAGATCCCGGATGACTTCGCCCGCCGCCTGGAGGCCGGCAAGGGGGCGGACGTGCAGATCATCGCCGATGGCCGTAATTCCAACACGGCGGGCACGGCGCTCGGCTATGCCCAGTCCGTGGTCAATGCCTTCAACTCCGATTGGCGCGCCAGGCACGGCCTGCCGGGGCCGCCCGTGACGGTGGAGGCGCGCGCCTGGTACAACCCGAACCTGATGACCCGGTGGGACATGCTCCCGGGACTGATCGGCACGCTCACGATGCTCCAGACCCTAATGCTGACCGCGATGTCGGTCGCGCGCGAGCGGGAGGAGGGGACTTTCGATCAGCTCCTCGTCACACCGTTCCGGCCGCCCGAGATCATGGCCGGCAAGGCGCTTCCATCGATGCTGATCGGCATCGTCCAGGCCACCGGCGTGCTGCTGATCGCACAGCTCTGGTTTCGCGTCCCCTTCCAGGGGTCATTCCTCACGCTCTACGCCGGGCTCACTCTCTTCGTGCTCGCGGCCGTCGGCATCGGCCTGGTCGTCTCGGCGCTCTGCCAGAACATGCAGCAGGCGATGCTGTTCTCGTTCATCCTCATCATGCCCTTCGCGCTGCTCTCGGGTCTGACGACGCCCATCAGCAACATGCCGCGGTCTCTGCAATACTTCACGCTCGTCAACCCGCTGCGTTACGCCATCGATATCGCGCAGCGGGTGTATCTCGAGGGAGCGGGGGCGGGCGTCCTGATGCCCGACCTTTGGCCGCTGGCGGCGATCGCCGCGGTCACGCTGGCCGGCGCTTCCTGGATGTTTCGACGCTTGTGACGCGCTTCGCGCGGGCCTTCACGGGGCTCGAGGCGAGCCCTGCATGTGTGGCGGCGCGACGCGCGCCGGACGGAGAATCTGCTTGACAACACGAACCCAGGTCACTTTGCGCTCTTTCGTGCTGGCCTCGCTCGGCTGCACGCTGGCCGGCTGCGCCGTCGGCCCGAACTTCGTCAGGCCGAAGCCGAACGTGCCGGTGCACTGGTCTGCGACCGCGATGGGCAACGGCACCGAGGGTGCCGCGCACGTGACTACGGGGCCCGCGCAGACGGTCGCCTGGTGGTCGAGCTTCGACGATCCGACGCTGACCTCGCTCGTGGAGCAGTCCGCCGCGCAGAATCTCAATGTCAAGCAGGCGGTGCTGCGCATCGAGGAGGCCCAGGCGCAGGCCGCGGTGGTGGCCGGAGGCCTCTGGCCCACTGTTTCGGCCAATGCGTCCTGGTCGCGCCAGCGGCTCAGTACCAACACGCCGAATGGCGCGATCTTCGGCCTGCATTTCCCGGGACTGCCCTCGACACTGACGAATCCCTTCAACGAGTATCAGCTCGGTCTCGGTGCCTCCTGGACTCTCGATCTTTTCGGCACCGAGCGGCGTGCGCTCGAGGCCGCCAACGCGCAGATGCAGTCGGCCGTCGACGGCGAGCACGCCGCGGTGCTGTCGATGGTGAGCGATGTGGCAGCCACCTACATCGATCTGCGCGGCGTGCAGGCCCGGCGCGCGATCCTGGAGCGCAGCCTCGCCACCCAGCGCGATCTCCTGCAGCTCACTCGTGATCGACACAACGCGGGGTTGACCTCCGATCTCGACGTGCAGAATGCCATGGCGGAAGTCGGCACGACTCAGGCCCAGATTCCGCTCGCCGACCGGCAGATCACGGTCGACATCAATGAGCTCAGCCAGCTCATGGCGAAGCCGCCGGAGGCGCTGCGCGCGCAGCTGAAGGAGGCGCGGCCGGTGCCTCCCGTTCCACCCGTGGTGCCCATCGGGCTGCCCTCGGCCCTGGCGCGGCGCCGGCCGGACATCCGCCAGGCGGAGGCCAATCTGCACGCGGCCACGGAGGAAATCGGGATCGCGATCTCCAACTACTTTCCGCAGCTGACGCTGACCGCCGAGGGAGGATACCAGTCGGAGGGACTGTCTCAGCTCATCGAGGCGGCGAGCCGATTCGCGAGCCTGGGTCCGGCGATCGAGTTGCCGATCTTCGAGGGGGGCCGTCTGCGCGCCACGGTGCGGCTGCGGCGGCTGCAAGCCAAGGAGGCGGCCGTGATCTACGCGCAGACGGTCCTTACCGCCTTGAACCAAGTGGAGGATGCGCTGGCGGCGTACGGCGCGGACCAGGCGCGGCGCGCCTCACTCGAGATGGCGGTGAAGGCGAGCCGTAACGCACGACTCCTCGCGCGGCAGCGCTATGAGAGTGGCGTCGCAAGCTTCATCGACGTGCTCGATGCGGAGCGCACCGAGGAGCAGAACGAGCTTGCGCTCGCGGACGCCACGACGGCCGTCTCCGCTGATCTCGTGCAGCTCTACCGGGCGCTCGGTGGGGGGTGGGAAAGCGCACCGCGCACGATCTCACCCGCCAAGGAGGGCAGCACCGCCGGGTAAGGGGGAACGATCACCCTCGGGAAATCCGGCGGCCGCGGTGAGGGAAGACCCTGGGGCAGGCAGAGGATGGGAACCCGCGGCACAGTCCTCTGTTCCAAACCCGTTACACCGCTGCGCCCGGTAACACGGGTTTGGTGACTCACCGGTTGCCGGCGGGTATAACGAGCCCTCCCCCGGGCACTTCACAGGAGGGAATCATGGCCGGCCAGCCTTTCGAGGTCGTCAGTCAGCATCGTTGCTTCGGGGGCACCGTCGGCTTCTATCGCCACGAGGCCGTGAGCACGGCATGCGCCATGCGCTTCGCAGTGTTCACGCCCGCGCAGGCGAAAGCCGGACCGGTGCCGGTGCTCTACTACCTTGCCGGGCTCACCTGCACCGAAGAGACCTTCATGATCAAGGCGGGTGCACAACGCGTCGCGGCCGAGCTCGGGCTGATGCTGGTGGCCCCCGACACCAGCCCGCGCGGCATCAAGCTGCCAGGGGACAGCGACTCCTGGGACTTCGGCGTGGGCGCAGGCTTTTACGTCGATGCCACGGTGGAGCCGTGGTCGCGCCATTACCGGATGTATACGTATGTCACGGAGGAGCTGCGCTCGCTGATCGAGGGACACTTCCCGGCGACGGGGGAGCGCACGGGAATTTTCGGCCACTCGATGGGCGGGCACGGCGCTCTTACCATCGCGCTGCGCAATCCGGGCCGGTATCGGTCGGTGTCGGCCTTCGCGCCTATCAGCGCGCCGCGCCGTTGTCCGTGGGGGCAGAAGGCGTTCCGCGGCTATCTGGGACCCGATGAGGGGCAGTGGGTGAGCTATGACGCCTCGGAGTTGGCCGCCAGGGTGACCGATGGGCCGCAGAGGCCGCCGATCCTGGTGGATCAGGGGCTGGCGGATCAATTCCTGGAGGCGCAGCTGCATCCACACCTCCTGGAAGAGGCCTGTCGCAAATCGGGCCTCGCGCTCACGCTGCGCCGGCACGAGGGTTATGACCACGGGTATTACTCCATCGCGAGCTTCGTAGAGGATCACCTCCGGCACCACGCGCGCCAGCTCGGGGGGTGACGGCGCTCTCATCTACCCTGCACCGCGCAAAATCCGCGTCTCGGAAAACGAACACTCGGCCGTGCGGGTGAAAGTCTGCGGGGCCGGGGCCAAACGATGCCGGCACAGCACGTATACTCGGTGGCATGGAGAAGATGGCTTTTGAGCACGGCGAGACCGTCCGCCGGATCGCGGCGGGCCTCAAGGGACGGCCTGGGCCGCTGATCGAGGTGCTGCACGCGATTCAGGCGCAGCTCGGGCATGTACCGCCGGCAGCGGTGCCGCTCGTGGCCGCGGAGCTCAACCTCTCGCGTGCGGAGGTTCACGGCGTCGTCTCGTTCTACCACTTCTTTCGCACTACGCCACCGGGGAACCACACCGTGAGCGTATGCCGGGCAGAGTCGTGTCAGGCCATGGGGAGTGAGGCGCTGGCCGCGTACGCCCGCCGACGGCTGGGTGTAGACTTTCACCAGACGACGCCCGACGGGCGCTTCTCGCTGGAGCCGGTCTATTGCCTGGGTAACTGCGCATGCTCGCCCGCGGTGATGATCGACGGCACCCTGCATGGCCGGGTGACCCTGGAGCGCCTGGACACACTGCTCTCGGACGTCGACCGCAAGAGGTGACTGCTCCCGCATGACCTTTATCGTGTATGTTCCCCGCGATGCCGGCGCTCTGTCGCTCGGCGCGGAGGAGGTCGCGCATTCGATCGGGCGCGAGGCGAAGGCGAGAGGGCTCGAGCTGCAGCTCATCCGCAACGGCTCCCGGGGCGCTTACTGGCTCGAGCCGCTGGTGGAGGTGGCAACCGCGCGGGGACGGATGGCCTATGGGCCGGTGAATCCCGGCGATGTGCCGGGGCTCTTCGATGCCGGATTCCCGAGCGGCGGCGCTCACCCGCTCTCGCTCGGCCTCGCCGACGAGATCCCCTGGCTCGCCAATCAACAGCGGCTCACCTTCGCGCGCGTTGGAGTCGTTGACCCGGCGAGCGTCGCGGACTATGTGGTTCACGGTGGCTACCAGGGACTGCGCCGCGCGCTCGCCATGAGTCCAGAGGCGGTCGTTGAGACGGTCATCACCTCGGGTCTGCGCGGGCGGGGAGGGGCGGCCTTCCCGACCGGCATCAAATGGAAGACCGTGCTCGAGCAGCCGGCTGGCCAGAAGTACGTCACTTGTAACGCCGATGAAGGCGATTCGGGCACGTTCTCGGACCGGATGCTGATGGAGGGTGATCCGCTCAGCCTCATCGAGGGCATGACGATCGCGGGCCTCGCCGTCGGGGCCGCACAAGGCTTCATCTATCTTCGCGCCGAGTACCCGCACGCTCATCGCGCCTTGAATCAGGCCATCGCGGCGGCTTACCAGGCGCGGTATCTCGGCGCCGATGTGATGGGCAGCGGCAAGCGCTTCGATCTCGAGGTTCGCCTCGGAGCCGGCGCCTACATCTGTGGCGAGGAGACTTCCATGCTCGAGAGCCTGGAGGGCAGGCGGGGCGAGGTCCGTGTGCGTCCGCCGCTGCCGGCCATCAAGGGACTCTTCGGCCGGCCGACCATCGTCAACAACGTGATAACGCTCGCGACCGTGCCGGCCATTCTTCAACACGGAGCGGCGCAGTACGCCGGTTACGGCATGGGCAAGTCCCGAGGCACGCTGCCCATCCAGCTCGCCGGCAACATCAAGCGCGGCGGCCTGGTCGAGCGGGCATTCGGCCTGACGCTGCGCGAGCTGCTCTACGGCTACGGCGGCGGCTCGGCCTCGGGGCGTCCGCTGCGGGCGGTGCAGGTGGGCGGACCCCTCGGCGCCTACATCCCGGCCTCGCAGTTCGACACGCTGGTTGATTACGAGGCACTCGGCGCCATCGGGGGGCTGCTCGGCCACGGCGGCATCGTCGCCTTCGACGACACCGTCGACATGGCACGCATGGCTCGTTACGCGATGGAGTTCTGCGCGATCGAGTCCTGCGGCAAGTGCACGCCCTGCCGGATCGGCTCGACGCGGGGCATGGAAGTCATCGACCGGATCATCGAGGGGCAGGAGCGCGAGAGCAACGTGCGCAAGCTCGAGGAGTTGTGCGAGCTCATGGTGCAGGGCTCACTCTGCGGACTGGGCGGCATGGCGCCGTTTCCGGTGCAGAGCGCGCTGCGTCACTTCAGGGAAGATTTCAGCCAGCGGAGTTGACAGATGTTTGCGATTGATTACGAGGATCTCGGGACGCCGGCCCCTGTCGAGGCGGGCGAGTCCGTTACCGTGGAGATCGACGGCCAGTCCGTCACCGTGCCGGCCGGCAGCTCCGTCATGCGCGCCGCGGCGCTCGCCGAGGCTCACGTGCCGAAGCTCTGCGCCACCGACACCCTGAAGGCCTTCGGTTCCTGCCGGATGTGCCTTGTCGAGATCGAGGGACGCAAGGGCTACCCGGCCTCCTGCACCACCATCGTGGCGCCGGGGATGAGGATCCGCACCCGCTCCGAGAAGCTGACTGCCCTTCGCCGTGGCGTGCTGGACCTTTATCTCTCCGAGCATCCGCTCGATCCTGCCGTGCCGCACTGCGAGTTGCAGGATGTCGCCGAGACGGTCGGCCTCGCCAGCAGCTCTTACCCGATGCGCGCGCACGAGCCGATGCCGCGCGACGAGAGCAATCCCTATTTCACCTTCGATCCCGAGCAATGCATCGTCTGCTCGCGCTGCGTGCGCGCCTGCGACGAGGTGCAGGGTACCTTCGCACTGACGGTGCAGGGGCGCGGCCTGGCATCGAAGATCGCGGCGAGTCAGGATGAGCCGTTCCTGGAGTCGGAGTGCGTCTCCTGCGGCGCCTGCGTCGAGGCCTGTCCGACCACGGCCCTGATGGAGAAGTCCGTCGTCCGCATCGGCCAGCCGGAGCGCGCCGTCACCACGACCTGCGCCTACTGTGGTGTAGGCTGCAGCCTCAAGGCCGAGGTCCGCGGCAGCGATGCCGCGACCGAGATCGTGCGCATGGTGCCGCATCGTGACGGTCACGCCAATCACGGCCATGCCTGCGTGAAGGGCCGGTTTGCGTTCGGCTATGCAACGCACCGCGACCGGGTCCTAAAGCCCATGGTGCGCAAGAGCACGCGTCAAGAATGGCGCGAGGTCTCCTGGGAGGAGGCGATCGGCTACGCGGCGAGCGAGATCCGGCGCATCCAGGCGAAGTACGGCCGCGACGCGGTCGGCGGCATCACCTCCTCACGCTGCACCAACGAGGAGACCTTCCTCGTGCAGAAGATGGTGCGTGCCGCTTTCGGCAACAACAATGTCGACACCTGTGCGCGCGTATGCCATTCCCCGACCGGCTATGGATTGAAGAGCACCATAGGGGAGTCGGCCGGGACCCAAGCCTTCACCTCGGTTGCCAAGGCGGACGTCATCATGGTCGTCGGCGCCAATCCGACCGACGGTCATCCGGTTTTCGCATCGCAGATGAAGCAACGCCTGCGTCAGGGTGCGAAGCTGATCGTGGCCGATCCGCGCGCGATCGGCCTCGTGCGCAGCCCGCACATCGTGGCAGACGTGCATCTGCAGCTGACCCCGGGCACCAATGTCGCGGTTCTCAACGCTATCGCCCACGTCATCGTGACGGAAGGACTGACGAAGGAAGACTACGTCGCCGAGCGCTGCGAGGCGAAGTCATACGAGCTGTGGAAGGAACTCATCGCCTCGGAGCGCTATTCGCCGGAGGCGATGGAGTCGGTGACCGGCGTGCCTGCCGACCTGGTGCGCCGCGCCGCCCGGCTGTACGCGGCGGGCCCGAACAGCGCCATCTATTACGGGCTCGGCGTCACCGAGCACAGCCAGGGCTCGACCGCCGTCATGGCGCTCGCCAACCTGGCCATGGCTACCGGCAATCTCGGCCGCGAGGGTGTCGGCGTCAATCCGCTGCGCGGCCAGAACAACGTGCAGGGCTCCTGCGACATGGGCTCCTTCCCGCACGAGTTCAGCGCCTATCGG
>JAKBCR010000149.1 GCA_021807675.1 Pseudomonadota bacterium
TCATCAGGCCCTTTGCCCAGGGACGCCGGGTATGGCTCTTCGCGAACAATCCCTTCGGTGCCCGCGCCAGTGCAAATCTCTTTTCCCTGGTCAGCACCGCCCGCGCCAATGGCCTGGATCCGTCCGCGTACCTGACCTACCTGTTCGAGCAGCTCCCTGCCGCCGACACCGTCGAAGCGCTCGAGGCACTGCTGCCTTGGAACGTTCGCGACCTGCTTCGCACCGCCCGCCGCGCCGCCTGAGGCGGCTATCGCTCTCACCCTGATCCTTGCCCGGCGCCCTCGGGCCCCTCTGGCCTGAAGGCCGGGCCGCCATCGCCCATCGCCTCGCCGGAACCCCTATGCCGTCACGCCGCCCCGTGCAATGACGGGGATGCCGGGGTGCTTACGATTATCCATTGGGGGCGGAATCGAATCACGGCTCGACTGGACTCGAGCCGGTGGATGGGGCCGCGGCGCGGGCTGGTTCTTGTTGCAAAGACAACATCTGAAAACATCTGGGGTGAGCACTACTATGAGAATCGCAAGGTCCACGTTGATCGGTACAGCCGTCGCGATGGCGTTGTTTGGGCACAATGATCTCGCGCAGGCACATCCGCTACCTGCTCAGGAGCACGCGCGGCCCGCCGCGAAGAGCAAAGATTCTTCAGTCGCGCTGCAGGAAGTGGTCGTATCAGGGATCCGATACTCACTCGAGAAATCACTCGCGCTGCAGCGCGGCGCCGTTGGCACCGTGTCGGTTGTCACCGCTGAGAGCATCGGTAAGATGCCGGACCGAAACGTTGCGGATGCGTTGCAGCGGCTCCCGGGAGTTAACATCAGTACAGCGGGCGCCACAGAAGGCGGCTTCGCTGAATCCGACCGTGTGAGCCTGCGCGGCCTGAGCCCGGGCCTTACGATGACCACGCTCAACGGTCACTCGGTCGCCTCGGGCGACTGGTTCGTGCTGGATCAGAGCCAGGAGGCAGGCCGCAGCTTCGATTACACACTGCTGCCGGCGGAGATCGTCAAGGACATCAAGGTCTACAAGAGTCCCGAAGCTTCATTGCCAGCGGGGGGCGTCGCAGGCGAGGTGGATGTCGTGACGCGCAAAGCGCTCGATTTCCACAAATCCGTCACTCTTGAGGCCGATCTCGGTGCGGTTCACGACACCTTGGCGGGTCACACCGATCCCCAATTCAACGCCCTCGGCGACTGGATCAATAGCGATCGTACCTTTGGCGTCATGCTGCAGGTATTCTCTGAAACGGAGCACTTCCGGCGCGACGGGCAGGAGATGCTCGGCTACAATCAGATAAGTCCGACCAGTCCGGTGGCTACCGCCAATCCGACACTGGCGAATGTGTACTACCCGAGCATCCTCGACGCGGCGTATTTCACCCAGCGCACGCAACGCAACGGAGGAAACGCGGATATCGAGTGGCAGCCGACTCACGCGCTGTCCCTGAACTTGAACCTGTTCACCTCGAAGCTCCAGGCGAGCAACTACAATCGAAGCTACTCGATCTGGCCGTCGGAGATCATTGGCGAAGGTTTGGCGCCCGCGCAGTACACGGTGCAGGGTAACACTCTGACATCGGCCACCTGGGCGCCTGCGGCAGGGAAGAATTTCGGCGTCTACGACCAAATCTCCCGGCCGGACGAGAGCGCGAGCACCAACTGGGCGGATTTCAGCGGTAAATGGCGACCGGACGACAACTGGGCGCTCTCGTGGGATGCCGGTGCATCTTTCGGGCATAGCAGGACTCCGAATCAGAATGTCCTCGAGACACTACCCGGCGTGGGTGCCGGCGGATCGTATACGATGCATGGAACCGGTACGGCTGCCAGCTGGAACCTCGGCAATACCATCAACACGAGTCCGAACCCCGGTGGCACGCCGGTGGCGTTCAGCTGGATCTTCGGCGACCAGAACATCGACGTGCTCGATGCGGAGCGTTGGGGCAAGATCGATGCGGACTACGCGCTGGATCGAGGAGTCTTCAGCGATGTGAAGTTCGGCGTGGATTACAAGACGCACGACCGACATCTCTGGAATGCCATCGGACAGGGGCCGGCGTGCAATGGTGGTGCATTTGACTGGGGCTCGCCTCCCTACTACTGTGCTGCTGGCGCCCAGTACTCTGCCTATAATCCGGCGAATTACCCGACCGGCTACCAGAACTTTCCGACCAACTTCGGCTATGGGCTGGGCGCGGGCTTCCCGACACAGATCTGGTACTTTACGCCGGCACAACTGGCCGCCTACGATCTGTCCTATACCAACCGCAACCCTATCACGCGTGCCGACTGGACCGTGGACTTCGGATTGCAGGAAAAGGATACCTCCGGATACGTGCAGCTCGACCTCAGCGGTCATCGCTGGAGTGGCAATGTCGGCGTTCGGTTTGTGAGAACCCAGGATGATATTCTCACCAACGTTGGCGTGCCGGCGACGACGCCCGGTGCGATCACGACGTCAGCGTTCGGTCCCTACGCGCAGGTGTCGACCAACCACAGCTATACAGATGTCTTGCCGAGCGCCAACTTGAAGCTCGATCTGACGCGAGACCTGGTCGGGCGATTGGCAGTCGCGCAGACCATGGCGCGACCGGCCTACTCGGCCCTTGCCGGATCGACGTCCCTGGAAGTCCAGGCTACCTACGGCGGTGGTGTGGGTACCGGCACTGGCAGCAATCCGAACCTCACGCCGATCAAGGCCACCAATGTGAACGCGGGCTTGGAATGGTACTTCAATCCGCAATCGGTGTTGTCAGCCGAAGCCTACTACATGCGGCTCTCGAATTACGTGTCGTACGGAACGGTTAACGAGCAGTTCATGACGTTCGACACAGCGCATCCCCAGGGCTTCGAGGGGACCTATGCCATCACGGCTCCAGAGGAGGCCAGCGCCAACGTCCACGGTGTCGAGCTCAACTACGAGCAGCAGTTCTTCAAGCATTGGGGGTTGCAGGCCAACGCCACTTTCAATGGCGGCAGCGCGACCAACCCATCAGGACTGGCCGGCGGAAATCGCGTCGTGGGTCTTTCTAAAGAGACTTACAACGTCGTCGGCTTCTATGAGAACAGCAAGTTCAGCGCGCGAGTGGCGTATACATACCGGTCGCAGTTCTTCAGCGGAGTGGATCGCAGCTCGGCGTTTACGATGATGGGCGAAGGAACCCTTGCAGCCTCCTTGAATTACGACGTCAACAAGACTTTTTCCATCTCTCTGGTCGGGCAAAATCTGAACAATCCTGAACTGAAGTACTACGCGTCGAATCAGGATCAACCACGGGCGTTCTACGTGAACGGTCGGCAATATTTCCTGGACTTCCGGTTCGTGCTCTGAGGTGACAGACGGCCCGCCGGCATCCTGCCGGCGGGCCGTCGGAGCCCCGGGGTTGGGCGACGCGCAAGCGGATCGGAGACTCCCGCAGTCCCGGGGAGCGCTAGGCTGCGCAGGCGAGGCGATCAATACGCCGCAGCGAGCGTATCCGCCAAGTCACTGACGACCCCAAGGGCTTGGATTGCTGGTTCAGCTTCGCGATGTCCCGGGGATGCGCCTCTGTGCCGCGTGTGGCGCACAGTAGTCCTCACTTCACCGGCCCTATGGCCCAGGGACACCATACCTCTGGTTCTCGCATGCGCATTGACCGTGAGGGGGCACAGACCGGATTTCTCCGATCCCGCTGCGGCGCACCATCCGCCGCAGGGGGAGGGGCGAACGTGCTGGCTTCGACTGTGAGTTTGACCCGCCTCCGTCCCTGCGGAACAATCGGAGGATGACTGAGATCGTGCACCAGGCGTGGGGACGGGTCACGGGGCGAGCGCACGCATTCGTTTGGCACGGCGTTTGTGTCCGGGACGCTCGATTCGGACAGGCTGGCTCCTTGTTTGCGTCAGGGGGGGCAGGTCGGTCGGTCGCTCCCTATGAGGCCAGCTTGATCCTAAATACAGGCGCAAGCGGTGATTGCGCCGCGATCGGCGCCGACAGAGCCATACTCGATGAGATTCGCGCGGGGATTCATCGGGTCCGCTCGTTCGTGAATACCGTGAAGTTCATCGTCTCGGAGAGCCTGGCGCAGATCGAGTACCTGCTCGAGCACGGCCCCGCACATTCCCGAGAGCAGTGCCGAGCGATGGGGCCGGGTGCGCCGAGTCCAGGCGTCCCGCCCCCGCATTGCTGTCGGTGGAAGTCATGATGTCTTCCACCGGCCTTCCTCATCTTCCCGGTGAGCCCCTGCGTGAACTCGATGCTCTCGACCTCGAGGCGCTTCGCGACATGATTGCCGCCGCAGAACCGGTAGTCATCCGGGGGCTGGTGCGCGGTTGGCCAGCGGTAGCCGCGGGGCGTCAATCTCCCGTCGCGATGGCCGGCTATCTGGGGCGCTTTGACAACGGTCAATTGGTCGACGCAATCATGACCCCACCGGAGGTCGAGGGGCGCCTCTTTTACGACGCTGACATGACGGGATTCAATTTCATTCGAAATCGCTTGGGGCTCGCCGCAGTGGCGGAGCAGGTGCTGCGGTATGCGAACTTCGAGCGTGCTCCGGCGGTGGCGGTCCAGAGCGCGCTCGTCAGCGCCTGCCTGCCAGGATTCATGGCCGAGAACCGGTTGAACTTTCTCGACGCGTCGATCGTACCGAGGATCTGGCTGGGTACGGCAATCACCACGCCGACGCATCTCGATGAATGGAACAATATCGGCTGTGTGGTGAGCGGCCGGCGCCGCTTCACGCTCTTCCCGCCGGAGCAGATCGGGAACCTGTACATCGGCCCGATCGACTTTGCGCCCACCGGCGCACCCATGAGCCTCGTGCCGCTGCATCAGCCCGATTTCGCGCGGTTCCCTCGGTTCCGTCGTGCGCTTGCGGTGGCCGTGAGCGCCGAGCTCGAGCCGGGGGACGGAATTTTCATCCCGCCACTGTGGTGGCACCACGTTGAGTCGCTCGAGCGTTTCAATGTTCTGGTTAACTATTGGTGGAATTCAGACCCCGGCGTGGAAACGGCGACCGACTCGGGCTTCGATGCCCTCACGCTCGCGATCCTGAATCTGCGCCACCTACCCGCGCCGACTCGGCGGGCGTGGCGAGCGCTGTTGGATCACTTCGTGTTCGAGGATCCCGAACGGGCGCTGGATCACATTCCGGCGCATCGCCACGGAGTGCTGGGAGCGCCCGCTGCGCGTGCCCTTGCGCGCTGGCGGGCGTACCTGTCGGGCAAGCTGCGGGCGGACCGCCAGCGAGGGTCGAGTGAGTGACGCGGATCCGGTACGGGACATGGTCGACTCTGGAACGTCCCGGATGCATCGGCGTGGAACAAGCGCATGAGTTCCAGTGGTGCGGTGAGTTATTTGATCTGCACGGCGCCACGGACCGGCAGCACCTTGCTCGCAGAAGCGCTCAGCAGCACCGGTCGTGCGGGCTCGCCGGAGGAGTTCTTCAAAGGTCACGAATCACTTGATCGCTTGTGGCGGGACGCGTTCGGCATCGAACGGGACGCCGATTATTTCGACAAGGTTCGCTCCGCGAGGACCGGATCGAATGGCGTCTTCGGGCTGAAGCTGCACTGGCCGCAGGGCCCCGCGCTCATGGCGAAGCTACGCGCGTCCGCCTCTTTCAGGCCCGCGCCGCCGAACGCCTCGCTCCATGAGTTGCTGACCCTGAAGCTCGGTGCAGCGCCGCGCTACATTTGGTTGCGGCGTAGGAATAAGCTGGCACAGGCGATTTCCTACATGCGAGCCGAACGGACCCAGATCTGGCGCTCGAGCGACGTTCCGCAGGGTGGGCGACGGGCCGATACGGATCTGCAATTCGATTTCGAATCCATCGTGCGCTATCTGCGCTCGGTGAACGGGTTCGATATGGAATGGGCCTGCTTTTTTCTGGCTCAGCGTGTTTCGATGCTGCCCATCACCTACGAGGAGTTGATCGCCTCCTATGAGGCAACCGTCCTCAGAGTTCTCGATTTTCTCGAGGTGCCGCGGGATGGGGTGATCGTGGCACCTCCTGCGCTGCGTCGCCAGGGCGATGCGCGCTCCGGAGAGTGGGAGTGTCGGTTCCTCAAGATTGCGCGAGCGCGGGGCCTGGACATGCCGGAGTTGTTCGGCTCGGCGTAGCCGCAGGTGGATGGCTGCGAAGTGGGCCGAGGAATGGCGCGTGCTCGCCCGTCAGAGCGTTGCACGACAGTGGCGCCGGAGGTATTCCCGGTGTGTGGGCAGTGCGCGGGCAGTCTCGTGTACGGCGGTACGCACCCAGGCAAGAAATTGGGGTATGTCGCCGCCGCGAACCTCGGCCAGCGGGTGGTAGCGCTGTGGCCAGACCTGTTGACCGAGGAAGACCGCCAGCCAGTTGTTTTTCTGGAATAGCTCGGCGGTGTCGACGATCGGGCGCCCGCTGTGGCGGAAGTGATCGATGCGCGCGCGCAAGCTTTCGGGAATCGGCATCGAGCGCGTGCGGCGCCACATTGGCTCCTCGCGCTTTTGAGCGTGGTAGTGCAGGATGAGGAAGTCGCGAATCCACTCGTATTCTGCGCGCGTCGCTCGGTTGAACTGCTCCGCCAGCTTCGGCTCGAAGTCAAGATCCGGAAACAGCAGAAGCAGCCGAGTGAGCGCGGAATGAACGAGATGCAGGGCGGTCGATTCGAGCGGCTCCAGAAAGCCCGCCGATAGGCCGATGGCCACGCAATTGCGTGTCCAGGGCTGCCGCCGCAATCCGCTGGAGAAGCGCAGCGAGCGTGGCTCGCCAATGGGATCGCCATCGATGTGAGCGAGCAGGAGTGCCGTAGCCTCGTCTTCGCTCATGTATTCGCTGCAAAAGACGTGGCCATTGCCGATGCGCTGCTGCAGCGGAATCCGCCACTGCCAGCCCGCGGCGCGCGCCGTCGACTGGGTGTAGGGGGACAACTGCGTGCCCGCGGTGCTGCCCACGGTCACGGCGCTATTGCACGGTAACCAGTGCCCCCAGTCCTCCTGCTCGATGCCAAGTGCGCCCCCTAGCAATAATCCGCGGAATCCCGAGCAGTCGATGAAGAGGTCTCCCTCGAGGGACTGGCCCCCTTCAAGCGTCACGGCTTCAATGAAGCCATTCTCACCGCGCAGCCGCACGTCGACGACCTTTCCGTCGGTGCGGCGCACCCCGCGCGCCTCGGCATAGCGACGCAGGTATTTGGCGTAGAGCGAGGCATCGAGGTGGTAGGCGTAAACGAGGCCGGACAGCACCTGGCGAGGATCGTTCGGCGGACGATTGAAGCGGCCGGCCTGTGCTGCCGCGCAGGACATGGAGTATTCCTCGATCGGCACCTCGTGACCGCGTGCCCGCTCACGCAGCCAATACTGTTCGAATGCGACGCCGTCGTGATCGGGCCCGAACCGTCCGAAGGGATGGAAATACCGCTCGCCCGGCCGCGTCCATCCCGTGAATTCGATGCCGAGTTTGAAGGTGCCGGCCGTAGAGGCGAGGAACGCGTTCTCATCAAGGCCGAGCTGTTGATTGAAGGCCCTGATCGGCGGGATAGTCGCCTCGCCGACTCCGATCGTGCCGATAACGGACGACTCGATCAATTCGATGTGACAACTGCCGCGCAGTGCATCGGCGAGCGTTGCTGCAGCCATCCAGCCGGCTGATCCGCCTCCGACGATGACAATGCGTCCGATGCGGCGATCATTGCTCATTAGAGCTCGCCGGTCCGTTGCCACCGCAGTGGCAGGCCGACCCAACGGAGTGTGCCGATGAGCGACGCTGGGTTGGATGGCATGCCGCTGCTCTTTGCGCGCACTTCGCTGAGTCTCTGCGCCGCTCTCCGAATGCCCGGTCGGCGCCACCGAGCAGCGGCGCGCCTGAGCAGCGCGCGTATGGCAATAGCGCATCCCGGGAGGGTCATTGGTCGCTGAGCTCGGCAACGAAGTCGTAGATGTCGCCACGAAAGTACGATTGGGTGAATTCGACCGCGTGGCCGTCTTTCATGAAGCCGACGCGCTCGACGAGCAACCCCGCATCTTTCTCATGGATCTGCAGCAATTTGGCCTGCTCGACGGTGAACAGTACGGCGCGCAGCCGCTGTAACGCGCGTAACGGACGGTTGCCGCTGCGCTCAAGTGCCTCGTACAGGGAGGATTCCACGGCATCGAGCGACGGCAGGCAGGAGGCGAGCACGGTGGCGTATTCGATGCACATCGGCGAATCGTCCGCGAATCGGATGCGATGAAATCTGAACACGGGCGTTCCCGGACTGGAACGCAGGGTCAGCGCTTCCTCGGGCGTCACGCTCCCTGCCAGTTTTTTCAGCCATACACTGCGCGGCGAACGACCACGGGCACGCATATCCTCGGAAAAAGACGTGAGCTTGGAGAAGTTCTTCTCCACTCGCGTAGTGACGAAGGTCCCCGATCCCTGGCGGCGAACCAAAAGTCCCTCGTTGACCAGGCCATCGATGGCCTTGCGCACGGTGATGCGAGAAATGTGCAAATCGTGCGCGATGTCGCGCTCAGGGGGAAGTGCGTCTTCGGGCGAGATGACGTGGGTTTCGATGGCTTGACGTAGGGCGCGCTGCAACTGCTGATACAGCGGCTGTGTACTGACTTCATCCAGCCTGCCGATCGTTTGAGACAGTATCAAGAGTCTACCCGGGGGTGCAGCCGATCGAAACATAATACCAGTCAAGTACCATTATGCAATTTGAGCATGCAGATCCGAACCGTAGAGCGGTGCGGCGCGGAAACGTTGGCGCAATGCATAATCGACCAGGGGCATGCAGTTGGAATCCGCGAAATGCCGTGCGCGGGGTCGAGGCGCACTACGACGAGTGCGGCGATCGGTTGCACGAGCCTGCCTATACGTCACGGACCGATGGGTCTTCGCGGGGCCCGTTCCGCGGTCCTGATGATTGGCCCGACGCGCCCGGAGGCAGGCAGACGCGCTCGGTGCGGAGTGAGCGAGCGGGCTGGGTAGCGCAGTTGTTCTCGAGCGGGGTCCGATCGTTCCACGTGACATATCCTCAGCCATCGACCGGCACTGCACGGGCATGGGCCGTGCTGCGCCGAGGGAATGCTTGCTGCGCATCGGTCTCAATGGGGGTGCGGGCCGGCCATCGAGCGCTGCAGCGTTCGCGGGCGTCATGGGCGGCAATGCAAACAGGTCGAGCAGTTGGACGGGGCGAGGTGGCAGACAGCGTTTCAATTTGATCTTCCGAGCACTCGGCATCGCCAGTTCGTGGGTGCCCGTTACGGCCGGATCGCACGCCGGCTTTCGCATTCGGGAAGTCCGGTCGCGTGAAGGGAAGCTGCCGGAGTCGGCTGATGGACTCCGGAGTGCGCGGTCGCGGTGTGAGTGAGACGCCCCTTCGCGGTTGCGTGGGATGCGAAGCAGAACCGGGGCCGGTTTCAGTCCGAGAGGACTGCCGGGCGTGGGCATAAGGAAAACTAGTACCAATAAGGGACCAATAATTAGCCTCACTGGGTCAGGGCAAATTTAAGTATATGAAATAAAATGTAAAAATAAGCTTATCGATCGGCGCACCGCGTGATGTGGATTCTCGATCCTAATGGTATTACACTGGCACTTAAAAGGTACCAGTCCGTGGCTGGACCGGCAGCTCATGCAGCGGATGCGGAGCGTCCAGGCGAAACGCTCACGTTGGCGAGCAAGTCGCTGGGCCGGTGCTGGGCCGGAGCTGGTGATTGTGACGCGCGACAGCTGCGGCGGGGGTGAGATACATGCGGTTCATCATTATCCGAACAAACCGAGCCGATGGACGCAGCGAGGCTGTGCGCGGCCAGGCACGCTGAGCGAAAGCAGTTGATCAAGCAAGGGGACTTCAAACGGAGGCATCGGGTCAGCTCGTGCTGTTTCGGGTGCGAACGTCGGTCTCTTGAGCTGCTTCGGCAGGCGGAGCTGCCCGTCGCGCGCGTCGGCCCCGACAGTGGTCGGTGGGGTGCGAACTGGTCTCCCGTCGCCGAGGCCGAAGCGTTGCAGTCCCGGCGCCGGGGCGCTCGCGACATCTCCCCCCAGTCGCGAGGACCCCGGTTGGGCCGGCAACCGTCACCGGGCGGCGGCGGTTGCCGGCCTTGCCGGCGGTACGAGCCGCAGGGCGCGGGCCCATTCGGGGTTGATTGCAGTGCCGGGGCGCACATCATATGGGGGGCAACGATGAGTGAATCGAGAGAGATGTTGACGTCGCACGCGGCTCAATCGACGCGGCGGCCAAGGAATTGGTGGAGCGCTCGCGCGTACGCCTGGCGGGCGTGTGGGCTCATGATGCTCGTGCTGAGCGGGCTCATCGGCGAGGCTCAGGCACAGGCGGCGAGTTCGCAGATCGTGGCCTACTACGATGGCGGGATGCCGGTCGCGGCCATTCCGGTGCAGCACCTTAACACCATCATCTATGCATTCGAGGAGCCGAACGCAGCCGGCCGCTGTGCGCGACCGAGTGCGACACAGCAGCACGCCATCGCTGCGCTTCGAGCGTTGCGCCGGCACCACCCGGGGCTGACGCTGCTGGTGTCGATCGGCGGCTGGGACCAGGCCCCCGAATACTCCGATATCGCGCTCACCCCGGCATCGCGCGAGGCGTTCGCGCGCAGCTGCATCCGGCGGATGATCGCGCAGGATCACTTCGACGGCATCGATCTGGACTGGGAGTTCCCGGTCCATGGCGGCATGAACCGCTCGCGCCCGCAGGACCGCTCCGATGCCACCGCGCTCGTGCGCACGCTGCGGCGGCAGCTCGATGCGCTCGGTGCGAGGACTCACCGGCACTACCTGCTCACCATCGCGACGCCGGCCGGTACCTGGCAGAAAGGCGGGGCCTACTTGGTGAGTGACAGTTACGATCTGGCGGCGATCGCCCCGGAGGTCGACTGGTTCAACGTCATGACCTATGACATGAACACCATCTTCAGCCCGGTGAGCGGATTCAACACGCCGCTGCGGGCCGATCCGCACGATCCGCAACCGCAGCCCGAGCGCGCGCGCGACAATCTCCTCGGCGCGGTGCGTTACTACGAG
>JAKBCR010000150.1 GCA_021807675.1 Pseudomonadota bacterium
GATTCGCCGGGTAGAGCGATGCGCTCCGGCACGCCCCGACCGCTATGGCTGTGCGGCATCACGCCGCCGATAAGACCGACTCAGGCCGGGGTCGACCGTGTGCCGTGAGCGATAACCTGTCGCCCTCAGGGGCCATATCTTGTCGTTTTTCGACTCTTCCGCGCAAATTTCGGGCCTCACCTCGTGTTTCAGGGGTGGCATATGTTGTCGCTCCGTGCGATCGGGAAGTCATATCCTGTCGCTACGTGCAAATCCGCGCTTGCGGTAAAGCGACCGTCATCGCAGCTCGGGGCTGTGTCCTGGCTAGTATAGAAACGGCGGATGCGCCGACGGCGAATTGCCCAGAGCGAATTGTGGCTGGTCAACGAACGCTTACTGCGGGTGCATCGCCTGAGACAGTGGCTTTTCGTGCTTCACGGGGTTGCGCCCGAAGAATCCGTTCATCGCCGCACTACATGACGCACGGGAGCGGCGTGCCGGACCCGAGGTGTTCCGGATCCCGACGTCTCGCTCGACACAAACCACCTCGAGCGGGCACTGAGAGTCATCCCGATGGGGTGCAAGAGCTAGAACTTCTGCTGGACGGAGCTCGGCGCCAAGCACGTAGGTTCAGAGCCATTTTTGAGGAACACCACGCCGTCAATCATGAGGGATACCGAGGTTGTTAGCGGCTATCCTCTCAATCGCGGCTCTCCGATCGTCCTATCCGGTCGGTTCCTGCCGCGCAGCCGGAAATTTCACGAAGGTTGCGCGGGATCCTCCACTCGACGCGCATAAGGGAGGCAGGCCCTGATTGTGCCACGCCGTTCTCACGGTTAAGCCAACGCTAGCGCCGGCCGGGTCATCGCCGCTGCGCGCGCGATTTCCTGCGGCTCAAATTCGGTATCCACGAGTTCGAGACGTTCCGCGCCTTAACATATTCAATAACGGTAGCTGGCACCGGCCCAGATGTGCCGAGGCTTGACTTACTTTGACAGTCACTCTAGAGTCGCTTTCAGGTTGCTTTGGAGTTCGCCATGGAGACCTTAATCCCCGTCCACGTTCGCCCCATCACATTCAAGAAAATCCAGAAGCTCGCTGTTCTGGCGGGCAGTGAGGCAGATGCCGTTGATCGTCTGCTCGCCTATTGGGAATCCGAGAATGAGCCTGCCCCGCCTAGCAGCGCTCCGCAGAAGACACGCGTTGCCGTATGGCGTTCGACCACGGGCGACATTCTTCGAGTTGGTGAGACCATTGAAGGTCGTGACGCAGGTAAGCCGTGTTTCGCCACTGTTGAGCAGAACGGCATTCGTTACGACGGCAAGTTGTACGACAGCCCCAGCGCAGCGGCCCGCGCCGTGAAAGAGAAGCGCGGGCTGGTTGGAGACGCCGCAAGCACAAACGGCCGTGCTTTCTGGAGGATCCGTGACCGTCACGGGCACCTAATAGCGCTAAGAGACTCACGTCCTAATCGTGGAAGAAATGGCGAGGTCGATGTCGACGCGTTGCTTGCCGAGCTTGACGCGCTATAGACCCAAAGCGCTCGCGCCGGGGAGCCAGCACTGCTAACTGTCTTGCCGATGGACGCTCTTCCGTCGGCCGGTTTATCACTTCTGGCGTGGTCTACGCCTCTTCGCAGGCATCGGCCGCCGGAAAGGTCAACCGGAAGAGCAGTCTTTCCGGTTATTGCTAAATGACATACCAATATGTAGGTTTTACTGTCCCTTCCTCGATAACCACCATCGGCCTATCGAGTTCGTCGAGCTCTTCCGCGGCACCATCGACGGTGCATCCGCGCGAGATAGCCAAGGAGGCCCTGGCTAGGACGGCCGCCGCGGTAATCTTCGCTCATCCGCACCCGACCGCCGTCGCGGAACCGTCACACGCTGACGAGCTCTTCACCAAGCGCTTGCGCAACAGCCTTTCGCTGGTCGATGTCCATGTGCGCGATCATCTGATCGTCGCCGGTGACGATGTGGTCAGCTTCGTAGAGAAAGGACTTCTCTTATGGGGCTTCCGCCCCCTTCCGCTTCGGTCGACTCGTGTGCCGGCGCGAGCCGCCAAACTTCCAAATCCGATCGCGAGTGGTGGTGATGCTATGGTGATATCATCGGCTGACTGGCCGACGCTAGCAACTGCTCAGCCAGACTCTTCGTCACAGCCCAGAACATTCTTGCGTCATAATTGTTTAAAGTAACACCTTGTGTGCGTTCCCTCTCCGGATGGATGTAATTTCGATACTCTCGCAGCACATCGGCCACATTCTTCCCAGGATCAGTGATCCAAGCCACCTCTGCTGCAACATCGATGTATTGGCTCAGCTTCCAGGCTTGCAGCGGGAGCGGTTTGCCCGTCTTTCTGTCCTTTGGTGCAGCCTTGGATCGGAACAGCGGACTCTTGTCGCTCAGCCGATTGGCTCGCGCGACAAAGAGAGCCTCCAGTAGTCCGCCCATCATGACCGTCGCCGCCATGGGCGCACCTGCAATCACACACCGTTGCGATTCATTCCACCGGCGCTCCAAGATGCCTTTCATTGTCGCATCAGCAGCAAGAGCGGCGAAGTCCGGAGGAGGTTCCAAGCCCGGCCCCGCCAGCGTTGGACGCGGCACCAGCATATCGCCTCGAAGCGCGGTAATCGCCTCCTTGGCTTCTTTGAGAGATTCCAAATATGTGGACTTCGCTGATGCTTTCGCGGTGGCCTTCAACACCGCTTGCAGCGGCGCATCCACGAGATCTAGTACCTCATCCTTGACGCTGCCGGCAAGAGACGGCCGATGCGAGTGGAACCACGCATAGGCGACCGATTTCAGATAGTCACGATCGGCCGCTACCGTAATCTGCTTGGCTTTCTTTTGGGCGACGCGCTTCCTTGCTTGCTCGATTTCGTTCAGACACGTCTCAACAATATCCGTGGCGGCCATGGGGATCTATCCCGTGCAAGACGTGTCTAATGCTTCTTCTTCTTTGCCTTGCGTGGTTTCGTAGCTCGAACCTTGCTTCGATTGCTCCCGGATTCGGTCCCAGGCAACGTCATGGCCACCAGGTTCTCACCGACACTGTTAATCCGGAACTGACCGCGCCCGGCGCTGTCGAGATAGCCCAGCATCTTGGCATTATTCAATGTCTTTATGGCCCTTGGCGGCCGGCGCCGACCGGCAAGACGGGCGGACTCCTGCAGCAACTTGGCGTCGATATATTCGTGCCGGCTTCCTTCTGGTGCCTCGAAGTGATGGTAATAGGCCGCAACAGCGGCGAACTGAACATCGTTCTTCGGGCGCTTAGACTCAACGAAGGTCTTGATGTCTGCAGGACGTGGTTGATTGCCTTGGGTATGGGTTGCCGCGCCGAGAGCCGGGCTTGATTCAGTGGCTAACTGCTCTGTCATTGCCGCAATGCCAACGATACCAAGGTGCTCACTGACCCATCGCAGCACTCGCTGCTGTTGCTCTTTCGGCATCCCCTGGAGTTGTTCGACGATTGCCTTAGCAGCATCGAAGTCGTTTACGGTTGTTGTCATTCGTATCGTCCCATGTATGGTTCGTCGAAGCTGACGGTCATGTCTCGCTGGATTGGTGGTAGCAACGTGCAGCGACCCGATTATTTCACATCGGTTCTGCGCAGATACGCCACCGTGCATATACCGCTGTGACGTCACACCAAGGGGTGAGTTCTGAAATACTGCTCAGTTCCTTAGAAATCAAATACTTGCGTGCTTCATGACAGCTCGCCGTGCTGACGAAGGCCAGCTGCAGGACCGTCTTCAAGGAAGAGGGGATCTCCGGAGCGCGCGCGCAGCGCCCTGCCTCGCTCCGTTGCCTCAAGGTCCTGCAGGCCGCCTACGCGAAGACATGACCACCGATGCGGCACCGCCGCGCGTTTTCTATTCCCAATCCGGGGCGTTGAGGCCGAGACTGTTGGCGTTCTCCGTGACCGCGCGCTTGACTGTCTCCGAAGCGCCGTCGGGAAACTCCGCGGAAATTTCGACGATGAGCTTCACGGAAGCATTCGGATCGGAACACAGCACCGAGACGATCTCCTCGGACAACTGTACCAAGCGCATTTTCGCCGTGACAGCGGGCACTTCGACGGTGACATGACAAGTCTTGGCCTTGGTGCCGGGTGGCGCCGAGGTCGGCTCTGCAGAGGATTGTGTCGTCGGCTCGCCCGCTGTGACTGAACCGGAGTAGGGAGGTGCGGTCACCGAGGCTGAGGGTGCCGGCCGGTTTGCTTCCTCGTAGGCCTTGGCGGCGCCCGGTTCGATGAGGATCAAGGAGTCATCGAAGACGGCGTTCCCGCCCCCGAACTGGAACCCTTCAAACTTCGATCCGCTCTCGCCGTAGGCATAGCCGAAGAAGTCGCGACTGCCGATGCCGCTGCGGATCGCCTGAGCGAGGACCTCGTGGCTTTTCAAGCGAGGCAGATAGAGATAGCGGAGCGTGTCCTCGTAGAATGCCGACGCATTGGCGGTCTTATGGCTGTCGTGCCAATAGAGAGCGCTCAGCGTCGTCCGAAGGTGGATTGGCGACCAGGTCGAGATGACGAGTTCATTTTCGCCGCATGCCCGTTCGATTTCGCCGCTCATCGAGCCACCGGTGGTTCCGAGCGGGAAAGCCTCGATCGTCGGTTTGGGATCCGAGGGTGCGTCCTGTGCGGGGCAGAGCAGCCAGCGGTAGCACTCCCGCGCTGCGCGGGGAAGCACGTCCTCGGCCGCCCGGAGTTCCTTTTCCGCCTGGTTCTTCTGCAAGAGATCGATGTTGAGGCGCCCTTCTTTGACGTCCTCCACGATGGAACCCCAGGCGAGGGCAATACGGGCAGCGTCACTGACGCGCGCGAGCGTGCCATGGTCGGGCGCAAGGAAAATGAGACGGTTGCTGCGATAGCGGGGTTTCGAGCCGTTGTGGCGAACGTAATCAAGGACGGCATCGTGCGCGGGGCGGGCTTCGTCGCGCGAATACCAGTGTTCGGGCGGCAGTATGACGAGCCGCAGTGCCGTATCGTCGGGCACATCGGCGTGCGGCGTGAAGATATGGATGCCGTCGAAGGACGGCGGGTTGCCGACGACTCGTTTTAGGGCGTCGGCGATTTTGCCGCGGACCTCGGTCTTGTCGTCGAACCGGCGCTTGCGGTCTTCCATCTCGCGGCGCAAGTTGGCACGGGTATCAAACCAGAAGCGCGTGGTGTCCTGGGCTTTATCTCCCGAGGCGTTGAGATAGTGGAGACGGTCGGCGAGACGATTGAGCGCGTCCGAGTAGACCGATGCGACCTGGCCAGGCTGCAGACACCCGAGCACGATCCGGGCCCGGTCGAGCCCGCGCGCCGTGACCCGATTGCCGACTGAGGACGGGGCGCTGCCGAGGAATATTGTGCGCGCAACCCGGCGTGCCGCACCGATCTGGCCGAAGCGCGGCTCCCGATTTTCGAGTTCCGTCGTCTCGGCGCGCTCGCCATCGATGTCCTGTTCGATGACGGCGTCCCATCCCTGCGGCAGATAGTAGGTGAGTTCGTTCCGGCTACTACCGTCATGCAGTGGCAGGCTGGCCGGCAGGATCATCAGATCTGTATTGTCGTCCTTCCACAGCCGGTAGATGATCTTCGCCATCAATTTCAAGACGCCACGGGTGCGCTGGAATCCGTCGATCGTGCTCCAGTCCTCGTATAAGCGGTCGAACACTTCCGGGTGGATGGGATAGGCTTGCAGAAGACGATCGTAGTAGCGTCCCTCTTGGGTTTCTGCAGGGAGCCTTGCGCCCTCGGCGACATAAGCGTCGGCGAACGCCCGGCATACGGCTTCGCGCGACTTGACGTCGCTCACCGTCTCGAACAGACGACGGCGGACGATTTCGAACGCCTCTTCGGTCGCAACAGGCTTCCACAGCGCCTGCACACGACCGAAGGTCCTTTCAAGCGCGCGGAGCGCCGCCACACCGCGCTGGCTACCGGCTTCGACATCGGACTCGGGTAGCGAGGCCAGCACGATGGCGGTCGGCACCAGCTTGACCGCTTCGGTCAGTGCCTGGACGAAGGAGAGATTGCTGTCGTAGCTCCCGCCGCTCAGCATTTGTCCCTCGGGGAACTGCCGGACATAGGCGACCAGCTCGTCGATAAGGATCACACAGGGCGCATGGCGTTCGAGCAATTCACGCAGAACGTCCTTTCCGGGGGATGTCCCACTCAGGTCGGCATCTTTCAGTAGCGCGAAGGCCTCCGCCCCGCCGAGCTGCCAGGCGAGTTCGCCCCACAGCGTCTTGATCGTCTGCTTGCCCCGCTTCCATACTTGCCCGGGTGCATGAGCGGTGCCATCGAGCACCGCCACTTGCGCCCGCGGCACGTCCATCAGACCCGCTCGATCGATCAGCGCCGGGATGCCGGCCAGCTCCGACAACGGCGTCTTGCGGGTTGCGAGGTGATAGACCGCCAGCAGAGTATGTGTCTTGCCGCCCCCGAACGCAGTCTGTAGCTGCACGACCGGTTCGCCACCCTGACCTGCCAGGCGTTGGGCGACTTGCGTCAGCAGCAGGCTCATACCCTCGGTAATGAAGGTACGGTCGAAGAACGCCGTGGCATCCTGATACTCGCGGCTCGCTCGGCCGGTGTTGACCGCGGTGATGTCGGCGGCGAACTCGGATTGTTGAAAGGTGCCTTCGAGCACGTCCCGGTGAGGAACAGCCACCTCTCGCCAGGATTTCATGGTCATTATTCCCCCCTGCTAACCGAACATCGTGGCTTGCTGCGGCGCAGGTGCGGCTGCTGCAGCGCCCTCGATCGCATTCCAGCTGGTCACGATCTCATTGTAGGCCCGCGCATCTTCCGCCCAACCAGCCCGCTCGCATAGCGTGTAGAGGCGGTAGGCGAGCTGGCGCGTCGCCTCCGCCTTGGTTTGAACGGCGGCAAGCATGCCGCCGGCCCCACTTTCACCCTCCGTCTTGAAGAGACGGATGAGCTGGTGAAGCACTTCCCAGACTGGCAACCGGGTATCGGCCCGCGGATCCCAGTCGGTCGGATAGTCCGTCCACTTGAGTAGGCGTACCACGCCGCCCGTGGCATAAAGCACGCCCGACTGCTTCACTCCGTCGACGCTCGTTCCCTTGGCTCGGGCGAGTGTATCAGCTTCGCCGAACTTCCCGTCCTTCCAGCCGTATTGACCGAACCAGCTCAGACAGAACTGGGTGTCGTGATCGAAGTCGTCCTCGGCGAGAAACCGATTGATGAGCTGCAGCGCCGTACGCACGCTCATCGGAGTGCCGTCCGCTTCAAGGACAGCAGCATACTTGGAGAACACCGCCATGCCAGGACCGATGATGGCCTGCGAGAGGTCGACGGGAGCAACGGGCGAACGCTCTTCGCCGGCACCCTTGGTCATCTCATCGAGGGCTTCCGGGAGGACCTGATTGAGCTCGCGCAGGAAGGTCCGTCTTGAGATCGTGCTCGCAGTTGTCGACCGGGGGCGGCAGACAAGCACGATGCTGGAGGCAAGGGCGTTGCTGCCGATTCCGATCGATCGCGCGCCGCGCTCGGTTCGCATTGGCCAGGTCCCCGTGAGTGCGAAATCAGCCTTGAGTACCGCCTCGAGAAACGTCTCCCATCCAGTGCTGGCAGTACCGTCCCCTTCATCACTCTCTGCCTGCTTAAAGGCGTAGTAGATGGTGACCGGAAAGGCAGGATGCGCCTGCTCGGCAAGGCGGTGCATCGCCTGCGTCATGCCATTTAGGAAAAAGACTTCGGCCTTCTCCTTGCTGCCATGTCGGTAGGGAGTGGCCACGAGTTCCTCGATCTTGGGTACGGCCAGGGTAGCGAAGAGGTCGGGAAAGATGGGCTTCAATGCCCGTCGCAGCCAACCATAGAAGAAGTCCGACAGATCGGCATAGCCGATATTGTCATAATAGGGAGGATCAGTAGATACCACCTTGCCACGTGAATTAGCCTGGGTTGCAGCATCGGCGTGCGTTGCCAGTCCGCTTCCGGCGCGTGCGGAGGATTCGATAAAGCGAATTCCGCCTTCGAGAGACACTAGAAAGTCTCCGGCGGCGTGAGCGAGTTGATTCACTTCCGCATAGTCCCACACCATCGGAAGCGCCTGTCGAGCAAACGTGCTCTTTGCTTGATCTCGCGTAGGACTCCACGCAACAAGGGTAGTGTTGTAGTCCGTCGCTTTGTCGACTGCGAGTGCGAGGTAAACCTGAATCGCCTCCGCATACGCCGTCGCTCCCACTCCACTGTCGCGCAGCGGCTTTTGATCATCAGCAAGACCGGCGGCGATCGCATCGCTGCGAATCCGCTCTCGGATATCGCTCACCAGGTCGGAAAGGGTCGTCAGCGCGACAAGCTGGCGCGGGGTGAAAAGATCGCCCCAGGATGTCAATCCGTATGGCGTGCAATTCCCGCCGGTCATTCGGGTAGCGATGGCGCCTTCCGGTCGCCAGTCTGGCTTCGCCCCAAGCGCTGTTGCTTCATGTTCCCGCGTTGGTGAGAGATATACACGTCCGCGCTCGCCCTCCGCCACAATTGCCATCAGTCGCGCACCCATACGCCCTGCTTTGCCTTGGGCTTTGATGTAGTCCCCCGAAATCGGCGTGCTCGAAATCAAGCACTGAAAGTTCGCGCCCCGCGCGAGCTTCGTGCCATTCTTTGCGGCGTGCGGCGGCTGGCCGATCTTCACTGTAAAGCTGTAATTTCCGTCCTCGATCACCGGCTGCACGTAGACCTCTTTCCCCTCCTTGCTCGACAGGATGAGCGTCGAGGCGAGCGGCACGTCCACCTGCCGGAAAGCGGGGTTCGGGCTCTTCACGGTGCGCGCCCAGAGCCAGGCGATCACGGTGAGTTTGCGGCCCACCAGCAGCTTGAGGTCGGGCCGATCCCGGGCCATCTCTGGAGTGACCTCGACGGGCGGGTAGAGATGCCCGATGCGCTTTTCGGCCTCGTCACGCATCCACTGACCGTAGTAGCGCACGTCATCCGCCAATCCCTGAGCACCCTGCCAAAGGGTCATAGCTTGTTCGTCGTCCCGCTTTTCCCGCCAGGACCGATTCACCGGCGGCTTGCCGGTGAACTTCGGTGGAATCTCGATCATCGCCTTGTTGATCAGCACTGCCACCGGGTTCAGGTCGCTGGCATGGGCTTCGAGGCCGAACCGCTGCGCCTCCAGCGGTATGGCCCCGCCGCCGGCGAAGGGATCGTGAAATGCCGGGAGCTTCTCGGGGTTGAACAGCTCTGCCGCTTGTGGATGATCCTTGTTGATCTCGCAGGTCTCACGCCAGGACTTGCGAATTTCGGCGCGCGCCTTCTCGAGCACCCCCTCGTTCGTGGTATTTTCCCATTTCACCAAGTCTTCGAGAACGGCGAAGAGGCGCTTGCGGCTCGCTGCCCAACTGGCCTTCAGGTTGTTCGGCGGAATCTCTTCCGGGTGTTCGAGCTCCCACTTCCACGAAGGGTCGTTGACCAGCTGACCAAAGAGCACCGCGCGCGCTGCCGCGAGTGGTCGCCGCGCCCACCACAGATGCAGCGTGCTCGGGTGGCCGTGTCGGATGGACTTCTCGCGTGCTGCTGCGACGTTGATGGCATCGAGCGGCAGCGTGACCTCAATCAGCTTCTTTGGGGCTTTGATGGGTTGCGTCATGATCAGGCGGTCTCAGCTCGGGCGAGCAGGTCACCGAGGCTGAAATTGATGGAAGCGACCCCCCAGCCGGGCTCGCGGTCGAAGGGATTGCGTATGTAGTGCGGACCGTCGATGGCATCGTCGTCACCGACGAGAGCGACCGCCAGCACGAACTTGTCGCCCTGGTTGAAGGCGTAGAGCATCTCGTTGCGCGTGACGGTGACCGTGCTTGCCCCTTTCACTCTGCCTTTCACTTCGATGTGTCTCGGTTCGGGCTGCCTGCCGTCGATCACCGGAGGATAGGAGGTCAGATCCCAGCCGCATTTCGCCGCTGACACGTCGACGACGCGGCAACCGCGGGCTTCTTCCGCCTGCCGTACGGCGGCCATGGCCAGTTGCTCAATGCGCGCGCGCGCCGCAGCGTCCGCTGCAACAGTTGTGGTTGCGGGATCGACCGGCTTATCGCCACGGAGCTGGTTCATCAGTCCCGCCGGCACGATCAGCGCACCACCGAGCACCACGGGTGTGCCGTTTACGACATGGCGCATGACCTGCAACGCCTTCTTCCGCGCATCGAGTCGTGCCTCGAGCTCGGCGACGGTACGGCGGGCGTTCTCCAGGTTGAGCCGCACGTCCTTGCCGGCCTCGCCGTCCTCCTTCAGCTTGAGCCAGCGGTCCTGCCAGAACGCGATCTCTTTGCTCAACCGCTGGTGAACCGCCTGGAGTGTCTTGTCGACGTGAGCGATGCGCCGCTGCGCAACTTCGCTGTAATGCTCGGGCACGAGGCTCTGCGCCGCGAGCGCAAGTGCCCGGGCTTCCTGCCCGGCCGTGAGCGATGGCGCCTTCAGCACGTCGGCAAGAAGGCCGCGCTCCCCTTCAGGCAAAGGGGCGAGGTCCAGGTGGGGCGCCCAGCCGGCGAACATCGCCGTGCCATCCGCAGCGACGCGCACGAACTGAATGCGCTTAGAGAGCACAGCGCCATCGCCTGACTTGATTTCATGGGTGAGCAGGAACAGAAGCGCCGGCTCGAGGCCTTCGTCTGAAGGGTCGATCAGGACGGTGCCCTGCCGCAGCAAGTTCGTGTGCTGTTCGAGAATCATGTCCGACATCGAGAGCATCAAGGGATGACCGGGGTGCATGAGTACCGCGCGGGCCAGCCCTGGCTTGTCGAGCGGCTGGATCGCTTCGCGTTCGAAGCAGATGCGCTCGTAACGCTTCAGCACTGGTTCGTGCTCGCGCCGGTTGCGGCCGGTGATGCGGCGATCTCGCTCCCGGATGGCGGCAGGCACGTGGGTGATTTCGAAGCGCCCCGGTTCGCGGGGATGTGCGGCGCCCCCGAGCGCTTCGAGAGCCTTGAGGAAAAACGCTCGCACAAAATACGGTTGCAGGC
>JAKBCR010000151.1 GCA_021807675.1 Pseudomonadota bacterium
ATCGCGCGACATGACTTCGACGGAGACCTGCAGGAAGCGCACGACCTGATCGGCCTGGAAATTGACGACGAACGGCGGATCGAGCGGCATGTAGATCGGGGGACCCGAGGGCTTGTGCACGGCGCCCTTCGGGTGGCCCGCGGCCGAGTGGCTGAAGACGTGAGTCAGCATGAGGGTGGCGCCGAGCCCGACGATGAGCACGGCGGCACAGACACTGATGATCAGCCACGGTATGCGGCGCTTGCCGGCAGCGGGCGTTTCAGCGCCGGCCGGCCCTGCTTCCCGGGCGAGGACGTTGACATCGGGCATCGCTCTGTCGTCTCCTGCGCGTGGCACGGCGCACGCGCCTCTGGGTTCGTGACCCGCAGGTGCAACGGTCATGCCACGAGGGTGGAAACGCGCCTAAGTAGCTGAGCGATAAAGAGTTTGTTGTATGTGAAGGAGTGTGAGACGCGTCGCAGTCGGGAGGGAGCGACGGTTTATTGGCGGTTCAAACGTAGGTGTCGACGAGCCCGAGTCCCACCGCCGACAGGGCACGCCCGGCCGAGCCGTCGGAATTGACGGCTGCGACTGACACCGGCGCCGCGGTCCGTGCGGGGTTTTGCTGACTCTGTCCCCGCGGGGACTCCCGAGAGACGCCCGCGTCCGCCAGGGTGAGCCCCTGGTTGGCGAAAAGCTGACGGAGCTGCGGCAGAGCTTGCTGCAGCGCCGTGCGGGTGTCCGGCTGCGCCGCACCGAACCAGACACTGGCCTGACCGTCGTGGACCGAGATTCTCACCTGCAATGGGCCCAGGTGTTCCGGGGACAGTTGCAGGGAAGCGGACTCGATTCCCTGATGCGCCATCCACGTGAGTCGGGTGCCGAGCTCGTCCGTCCAGGCGCTCGAGCCGACCGGGGAGGTCAGCGCCGCGGAGGGGGGCGCAGCCCTCGCCTGCTGTAATCCGATATGCGATCCGGCGGCCAGCTGCGCGGCGCTGAGCGCCGCGGTGGCCGCGCCCGCGGCTGTTGCAGAGATGGCATCGGCAGGAGAGCCGCTCGTCACTTTGGGGGCACCCGTCGCGTCCGACCCCAGACTCAGCGCAAGTCGGGTCTCGAGCGCGGCAGAGTTGCCTTTGGCGACAGACGCGGGCTGCCCGCGCGGCGAGGAGGCACCGCCGGATGTCCCCGAAGGCGTCGAGCCGCCAAGCACGGTCGCAGCGCCCGCGAGCACGCCCGCCAGCGAGTGCTCGAGGAGCATCAGGGCGCTCGACACCGGGTCCGCCGCGGAATGCTTTGCGCAGTGCGCACCGGATTCGTCCTTGCCGGACGAGCCCGGCGAGGATGCGGTGCTCGGCTTTGCCGTGTGGGCTGGCGGGGGGGAATCCGCCGGCGTGGTGGCGAGGGAGTGGGCGAGCGCCGCGGAGAAGCCGTCCTGCGCGACCGTGGAACGAGCCGATGTCGTCTGCGAGGATGGCCCAGAAGAGCCGGCGGCGCGTGTCGTCCGCCTCCCGGAGCGTGAGTCGGCGCTCGACCTATCAGGCTCGGCGGCACGCGGCGTGGCCGAGGTGCTGGAACCTGATGGGTTCGAGCTGCCAGCGCCCGAGCCGTCCATCTGCGAGGACCCGTTGGCGGAGGATTGCGCGGCCTGTGGCGATGATGTGATCGCGGGCGTACCGGTGGAGGCCGGCGCTGAGGATGGCGCTGCGGCCGGCAGGGGCAGATTGGGCATGGCCAACATGGGATCAGCTGCCATGGGCGGCGGTCCGGCGCGACCAGAGCTGCTGCGAGCGCTCATCGCTCTCCTTCTGCTCGACCTTGTCGGAGGCGAGCCGCTCCTGCGCCTGCCAGTGCGTGGCGAGGTTCCCCACGGCCGCCGCCCGCCGGGCGGCGTTGCGCCAGCTTTCGAGCTCGGCTCCGCGCTGCAGGCGGGCCTGCGCGAGGATCTGTGTCTGTTGCCGCAGCGCCTCCTCGAGGCGGTCGAGGAAAACCTGATACTCGCGCATGCCGGCGCCGCTCATGCCGGTGCCGGCGCGGTGCGTGAAATCCCGCACATACGCGGCGCGATAGGATTCGAGCTCATCGAGCTTCGCTTGCGCCGCGATCACGTTCTGCTCACAGGTTGCCAGCGCTTGCGCCTTGCGCCGCTCGATGTCGTCCACGACGCGCCGCACCATGCCGATCCGCTCAGTCTTCTTCATTTAGTTGGCTCGGAGAGTGTTTCGTTGAGGGCGGCGAGGCTCGTCGCGAGGTCGACGCGCTCGCTCATGTCCTGCTGCAGGAAGCGCTGCATCCGCGGCCAGAGCGCGAGCGCCTGATCCACGCGCGGGTCGCTCCCGCGCTGGTAGGCGCCGATGGCGATGAGGTCGCGGTGTTGCTGATACGTCGAGAGCGTCTGGCGGAACTGTCGCGCCGCGGCAAGATGCGCGCTCGGGGCGATCTCCTGCATCACGCGGCTGATCGAGGCCTCGACATCGATCGCCGGATAATGACCGCTCTCGGCGATCCGGCGCGAGAGGACGATGTGGCCGTCGAGGATGGCTCGAGCGGCGTCCGCGATCGGATCTTGCTGGTCGTCGCCCTCGGTGAGGACCGTGTAGAACGCGGTGATGGAGCCGCGGCCCGAGGCGCCATTGCCCGCGCGCTCGACGAGCTGCGGCAAGCGCGCAAACACCGAGGGCGGATAGCCCTTGGTCGCGGGCGCCTCGCCGATGGCGAGCGCGATCTCGCGCTGCGCTTGGGCGAAGCGGGTCAGCGAATCCATCAGCAACAGCACGCTTAGCCCCCGGTCGCGGAAATATTCGGCGATCGCGGTGGCGAGCCACGCTCCATGCAGGCGCATCAGCGGCGGATGATCCGCCGGTGTGGCGACGACCACCGCGCGGGAGCGGTCACGAGGGCCGAGGATCCGCTCGACGAATTCCTTCACTTCGCGGCCGCGCTCGCCGATCAGTCCGACGACGATCACATCCGCGCTGGTGTAGCGGGCCATCATGCCGAGCAGCACGCTCTTGCCGACACCGCTGCCGGCGAAGAGCCCCACTCGTTGTCCGCGGCCGATGGTCAGGAGGGAGTTGATGCAGCGCACGCCGACATCGAGCGGCTCGCTGATCTGATGGCGCGCCAGCGGGTTGATGGGCCGGCCCGTCAGGCGTACCGACTCGCCGCAGGAGAGAGGGCCGAGATCGTCGAGCGGTTGAGCGGCGCCGTCGATGATGCGGCCGAGCAGCTCGGGGCCCACCCGGACGCTTCCCGCGCGCTGGCGCGGGATGACGCGAGCATTGGGTCCGAGGCCATGAGCATCGCCCGAGGGCATGAGGAACAGCCGATCACCGGCAAACCCCACCACTTCCGTCGCCGTCCTGGACCCGTCGCCCGCAATGACATCGCAATAGTCGCCGACGGATGCCTGGCAGCCGGCGGCCTCGAGGGTGAGTCCGACCATGCGGGTGAGGGAGCCCTCGACCGGTGGCGGCTCCGTCTCCTCCACCGCTCGGATGCGCCGCTGCAAGCCCCGGCGCCAGGTTGCGCCGCGTGCCAGATCGAGCGGTGCGTTGCGAGGCCCCGTCCCTGTGCCCTCTGAGAGCCGCGTTCGCGAGGGGACATTCACCGGGAAACCCCTGGGGGCCGGCTATCGCCGTCCAAAAGCGCTCCCGACGCTTTTGTGCTCGGCCCGTCCTGGGCCTCGCCGCTTCGCGGCCGGCTATCGCCGTCCAAAAGCGCTCCCGACGCTTTTGTCATGGTGTCTCCCGCGTGGCCGAGCGCTCATCGCCGAGCACGCTCGTGGCAAGGGCCGCGATACGCGCCTCGAGCCTTGCATCGATGCGCGAAGACTGGCTGTGAATGACACATCCGCCGCGGGAGAGAGTCGGATCCTCGACGACCGTCCAGGCACGCTCGCTGGCAGGGGCGGTCAGGTGCTCCCGCACCGTCGCGGCGTCCTCGGGGTGCAAGTGGACCCGCACCTCGCGCGCCGCCGCTGGCAGGAGCGCCAGTGACTCGCGCAGGATGGCGATCACCTGCGCAGGCTCGATCCGCAGCTCGCGCCGCGCCAGCTGCCTGCCGACCGCCAGCGCAAGCTGCGCGAGCTCGCCCTCGATGTCGGCGTCGAGCTGCTCGAGCGGGCGCGCGAGCAGGTGCAGCGCCGCATCGAGTTGCTTGACACGCTGCTCGAGCGCCGCGAGCCGAGTGCTCGTCTCGGCCCGGGCGCGGGCCATGCCCGCCTCGTAGCCGCGCGCCTCGGCCTCCTTCAGAGCGAGCCGTACCGACTCTTCGGCTAGCGCCGCCCGGCGGTCCTCGCGTGGGCGGCCGACGATGGGTCCTTCGACTTCCGGCAACCGCCAGCGCTCGATCGTCGCGGTAACCGGCGAGCGCACGCTCGGTTTCTCGAGGACCCGCTCAGACATATTCCTCGCCCTTGCCGCCGAGCGCGATGGTGCCCGCTTCGGCGAGCTTGCGGGCGGTCTGCAGGATCTCCTTCTGCGCGCCCTCGACCTCGGACAGGCGTACCGGGCCTTTCGCCTCCAGGTCATCGCGCAGCATTTCGGCGGCGCGCTGCGACATGTTCTTGAAGATCTTCTCCTTCAGCGTGTCTTCGGTCCCTTTGAGCGCGAGCAGCAGCTGCTCCGCGGGCACCTGACGCAGCAGCTCCTGCATGCCGCGGTCGTCGAGATCGATGAGGTTGTCGAACACGAACACCAGGTCCTGGATGCGCGCGGCGAGAGCCTCGTCGCTCTTCTCGATCTGCTCCAGGAGCGCGCTCTCCTGGCTCGGCTCGAGGAAATTGATGATGTTGGCGGCTGCCTTGGGGCCTCCGAGCACGGAAGTCTTGCCCCCGGCCTTGCCGGCGAACTGCTTCTCCATGATGTCGTCGAGCTCGGTGAGCGCGCTCGGCTGCACCCCATCGAGCGTAGCGATGCGCGCGACGATGTCGGCGCGCACATTCGCGGGCAGGTGCGCCAGCACCTCGGCCGACTGGTCCGGATCGAGATAGGCGAGCACGATGGCGATGATCTGCGGGTGCTCGAGCCGGATGAGCTCGGACACCCCGCGTGCATCCATCCATTTCAGCGCCTCGAGTCCCTTGGTCGAGCGGCCGATGTTGATCCGGTCGATGATGCTCGCCGCCTTGTCCTGCCCCAGGGCGTCGACCAGCACCTTGCGCAGGAACTCGTCGGCGCCGATGCCCACCGAGGTCTGGCTCTCGACCGTCAGGGCGAAATCGGAGACGACGCTATGCACTTCCTCACGTGAGACGCTCGACAGCTTGGCCATCGCAGTCCCGATGCGCTGCACCTCCTTGGCGCCCATGTGCTTGAGCACCTGGGCGGCCTCGTTCTCCCCGAGCGTCAGCAGCAGGATGGCGGCGCGCTCGGTGCCGCTGCGGGCGGCCTCGCGCCGGTCAGCGCGCTCACTCATCGGAGCCTACCCAGCCGCGCACCACCTGCGCGACTCGCTTCGGGTCCTGACTCACGAGCGTGCGCGCCTGGACGAGTTGCTGCTCGTGCGTGACTGCGGTCACCGCCGCCTGCTTTTGACCCGCCGGTAGCGCGCCCGCTGCCGCGGCTGCCCCGGGCGGCGCTCCCGGTAGCGCTTGCGATCCCAAGGTCGCGGCCGGGGCGATGCGCATGGGAGCGATCAGTGTTCTCACGAGCGGCCGGAGTACGGCGAGGACCAGCACGAGCACCACCACGAGGCCGGCGACGATCCGCAGGAGGCTCCAGACGAAGGGACTCTGCCAGATCGGCGGCCTCTGGAAGCTCCCATCATCGGCGGCGGCAGTGGTGGGCGTATCGAACGACTCATTCACGACGCTGACACTGTCACCTCGCGACGCGTCGTATCCCACGGCGTCCTTCACCAACTGAGTGACACGCGCCAGCTCCTGTGCACTGAGGGGTACCTTCTTCACTTGACCGTCGGCCCCGGTCACGGTGCGATCACCGATCAGCACGGCTACGGTCAGGCGCCGGATGGCGCCGGCGGGGCGGTTGGAGTAATCGAGCGTGCGGTCGATTTCGTAATTGCGAGTCATGTCGCTGGAAATCGTGTTGCCGCCGCCCGGTGCCCCCACGGTGCCGCCGACGGGCTCCACTGCGCCAGGCGTTGCGGCGGCGCTGGATCGGGCGGAGCCACCCTGCGCCGCGCTCTGTCCGCTGCCCGATGCGGCGGCGCCGCTCTGGCCCGCCTTGGCGCTCGATTTCGCGGCGGCGGGCGGAACGATCGTGCCCGGCACGGGAGGCTCATTGGAGAGGGAACCCGGAACGCCCCCGGTCGCCGCACCCCCCTCGCTCTGCTCCGCGAGGTGCTCGCTGCGAACGATCTGACTGTTGGGGGTGTAGAGCTCCTTGGCCTGCTCGCGGGTGCCCATGTTGAGCTCGGCGACCACTTGGGCGTGGACCAGTCCGGGTCCGACCAGAGGCGTGAGGAGCGCTTCGATCCGCCGCGCGTAGTCGGTTTCCATGCGGTGAACCATGTCGTACTCGCGCTCGTCCATGGCGTAGGGGTCGTGGCCGTTGGGCGCCGATAGCAGATTTCCCTGCTGGTCGACGACGGTGACCTCCTTCGGGGAGAGATTCGGAACGCTGGAGGCCACGAGGTTGACGATGGCCTGCACCTGCTCGGGATCGAGCGTCGATCCGGGCTTCAACTGCACGAAAACCGAGGCGCTCGCCCTGCGGTCTTCGCTGACGAAGACCGATTGCCGCGGCTCGGCGAGATTGACGCGGGCTGCGGCGATGGGCTGCATGCTGGCGATGGTGCGCGCGAGCTCCATCTCCAGCGCGTGCTGGTAGCGCACATCCTCCATGAACCGGCTGACGCCGAAGCCGGAGCTCTTCTCCAGGGCGGCGAAGCTGTCGTTGCCCGTGAGCCCCTGGCCGGCGAGCTTCAAGCGCGCCTGGTCGAGGCGCTCGGCCGGGACCTCGATGCCGTTTGAGGCGGCGTCGAGCTTGTAGGGAATCTGCGCGGCCTCGAGGGCCTGGGCGACTTGAGCCTCATCCTGAGGGGAGAGGTTGGCGTACAGAAGACTGTAGGTCGGCCCGCGGGACCAGAGCACGATCCAGACGCCCGCGGCGACGGCGGCGGCAATGCCGATCAGGAGAAGCAGCGGCCGCAGGCTCGCGGGCAGCGCGGCAAGGGTGGCCGGGGCGCCGGAGGGGCTGCTGGCCAGACTGTTGGAAATGGTGGCGGGATCGGCGGCCATGGTCGAAAGTCACATCCGTCGCGTTACATCTGCATGTTCATGATGTCCTGGTAGGCGCTGATGAGGCGGTTGCGCACCTCGGTCAACGCCCGGAAGGACACGCTGGCTTTCTCCATCTGCACCATCACCTGGGGCAGCTCGACGCCCGGGGCGCCCCGCGCGAAGGCATCGGCGAGCTGGCTCGCGTGCTGCTGGCTCTGGTTCACCTGGTCGATACCCTGGCGCAGAAGAGTGGCGAATTCGCTCGGTCCGCTTCCCTGCGCGGCCGCGGGCTGCGGCGCTTTGGGTTGCAGCTGGGTCGAGAGGGCCCGGATCTGGGCGAGAACCCGATCGATTTCCATCTGGCTCATGCTGGACTCCTCAAGCCGCCGGTACTTCGACGCCCGCCTCGCGCAGGCGTGCGAGCTTGTAGCGCAGCGTGCGCGCGCTGATCCCGAGGTGCTCGGCCGCTTCGCGGCGGCTGCCCTGATGGTTGCGCAGCGCATCGAGGATGAGATCGCGCTCCGCCTGCACCAGCGAGCCGGCGAGCGAGCAGCTCGCTTCGGGGCTCGAGCCGTCCGATGGCGGTGGGAGCTCGTTGGCGAGCTCGAACTGGATGTGCTCGGGACGGATCACCGGACCGTTGAGCAGAATGAGCGCACGCTGCAGGAGGTTGTCGAGCTCGCGCACGTTGCCCGGCCAGGGATAGGTGAGGAGCAGGTGGGCAGCCTCGGCACTGAGCGCCGGAATGGGCTCGCCCGGCCGGCAGCGGGCCGTCAGGAGCTGCATGGCGAGCGGCAGAACGTCATCGCGGCGCAGCCGCAGCGGCGCGATCGCGAGCGGGAACACGTTGAGACGATAGTAGAGGTCCTCGCGGAAGCGGCCGGCGGCAACTTCCTCGCGCAGCCGCCGATTGGTGGTGGCGATGACGCGCACGTCGAGGCTCACCGGCGTGCGGCCACCGAGACGCTCGACTTCGCGCTCCTGCAGGACGCGCAGCAGCTTCGCCTGCAGGCCGAGAGGCATCTCCGTCACCTCATCGAGAAGCAGCGTCCCGCCCTGCGCCTGCTCGAACTTGCCCGGGTGCGAGGCATGCGCGCCGGTGAAACTGCCGCGCTCGTAGCCGAAAAGCATCGCTTCCAACATGCTCTCGGGGATGGCGGCGCAGTTGACCGCGACGAGCGGCTTTCCCAAGCGCGGGGAGCGGCGATGGATGTAGCGTGCCAGGACTTCCTTGCCGGTGCCGGACTCGCCGACCACGAGCACCGTGCAGTCGCTCAACGCGACGCGGCGCGCTAGCTCGATCAGTCGCCGGGAGCTCGGCGCGCACGCCACCGGATCGGATCCGGCGCGACGCTCCGCATCCCTGCCTCGCTGCGCGCACGGCGCCTCGTCGGCGGGGCATGCCAGCGGTGTTTCGTCAGTCTGGAACATCCAACCTCCCACGTACGGGACCGCATCGTCGTGAGAGAGGGTGCAAAAGGCGTGCCGGGCGCAAACCGGCCGTAAAGCGTGAAGGCGATCACGTTGGCGGCAGGAAATCGCCGCCCACGCGTCAAACTTCCGTCGCCGCCTCGATGCCGAGCTTGCGCAGCTTCTCGACGAGAGTCGTGCGGCGCAGATTGAGGAGGCGCGCGGCATGCGCGACGGTGCCGCTGGCACGCTCGAGCGCCTGTTGGACGAGTCCACGCTCGATCGACAGCAGGTGCGCCCGCAGGTCGATGCCCGCCTCGGGCAGCGCGGTCAGTGCATCGGACGCGCCGGCCCGCGATGGGCTTGCCGGGCTGGCGGCGATCGCACCGGTCTCGAGCAGGGTGAACGCCTCCTCGTCGTCGAGGAGATCCTTCTCGCCTACCGCCGCTTCCATCTCGGAGCGCTCGGTCTGCCGCTCTTCCCACACCCAGTCCTCGGGTGGGCGGTACTTCATGGGCAGATCCTCGATCTGCACGATGCGTCCGCCGGCGATGATCGAGAGCCGCTCGATCAGATTGCTCAGCTCGCGCACGTTGCCGGTCCACCCGTGAAGGGCCAGAGCGGCGAGAGTGCGCTGTGCAAACTGCACGGCCGGTCGTCCGTCCGATACGTTTTGCGCAACGAAATCGCGCACGAGCAACGGCAGATCCTCGATACGCCTGCGCAGCGGCGGCATATCGACGGGAAACACGTTGAGACGGTGAAAGAGATCCTCGCGGAAGGTGCCGCGAGCTATCGAATCCTCGAGATTGCGATGCGTAGCCGCGATGATGCGCACGTTGCATCGGAGGGGCACGTGGTTGCCGACGCGCTCGAAGACACGCTCCTGCAGAACGCGAAGAAGCTTCACCTGCATCGAGGGGCTCATATCGCCGATCTCATCGAGAAACAGCGTTCCGCCCTCGGCGATTTCAAAACGGCCTTTGCGCGCGGCTATGGCGCCGGTGAAGGAACCCTTCTCGTGCCCGAAGAGCTCTGATTCGAGGAGCTCGGTCGGAATTGCGCCGCAGTTGACCGCGACGAACGGCCGGTTGCGCCGTGGGCTCAGATCGTGAATGGCGCGAGCGGCGACTTCCTTGCCCGTGCCTGACTCGCCGAGGATGAGCACTGTGGAGTGGTGGCCGGCCACCTGGCGGATGAGGCTGATGACTTCACGGATGGCCGGTGAGTTGCCCGTGGGGAGCCGTGCGGCGGCGGCCGGGAAGGCCGCCAGGTCCGGCGGCGCGCTCTGGCCGCTACCCGGTGCAAGGCCCGAGAAACTCTGCGCTGCCGACATGGGGACTCCCGCGTGCTCACATTTGTGCTCTTGTTCTCGGTGCCGCGGCTCTGTCTGGACGGCATTCGTTGCCGCACTCCTGGAACCTCGTCCCGCGTGGCGAATGCTGCGCGGTGCCGTGGGCGGCGGGCTGTGAAGCGCTTCCGGTTGTGTGCAAGTGGAGACAACCCGGCTTGCGCTTCGTGACGTCAATCACAAGACGGCGAGTGACGCGGGAGAATGGACCCGATGCTCGACCCGTCGGCTGGGGACGATCAATCGGGCGCGCTGCGCGGACGAGTACGTGCTCCTGCGATCTGCCGGCGGTGCCGGCGGAAAGCCAGCTTTTCGATGAGATCGGCAACAGGCTCGCCGAGGGGGATGAAGCGTGCCTTCACGTTGCCGTCCGGTGTGACGTTCGTCACGCGACCGGGAAGGCGCAGCGGGTGTGCGAGACAATCGTGCAGGTAGACTTCGAGCACGCCCTGTGCCCCGGCCTCGGGCAGCGGAGGCGTCCCCCGCCAGACGGCTCCGAGCGCATTGAACCGCACGGCGGCGGCCGCGGGGCGGGGGCGGTTCGCGGCCAGGATCTGGCCGACGAGGTCGAGGAGGAGATTCATTTTGCGCTCGAGGCGCATGAGATCCGCGGCGTAGGGGCTGTTCTCGTCGGGCTTCTCGACCGGGCCGTACTCTTCCATGGCGTCCAAGGCCTGGAGCACCTGGTGGTTGCGCTCGGCGAGGCCCGCTGCGGTGTCGGCGTCAGGGGGTCCCAGGGCGGGCCGCCATAGGACGGGGAGGACGCCCTGGAAGGCGAGCTCCTCGTACAGCACCACTGTGTCGGCTCCGTCGAACATACCCGCTTATCGGCTGGCCGCCGGCTCTACTTTAGCGCCCTTT
>JAKBCR010000152.1 GCA_021807675.1 Pseudomonadota bacterium
GTTGGTGTCCGTCGGCGGGGACGGCTCGAAATGCGCAAGATGCGCGGCAGGCTCCTCGTGGCGAGTGGGTGTCTCGCGCGGCTCCCGCGGTTCCCGTGACTCCCGCGGTTCCCGTGACTCCCGCGGTTCCCGTGACTCCCGCGGCTCCCGTGACTCCCGCGGTTCCCGTGACTCCCGCGGCTCCCGTGACTCCCGTGACTCCCGCGGCTCCCGTGACTCCCGCGGTTCCCGCGACTCCCGCGGCTCCCGTGACTCCCGCGGCTCCCGTGACTCCCGCGGCTCCCGTGACTCCCGCGGCTCCCGTGACTCCGGTGGAGCAGATGACTCCCGAGCCGCGGCTGGCTCGGGGTGGGGCTCGCGGACACCGTTGGAAGGCGCATCGGCGAAGGAGTCGGCTCCACCGCCTTCCTGAGCGGCCGGGGGCCCTCCCGCAATGTTGGCGGTCTCGCGCATGCCGGCCTCGCGACCGCCTCCGCCGCCGCCGTGTCGCCCGCCGCGGCGACCTCTGCGGCGCCCGCGCCGCTCGCCGCGCTCGCTCGTGGGCTGACGCGGCTCTGCGCTAACCTCTGCTCCGGAGCGCGGCTCGCTTCCTTCCAACTGCGGAGCAGTGCTCACGGCGGACTCCGAGGGGCGCGGGCTGGAATCCCGATCCCGCTGCCGCCGCTCCTGATCCCGATCGGGCTCACGACGATCACGATCGCGGTCGCGTCCATCTCGGCCGTGTCCCTCTGCTCGCCGGCCATCGCCGTGGCCTCGTCGTTGACCACCCTCCGACCGCCGTCGCTGCCGCGTGTGCTCCGGCCGGCCGTCGCGGCGTCTCTCGCCACCGCCGCTCGAGCGGGCAGATGTCGCGGCCGGAGCAATAGCCGGTACTGACGAGTCGGTCTGTGCGGACTGCGCGGACTCAGCAGCCTCGGACTCGGCCGCAAAAAGCCTCTTGAACCAGGCGCGAAGTCCGCCGTTGGCGCGTGGCTCCCCCGCCGCGCCTTCCGGTGCAGGTGCGGCCAGCGCGGCCGGTGCCGGATGTGACACGATGGGAGCCGCCGTGCTCGGCAGCAGCGCCGTCACGGCGGGGACCTCGGCGGGAGGCCGCTTGTCGCGGGCGACGCCGGGCTCGGCGGGCTCCGGTGAGGAGGGCATCAGATAGCTCGTCTGCCGGTTCTCCGGCAGGTCCGCCTCGTCGTCCCTGATGCGCTTGATGGAGTACTCCGGGGTCTGCATGTTGGGATTCGGGACGATCATGAGCTCCGCGGAGCTGCGATCCTCCAGTGTCCGCAGCCACTCGCGCTTCTCGTTGAAGAGGTAGGTAGCCACCTCAACCGGCAGCTGAGCGATCACTCGCGTCGTGCGGTCCTTGCGCAGCTCCTCGCCGATCAATCGGAGCACCGCGAGCGTCATCGATTCGACGCTGCGGATGCTACCGATGCCGACGCAGCGCGGGCAGACGATGTGGCTCGACTCCCCGAGCGAAGGCCGCAGGCGCTGGCGCGACATCTCGAGGAGCCCGAACCGCGAGAGCTTCCCGATCTGAATCCGCGCGCGGTCCATCCTCACCGCATCGCGCAGCCGGTCCTCGACCTCGCGCTGGTTCTTGCTCGACTCCATGTCGATGAAGTCGATGACGATGAGCCCGCCGATGTCGCGGATACGCAGCTGACGCGCCACCTCGTCCGCCGCCTCGAGATTGGTGTTGAGCGCGGTGGTCTCGATGTCGCTGCCCTTGGTGGCTCGCGCCGAGTTGATGTCGATCGAGACGAGCGCTTCGGTGTAGTCGATGACGATGCTGCCGCCGGAGGGCAACTGCACCTTGTGCGCATAGGCCGACTCGATCTGGATCTCGATCTGATAGCGCGTGAAGAGCGGAATGTCGTCGGTGTAGAGCTTCAGGCGCCGCTGCGTATCCGCGGGCATGAAGCGTTGCATGTACTCCTGCGCCTTCTGGAAGGCAGCCTGATCGTCGACCAGCACCTCGCCGATGTCATCGGAGAGGTAATCGCGCAAAGTGCGCGTGACCGCGTCACTCTCCCGATAGACGAGGAACGGAGCGGGGCGGTCCTTGGCCGCGGCGGCGATCTGCTGCCACTGCCCATTCAGGTTATCGAGATCCCATTGGAGCTCCTCGGCGCTGCGGCCGACGCCGGCCGTGCGTACGATCGCTCCCATGCCCTCCGGGATCTGCAGCTGGTTCATGACCTCGCGCATCTGATCGCGATCCTCGCCCTCGATACGGCGCGATACCCCGCCCGCGCGCGGATTGTTCGGCATGAGGACGAGAAAGCGTCCGGCGAGGCTGAGGAATGTCGTGAGCGCCGCACCCTTGTTGCCGCGCTCCTCCTTCTCCACCTGCACGATGAGGTCCTGGCCCTCGAAGAGGAGCTCGCGGATGTTCATCCGGCCGCCCTGCGGCTGCTGGCGGAAATACTCCCGCGAGACTTCCTTCAGTGGCAGAAAGCCATGCCGGGTGGAGCCGTAATCGACGAAACAGGCCTCGAGCGAGGGCTCGATGCGGGAGATGCGGCCTTTGTAGACGTTCGCTTTCTTTTGTTCACGGGAGGGAATTTCGATACTGAGGTCGAAGAGCTTCTGGCCGTCAACCAGCGCGACCCGCAACTCTTCCTCCTGAGTCGCATTCACGAGCATTCTTTTCATGTGCCCCTACTGTCAGATGTGGGGCCGGCAAGAAGGCGGGAGGCCGTGGCGCCAACGCGTCACGGCGGCGAAGATTCCTCACACTCGGCGCACGCTCACGCTGCGCTCGAGTCTCGATATATGCGTCGATGCCCGCCACACGAAGGGCGGGGTGCCGGAAACGCTTCGGTGCTCTCAACCGATGCCGCGGCCCGCGGAACCCTGACCAAGGGGATTCGGCGCCGGCTGCGCGATCTTGTCGGCCCAATACGATGGCCTCTTAACCCGAGGTCCAACTAACATGCGGCGCGGTGCGCCGCCTACCATTGGCGCGTCCGAGCGACGGACGGCGGAGAGAGTATACTGTAAAGATTACAGTGGAAACAGCGTCTTACGCCGAGGTCGATGTGCCAGAGGACAATGACCGGGCTTCCCGGGATGAAAACCGCCGCCCGGGCCACGGTCCGGCCGAGGGAAGCCGAGGCCATGGGGTGCGCCAGTTCGAGGTCGAAGAGGGCGAGGCCGGGCAGCGCCTGGACAAGTACCTGGCGCGGCGCCTGGGCGATGTGCCGCGGACTCGGATATTCCGCATCATCCGCCGGGGAGAGGTGCGGGTGAACGGACGGCGCGCGGGACCGGAGGCACGGCTTAGCCCGCACGATCGGATCCGAGTGCCTCCTGTCCGAGCGAGCACACCTGCGGGCGACGGGCCAGGAGGGCCACACGGGCTGGCCGGCCGCCAGGGAGAGGCAGTGGCACGGTCCGGTGCTCCGCCGTGGATGCTGCAGGCCGTCGAGCGGGCTATCGTGCAGAGCACGGACCGGCTGCTGGTTCTCGATAAGCCGGCGGGCATCGCGGTTCACGGCGGTAGCGGTATCAGCTTCGGGGTAATCGAGGCTCTGCGAGTCCTCAAGCCGGGCGAACCGCTCGAGCTGGTGCACCGGCTCGATCGGGATACGAGCGGCTGCCTGCTCGTCGCGCGCGATGCGGCGACGCTGCGCACCGCTCATGCGCTGCTGCGGGAAGGGGCATGCGAGAAGCGCTACCTCGCCCTGGTCGCGGGGAAATGGGACCTCGGGCGCAAGCGGATCGATGTCCCCCTGCGTACCGATACCCGTATGGGCGGCGAGCGCACCGTGCGTGCCGATGCCTCGGGCAAGCCGTCCCTCAGCGAGTTCCGTCCGGTGCAGTTCTTCGGCAAAACCGCCACGCTGATGGAGGTGGCTCTCCACACCGGGCGCACGCATCAGATCCGAGTGCACGCGGCTTATGCCGGACATCCGGTGGCGGGGGATGAGAAGTACGGTGATGCGCAGTTCAATGAGAGGATGCGCGCGCTCGGGCTCACGAGGATGTTCTTGCACGCCCACAGCATGAGCTTCGAGTGGCCTCGCGGCGACACGTTCAGCGCCAGTGCACCGCTGCCCCCCGAACTTTCCGTAGTGCTGGACCAGCTCCAAGGGCAGCACAAACGCAAGTGAGCGAGCGGTCCAGGGCCGCTCCGCCCTGAGATCCGCCAGCGCAAGAGTAAAGCGCCCCGGGAAACGGCCGCGAGATGAATCCCTGTCACTGGGCTGGCCGCGCAACGCGGCAGGATGCCGACCTTACGCCTATGGAACAATATAGCCCGCGCGCCTCAGTGCACTGGCGAGCCAGATGAGCGGCAGTCCGATGATCGCCGTGGGATCGTGGCTCTCGATGCTCTCGAACAGAGCGATGCCGAGGCCCTCGGCCCGAAAGCCTCCCGCACAGTCGAACGGACGCTCCCGCTCCACATAGCGCTCGATTTCCTGACTGCTGAGGCTGCGGAAGAGCACCGTCGTCGTGTCGACATGCACCATGCGGATACCCGCGTGCGGGCCGATCAGGGCGCAGGCGGTATGGAAGCGCGCACTCGAGCCGCCGGCCGCCATGAGCTGGAGACGGCAGCGCGTGGCATCGCCGGGCTTCTCCAGAATCCTGCTGCCGATCGCCGCCACCTGGTCGCTGCCGATCACGATGGCCTCCGGGCGGCGCGATGCGATGGCTTGGGCTTTGGCAATGGCGAGCCGCAGCGCGCGATCCGGGGGCAGCTCCCCGGGTATCGTGTCCTCCGGTATCCCGGGGGGCAGGGCCGTGAAGGGGAGGCCCAGCCGCTCGAGGAGCGCGCGACGGTAAAGGGAGGTGGATGCGAGAATGAGCTCGGGCATGAGAAACAATGACTTAACGCACGCAGCGGGATTTTGACTTGCCGACAGGCGATACCTATTATACGCGCCCCATGTCGCCGCCCTGGTCCCAGCCGCTCGACGTCGATCGGCTCTCTCATGGCGAGACCGAGATCGACTTTGACGTTCCGTTGGCCGAGCTGCCGCGGTTGAGATCGCGGATCGCCGGCATCGGCGGGAGCGTGCATGGTGCTGCGCGCTTCGGGCGGCGGTCGGGCTTCGCGATGGCGGAATTGTCGCTCGTCGGCAAGGCGACGCTGCAATGCCAGCGGTGCATGCAGACGATGGAGTTGGGCCTGGATGGCACGACGCACGTGGCGCTGGTCTTCGAGGAGGCGGACGCCGCCGAGGTGCCCGATGACCTCGAGCCGGTGCTCGCGCGCGAGGGACGCATCAGTGCAGGGGAGCTGGTCGAGGAGGAGCTGCTGCTCGCGCTGCCCATCGTGCCGCTGCACGAGGAGCTGAGCGGGTGCGCCGTGCCGCCGGCCGCTTCGCTGCTGCCCGAGGAGGCGCCGGAGCATGTGACGCAGCGGCCCTTCGAAGGGCTCGCAGAGCTGTTGAGACGCAAGTAGTTCGTAGTCTAGTTTGAAGTTAGCGCGCGCTTCGGGCGCACGAGGACATTATGGCCGTTCAGAAAAGCCGCAAGACGCCCTCCCGGCGCGGCATGCATCGCTCCCACGACGGGCTTTCGACCCCGGCGCTTTCCACCGATCCGCAGTCGGGGGAGACGCACCTGCGGCATCGCATTACGCCCGATGGCTTCTATCGGGGCCGACGCGTGATCGAGAAGCCGGCCGAGTCGGACGAGCAGGAATAGCTCCCCGCTCTGTCGAGCGCCAGCGCGCGCCGCCGTGCTGCCCATCGCCATCGACGTGATGAGCGGCGACCATCCGCCGCCCGAGTACATTGCCGGAGCGCTGAGCGCCCTGCGCGAGGATGCCGCGCTGCGCGTCATCCTCGTCGGCGACCCCAGTCTCATCGGGGCACGGGTCTCCTCGATCCCCAAGGAGCTGCGCGAGCGTATCGAGGTGGTGCCCGCGAGTGAGGTCGTCGCGATGAGCGAGAGCCCGCGCGAGGCGATCCGCCGCAAGAAGGACTCCTCGATGCGCGTCGCGGTGGACCTCGTCAAGAGCGGGCGCGCTGCCGCTTGCGTGAGCGCCGGCAACACCGGCGCGCTGAACGCGATCGCGCATTTCGTGCTGAAGACGCTGCCCGGCGTGGAACGGGCCGCCATCATCTCGGCCATCCCGGCCGCCCACGGCCATACGCACATGCTGGACCTCGGGGCCAACACCAAGGCGACGCCGGAGCAGCTGGGCCAGTTCGCCGCGATGGGTTGCATCATCTCCCGCGATGTCTACGGGCTCGCCGCTCCGAGAATCGGCCTTCTCAACATCGGGGAGGAGGACATCAAGGGACACGAGGTGGTGCAGGCCGCGCATGTGCTTCTTGCCACGAGTCATCTCAACTATGTCGGATTCGTCGAGGGCGATGACATCTTCTCCGGCGACGTCGATGTGGTGGTCACGGACGGGTTCACGGGGAATGTGGCCCTGAAGACCATGGAGGGGGCCGCGGCCCTGATCGCCGATCGCATGCGCCGGGAGTTCCATGCTTCCTGGCTCGGGCGCCTGGCGGGGCTCGCGGCGCGCCCGGTGCTGCGCAGGGTGGCTGCCAGCCTCGATCCGCGCAGGTACAACGGTGCGTGTATGGTCGGCTTGACCGGCATCGTGGTAAAAAGCCACGGTAGAGCCGACGGTATGGCTTTCGCCAGGGCGATCATCACCGCCGCGCTCGCCGCGCGTCGCGGACTGACCGCGCAGATCGCACAAGCGCTCGCCGCACAGGGAGCGGGAACACCACAGGGTTCGACAACTTGAATTATTCGCGCATCGCGGGGACGGGCTCGTATCTTCCCGAGAAGATTCTCACGAACTTCGATCTCGAGAAGATGATGGACACCAGCGACCAATGGATCCGGGAGCGGACCGGTATCGAGCGGCGGCACATCGCCGCCAGCGGCGAGACCACGGTGGATCTGGCGGAGCACGCTGCGCGCGCCGCACTGGAGGCCGCGGGGGTTCGGCCGACCGACGTCGACTTCATCGCCTTCGGCACCACGACGCCCGATATGGTCTTCCCCAACTGCGGCGCGCTGCTGCAGGCGCGGCTCGGTTGCCGCGGAAGCGCGGCGTTCAGCCTGGAGACCGCCTGCAGCGGGTTCATGTACGCGCTCTCCATCGCGGACAAATTCGTACGGCTCGGCGAAGCCCGCCGGGCGCTGGTGGTCGGCGCCGAGACGCTCTCGCGCATCACGGACTGGAGCGACCGCTCGACGGCGGTGCTGTTCGCAGACGGAGCGGGCGCCGTGCTGCTCGAGGCGGCGGATGAGCCGGGGATCCTGTCGACTCACCTGCATGCCGACGGCTCGTACAAGGATCTTCTCTACTGTGGAGGAGGGCTCGCCGCCACCAGCGATCCTGCCAAGGCCCGGCGCACCATCACCATGACCGGGAGCGAGGTTTTCAAGCTCGCGGTGACCACCCTGGGCCGGGCGATCGAGGAGACCCTCGCGGCCAATGCGCTCGACCGCTCGGCCATCGACTGGCTGGTGCCACACCAGGCGAATCTGCGCATCATTCACGCCACGGCGCGCAAGCTCGATCTGCCGATGGACCGCGTCATCACTACCGTCCAGGACCATGGCAATACCTCCGCGGCCTCCGTCCCCCTGGCGCTCGACACCGGGGTTCGTGACGGTCGGATCAAGCGCGGCGACCTGCTGCTGCTCGAGGCCTTCGGTGGCGGAGTGACCTGGGGCTCGGCCCTGATCCGTTATTAGATTGGCTCAAAGTCGCCTGGCGGCGCTTTGAGCGGCCAGCCCGGTGACTCATTCCACCCCGCAGGCCAAAGGCGGCTTTGGCCTGCTTGTTCACTTGCTTGCGCACGGAGGCTCAAAAAGAGCATTCTCTGGGTTAGACCGAAAGCAAGTGAGTAAGCGGCCCAGGGCCGCTCCCTGGGCCGCGGGGTCGAATGCGGTCACCGGGCTGGCCGCTCAAAGCGCCGCAGGCGACTTTTAGCCAATAAACAAATAAAAACGCCGCGCGGATGCGCGGCGTTTTTTGAAGAGAGCGGGAACGCTCTTACTTCGAGATCGACCGCTTGAACATGCGGTTGATCTTCTCGTTGGTCGCATCGACCGCCGACTGGGCGGCCTGAGCGGCAGCCAGCGCCTGGTTCGCAGTGCTCTGCGCACCGCTGGCCGCCTGGCTGGCGGACTGAGCTTCGCTCGACGCCTGATCCGCAGAGCTCTTCGCGGCCGCCACCTGCGATTGCAGCTGGGCAACCTGCGACTTCAGATCTGCGATATCGGACTGCATCGGCTTGAGGTCCTGGCAACCAGCAAGACCGATCACCAATGCTGCGGCAGCAGCCACCTTGACAACACTCGCGCACTTCATACAAGTCCCCTTCTGGGTTGTTGATTCGGGAGGTCCTGAGAACGCTAATGCGAAGGCGGCGGCACGCTCCGGATCCGACCGGCTGTGCGCACCGTCGCCTTCGCAGCATGCAACTGCACCAAATTTGCGGCGGGAATGCAACTCCAAACGCTACTTTGTCTTTGACTCGCGACATTTGCGAGGCGCTCCGGCTGGCGTTACGGATGCACGGCAAGAGGTGCAATCCCGCACCATGCGCCGGAACAGGACGGCCGGGGAGACCCTCCAGGCGGTCCGGATGGCGTGCCTGTCAGCTGGGCGGTGACCTGGCTGTCGCATATTCCCCACGGAGTGGTCTGGAAGACCCTCTTGCCATCGGCCTAAATCTGGATATAATTTCAGTAGTGTATAAATGAACAGGCAGCGCAAGATGTCCGACCTCACTCCGCGCCAGATGCAAATCCTGCGCCTTGTCCAGCGCTTCATCGCCGAGACCGGCATGCCTCCCACCCGAGCGGAGATCGCTCGCGAACTCGGCTTCAGATCTCCCAATGCCGCCGAGGATCACCTGCGTGCGCTCGCCCGCAAGGGCGTCATCGCGCTCGTACCGGGCGCCTCCCGCGGCATCCAGCTGAAGGACACCATCCGGGAGCAGATGGGCCTGCCGCTCATCGGCCGTGTCGCCGCCGGCAAGCCCATCTTCTCGGAAGAGAACTTCGAGGCCCGCCTGCAGATCGACCCGGGTCTCTTCCAGCCGCGGCCACATTACCTGCTCAAGGTCACCGGCATGAGCATGAAAGATGCCGGCATCCTCGACGGAGACCTGGTTGCGGTTCACCGTACGGCGGAGGTGCGCAGCCGCCAGATCGTCGTAGCGCGCCTGGAGAACGAGGTCACCGTGAAGCGCTACCGTCAGGAAGGCTCCGTCGTCTGGTTGCTGCCGGAGAACAGCGACTTCGAGCCGATCAAGGTGGATCTCAAGGAGCAGCCGCTGCTCATCGAGGGCATCGTGGTCGGCGTGCTGCGCCGGGGGAAGACTCGCGGCTTCATGTAATGACCCGGGTTTCGCCATGTCCCGGGATCTCTCCCGCCTGCTCGAGCATCCCGCCATCTGGCGAGGTCGCAGCGCCGCGCGGATGCGGACGCTCCCCACCGGCTTTCCGGCTCTCGATGAGGGACTGCCCGGGGGCGGTTGGCCGCAAGCCGGGCTGATCGAGATCCTCCCGAGTGGCTTCGGGGCGGGGGAGCTGTCGCTCCTGCTGCCAGCTCTTGCCGCCGTGACGCGGTGCCCCGAGGCCCGTTGGTGCGCATGGGTGGCGCCTCCCCTGCAGCCTTTCGCACCCGCGCTTGCGGAGCGCGGCGTGATGATGGGGCGGGTGCTCGTGGTGCAGTCGCAAAGCAAGAACGCAGAGCGAAAATCCGCGTTTTGGGCCTTCGAGCAGACGCTTCGCTCAGGCGCATGCGACATCGTACTGGCTTGGTTGCGCAGCGCGTTGCCGCGGCAGATCCGCCGACTGCACCTTGCGGCGGAGCGGGGCGCTACCCTCGGTGTGCTGTTTCGGCCACGGGAGGCGGCGAGGGAGTCCTCGCCGGCGGTTTTGCGGGTTGCCGTGGAGCCTGCCCCCCGGGGAGCGCGGATTACTCTGCTGAAGAGTCGCGGCGGCGCGCGGGGCGCGATCGAGCTCTCCTTGCGGTGAGGCGCCATGCGACACCGCAGAGCCTTCGAGCTCCCTCTTCAGGAGAGCACGGCCGCACCGCAGCAGCAGGCGCCTTCACGGCGTTCCGATGATTCACCCCGCCCGCTCGCCGCCCGTGCCGAGGCGGCGGCGATTGCTCCTGCGGAGCTGTGGCTGGCCGTGCACCTGGCGGCATCGCCTTCCCAACCCGAGCGCCAGGATCTCGAGCGTCTGGGGACTCGGGCTGAACGGCTCACTCCGCGTGTCAGTCTCGACCGGCCTGACAGTCTGCTGCTCGAGGTAAAGGGAAGCCTGCATCTTTTCGGTGGCGTGGAAGGATTGACTCGGGAAATGGCGGGCGAGTGCTCGCGTTTGCGGATGCCCTGCATGCTGGCGGTGGCGCCCACACCCCTGGCAGCGCTGGTCATGGCGCGCGCCGGCCTGGCACTCGGTGTCTCTACCTCGCTGAGCGCCGTCTCTGTCTCGCGGGTCGTCACGGATCCGGCGCAGCTCGTCGGGAAGCTCTCACCTCTGCCGCTTGCGACGCTGCGGTGGCCGCAGGACACGCTGGATCGCCTCGCGCGTATCGGTGTCAGGACCATCGGTGAGGCGCTGCGGCTGCCGCGCGCCGGCTTCGCGCGGCGCTTCGGCACCACACAGCTGCAAGCACTGGATCGGCTGGTCGGCCGCGCGAGCGATCTCAAGAGCCGCTTCGAGGTGCGCGCCCGCTTCCGTCGCCGCCGCGATCTGATCCATGAGATGGAAAGCCATGCGGCTCTCCTTGCGGTGCTCGACGGCAACCC
>JAKBCR010000153.1 GCA_021807675.1 Pseudomonadota bacterium
TCTGCCGCTCGCCGTTGGCATCGGACGTGGCACCGATTTGCTGCGTCCGCTCGCCATCGCCGTCGTGGGAGGACTGATCATCGGGACCGCGATGACATTGTGGCTGGCGCCGGTGCTCTATGCCGCTTGGTGGCGTCCAAGCCAGGAGCAAGCGCCGCGGTAGCCACGCGGACCGTTGTGCCGGTGCCGGCCACGTCCATTGAAGGCTGCGGAAGTCCTTACACCGCCAATTGAACTCCTCAGGGCGATGGGGAAGTTTGCGCCATCTGCGTAGCAGGCTGCCCGTGCACCAGCGGGCCGCCGTGGCGCGAGAGCTCTGCGTCGATGAGTCCCAGCAGGCGGGCGAGGACTCGCGGCCGCTCCTTGGCGAGGTTCACGTCCTCGTTGGGGTCGGTGGCGAGATCGAAGAGCTGGTCGTGAAGCGGCGGCATGAAGGGATAGTGCAGAGGGCCCATGTAATGAATGAGCTTCCAGTGACCGTCGATGACCGCGACTGATCCGGTCGTCAGTGCCGCATATCGTGGATTCTGCTCGAAATTCATGCTGAAGATGGGCCGGTCCGCCGCGGAGCTGCCAGGGGAGGCGGAACAGGCAGCCAAGAGGGAGCGTCCCTCCCAGTCCGGCGGCGGCGCAACACCCGCGAGCGTGGCGAGGGTGGGGGCAATGTCCACCTGCTGCGCGGGCGCATTGCAGCGCCTGCCGGCCGTCTCGTACGGCAGCTTGATGATGAGGGGGATATGGATGATCTCGTTGTAGAGCCCCGGTCCGGTATGCGCGCCGTAGCCATGAGAGAAGCTCTCGCCGTGATCCGTGCTGACGACGATCACTGTGTCCGGTCCGAGGATCTGCAGCACGTGCTGCAGGAAGGGTCCCGCGTAGTGATCGACGTACGCGAGATTCTCGTCGTATCGGGCTTCAAGAGCGGCTATGTGCTGCGGCGACAGCTGCGACAGTTGCCACGCCCAGTACGGCTGCGTCAGAGCGGCAGTGTCGTCCTGCTTCGTCGGATCGAAGCGCCCGAGCCAGGGCGGAGGCGCCGCATAGGGTGAGTGCGGTGGGAACAGGTGGACCCAGAGGAAGATCGGCCGGTTGTGTTTGACCGTCTCGAGCCAATGGATCGCCGGATCGAGCGCCAGTCGCGGGGCGTGCTCCTCATTGCCGGCCGAGCCTTCCATCCTGTAGACGATGCCGTCCAGGTACTCGAGCGGGCGCAGCTCCGTCGCCGCACAGACGTACCTCAGATGAGCAGACAGAGCATCGTTGCAGATCAGCGTATGACGGGAGCGGTCCATGCTCGTGAACTGAAAGTATTGCCCCATTCCCTCCCGCGAAGCGCCGGCGTACACGTTGCTCGAGACGTAGCCCAGCCGATAGCCCGCGCTGCGAAGAACGGCGGGAAGCGAGGTGCGGCGGGTGCTCGACCTGGGCCACGTCGGCAGCTCCAGCGCGCGGTTGGTCCAGGGGCGGGTGCCGGTGAGAATGGATGCAATCCCCGGCGTGGTGAAGTTGGCATTGGCGTAAGCGTGCTCGAATACCATCGCGCCGCGCGCAAACTGCGCCAGCTTCGGGGTGGTCGGCCGCGAATAGCCGTAGAGCGACATATGTTGCGCAGAGAGCGCGTCCATCGTCAGGATCACGATGTTCGGTCGCCCCCTGTCGGTGGGCGGGAGAATGGCAGCGGCCTTGATGGGGCCGGGCTCGTTGGATACGGCGCTCGGGGACTGCGCGCCGTTGACCCCAGCCTCGGCTGGGTGCAACGCGAGCGGGGGTGTGCCGCGAGGCCAGCCGAACATCGGTAGGGCAACGAGCGATAACGCGCCGATCACGGTGCAGACCGAGGCGGCGGGCCACAGAGCCATCACCGCGGATCGACCGGTCGCGGTGACCGCCGCGAGGACGCCGAAGCCTATGGAAATCCACCACGTTGCGTTCGGTGAGACCGGCAGGGAGCTCCCGAAGGTTCCCAGCCAGACCCTGAGACCGGGGAGCACGTTTGCGGTGACGATCGCGGCCGCGACGCCGATGAGAGCGCCGCGGGCGATCCGAAGGATGAGCGGACCCGGGGGATGGCTGAATGTCTCGAGTGCCCGCAAGCCGACCGTCAGGATCACCCAGGCGGGGAGCAGTACGGCCGCGAGTACGAGCCACGCAGTTGCGTAAATGGGCAGCAGACCGATCGGCGGGAAATCATATAAGAACTGGTCGCAATGGCTCGCGAACGCGAGCGGCAACGCCACCCCGAGCACCGCCAGCGCAGGCAGCGCGGCGATTCGCCACGCGCACTCATCAGTGCGCATGTTCGCTCGAATGCTCCGGCGCTGCCTTATCCGCGGCGCGCCGGCCGCATGCCGCAATGACTATCGGTGAGGTCATCGCGAACTCTCCAGCAACGGCTATGCCTGTCGATGCCATCCAAGGCATAACCGCGACGGGATGCTCACCGGAGCACCCCGCACGGATGCGCTCGCCCTACGGATCGGCGAAGCATGAATGTGGTGTAGCTCAACGTATCGAGCGCGCGGTCGGTGAGGGAGCGCGCGCGGGACCTGCGAACTCTACGTATTTTGCCGCCCGTGAATCAGGCCGGACAATGCCAAAGGTCATATTGCGATCCCGCCACGAGCATCGTGACGGGAATTCATAGGGTGTGTCTCGACACAGTGCTCGAGTGTTCTCATGCTGGATGAATTCCTGAATGTGCCGCGCGTAGCCTATTTCTCCATGGAGATCGCGCTGCGCAACGAGATCCCGACCTACGCAGGAGGGCTCGGAGTGCTCGCGGGCGATACGTTGCGCTCCGCCGCCGAGCTGCGGTTGCCGCTGGTCGGGGTGAGCCTGGTGAGCCGGGCCGGCTACTTCCGCCAGGAGATCGACTCCGAGGGGCGGCAGATCGAGAAGGCGGACACGTGGGACCCTTCCCGCTGGGCCCAGCCGCTGGATGCCAAGGTTGCGGTGCGCATGGAGGATCGGCCCGTCTGGGTTGGTGTGTGGTTGTACGTCGTCGAGAGCCACATGGGCGGGCGCGCGCCGGTACTGCTGCTCGACACGGACTTGCCGGAGAACCGGACGGATGACAGGGAGATCAGCCATTACCTCTACGGAGGGGACGAAGCTTATCGGCTCAAGCAGGAGATGGTGCTCGGCTTCGGGGGTGTGCGTATTCTGCGCGCGCTTGATTTCGAGATCAGCGCCTACCACATGAACGAGGGGCATTCGGCGCTTCTCGGTGTCGAGCTGCTGCGCCGCTACATGTATCCGTCGGATGATGTGCGTCCCGGCGAGCTTCCCTACGACTTGCCGCGAGTGCGGGATCTCTGTCGGTTCACGACGCACACTCCCGTGGAGGCCGGCCACGACCGCTTCTCCTATGATCTCGTCAAACGGCTCTTTGCGAGCAGCGTTTACGGCTATGACGACCGCGGGGCTCCCCCGCCGGGCCGGCCGGGCGCGGAGCATGGACCTATCGATTTCGCGCTGCTGAGCTCACTCGCCGGTGAGCGGGAGCTGAACATGACGCAGCTCGCCCTCAATGTCAGCGATTTCGTCAACGGAGTCGCCAAGCGGCACGCCGAGGTCTCCTCCAACATGTACCCGGGATATCACATGCGCGCCATTACCAACGGGGTACACCCGTACATGTGGAGCGCGGATGTGTTTCGGGAGCTGTACACCCGCTACGTTCCCGGCTGGTGCCATGAGCCTGAGCTGCTGGTGCGGGTGGAGGAGATTCCCGACGGTGCCATCCTCGATGCCCATGCCAGGGCGAAGCAGGCGCTCATCGACAGGGTGCGCGCGCTCACGAGCATCACTCTCGATGCGAAAGTGGCTACCGTGGGTTTCGCGCGGCGGATGACCGCCTACAAGCGCCCGGAGCTCCTCTTCTCGGACCTGGCCCGATTGAAGGCGATCGCGCGTGCACGCCCCTTGCAGATCGTGCTCGCGGGCAAGGCCCACCCTCGCGACGAGGAGGGCAAAAGGCTGATCGCCCGTCTGCACGGACTCGCTCGCGAGCTTGCGGGGGCGGTCTCGGTCGCCTTCTTGCCGGATTACGATCTCGAGCTCGCGCTATTGCTGGTGGCAGGAGCGGATATCTGGCTCAACACCCCGCAGCCGCCACTCGAGGCCTCGGGCACGAGCGGCATGAAGGCGGCGTTCAATGGCGTGCCGAGTCTGTCGGTGCTCGATGGCTGGTGGGTCGAGGGTTGCATCGAAGGGGTAACTGGCTGGGCCATCCAGGATGCCGGCTCGCTCTACGAGAAGCTCGAGCACCTCGTTCTGCCGCTTTACTACGGCGCCTCAGATGGTGGGAGCGGCTGGGTAAGGGTGATGAAGGGTGCAATCGGCCGAAACGCCGCGTATTTCAACAGCCACCGCATGATGCGCAGGTACGCCACGGAGGCGTATCTTCGCTGAGCAGCATTGCTGCCGGCTCCTTCCGTCGCGACATTCCTCCCCGAGTCGCTGCGCGTTTCGGGATCGATCGGTCTCGGCGAAGACGATGCTCGTGAGACATACTATTGAATACGTGCCATTCGAGGAGGCTGGTCCGTGGCAAAGAATGAAGAAGGCGGTCGCCTGGCGGGGAAGCGGGTTCTGCTCACCGGGGCGGGGGGGTTGCTGGGTGGCGATATCGCGCGCGCCTTTGCCCGGGAGGGGGCAGATCTGGTCATTACGACGCGCACCGCTGGAAAGCTGGAGGCCCTTGCCCGGGAGCTCTGCGCGTATGGAGCTCGCGCGGCGACGGTACCCTGCGACTTCCGGAGGGACGGAGACATCGATCGCCTTGCGGATCTGTCTTGGAATGCATTCGGGGGCATCGATGTGGTACTGCTCTCGAGTCAGCCGGCCGATCCGAGGCAGGGAGATCTCATCTCCACCCCGGACTCGGTTTGGGTAGAGCAGCAGCAGGTGATCGCATGGGGTCCCTTGCGTCTCATGAAGCAGCTCGGGCCCAGAATGATGGCCGCCGGGGGCGGGAGCATCATCACCATAATCTCTTCGACGGGACTCGAGCCGACTCCAGGCTATGATGCTTACGGCTTGGCCAAGGGAACGCTCTGGCTGTTGACCCAGTACATGGCCAAGGAGTGGGGCGAGAGAGGTATTCGGGCGAATGCGTTCAAGCCGGGCTCCATCGCAACGCGTGGCGACATCGATGAGCGGACTGACGCATTGCGCAGGGCAGGGGTGCTTGGTCGAACCTCGCTCGGCAGAGCAGGCACCAATCGCGAATGCCTGGGCGCGCTCATCTATCTTGCCTCCGAAGAGGCGAGCTATACGTCAGGTCAGTGCATCAGCGTTGACGGAGGGCGCTTCTGAGATTGGCGGATTGGCGCTGCGAAGGCCGAATATGCGCTATCTTAGCGCCTCGATGGCGGACCCGGGGCCTCACCCCGACACGCCGCCCCGTCGCACGCCCGTCTGGCGCTCCGCTTTCGAGAATCATCAGTAGTTGAAAGGCACATGACATGAGCAGTAAACCGCCGATTGCGATAGTCACCGGGGCAAGCCGCGGCGCCGGCAAGGGCATCGCGATGGCGCTGGGTTCTCATGGCTGCACCGTCTATGTCACCGGCCGTACGCAGAAGGAGGGTGAGGCGTCTGTGACCGGAACCATCTACGCCACGGCTGAGGCAGTCACGGCGGCGGGCGGCAGGGGGATCGCAGTGCGCTGCGATCACGCGGACAACGCGCAGGTGAAATCGCTGATCGATCGGGTCGTGTCCGATCAGGGCCGGATCGACATTCTGGTCAATAATGCCTGTGCCATTCACGACCTGTTGCCGGCCCCGGGGAATTTCTGGGAGAAGCCGCTCGAGATCTCCCAAATGATCGATGTCGGCGTGCGCAGTGGATTCGTCGCGAGCTGGTATGCCGCGCCGCACATGGTGAAGCAAGGCAGGGGACTGGTCGTTTTCACCTCCTCGCCCGGCTCGGTGCATTACTGTTTCGGCCCAGCCTATGGGGCGCACAAGGCGGGAATGGACAAGATGGCCTTCGACATGGCAGTGGATTTCAAGGACGCTGGCGTGGATGTCGCAGCGGTCTCGGTCTGGATGGGCTCGCTGACTTCGGAGCGGTTGCTGCAGCTGATGGCCGCCGCACCGGAGAAGTTCAAGCACCTCGAGGGCACGTTGGAGTCGACGGAGTTCACGGGCCACGTGGTCTGGGCGCTCTTCAACGATCCGAAGATGATGGATTACACCGGAAGGACGCTGATCGGCGCGGAGCTCGGCAGGGCCTACGGCATCACCGATATCGGTGGGAAATCACCCCCTTCGGTGCGCGAATTGCAGCACTGCGCACCGCCTGAATACTATCCTTACAAGATCAAGTAGCCTCACGGTCCGCCCGGGCATGGATTCGCCACTGCGATCGGCGTCTTCGGGATCGGTTCCGCGGCGGCCCTGGCGACCGTGGCCGGCGTACTTGTCGTGACCGTGGGTCGGGCCCGTCGGACGGATGAATTGTATGGACCAATCGATCGCAGTATCGCCTTGCTCCAAGCGGCGCAGGTCTGCTCATCCGGGCGCGGATTTCATTCGCGGCGGACCGAAGTATGATGGCGGCCGGAATGCAGGAGACACGCATGCCGCGATTCATTGGCAGACACACGATTTTCCACGGGTTCGGTCGCAAAGCGAGCGAGACGCCGCCCCGCTCGAGGGCTTTCACCTGGTGGGGCTCGGATGATTTTCACCTTCCCCAGGGGACGCGGGAGATCAACGTCCGCCTGCAGGCCGAGGATGGAGCGCATTCGAGCGGCATCCTCTACACCCGCGGTGAAGGGAAGACGGTCATCGTCTTCGATCATCCACGCGCGGATTTCTCGAGCCATTACCTGACGCCATTTCTCCTCGAGGCCGGTTATGCGGTTCTGGGCGGTCAGACGCGCTATCTCGGCAATGACGTCAACTGCGAGCATGAGTGTCTCTGTGCCGATCTTGCCGCGCAGGTCCGCTACCTGCGGGCAGAAGGCTTCGAGAAGGTTGTGTTCTGCGGCAACAGCGGTGGCGGCCCTCTCTCCACCTTCTACATGGCGCAGGCGAATACTCCGCCGCCGGACCGGCTGACCACGACCGCAGCGGGCGAGCCCTACGACCTCAATGAGCTCGACTTGCCCCAAGCCGACGGCCTCATCGTGCTGGCAGGGGCCCTGAGCGAGGGGGCGCTCTGCCTGGCGAACCTGGACCCCTCGGTCATCGAGGAGAGCGATCCGCTGTCCTGCGAGCCCTCGCTCGACATGTTCAGTCCGGCCAACGGCTACCGCAGGCCTCCCGAAGTGAGCAAGTATTCCGAGGCGTTTCTCGCCCGCTATCGCGCCGCCCAGCGCACGCGCTGCGAGCGGATCGATCGGAAGGCGAGGGAGGAGATCGCGCGCAAGCGCAAATATCGGGCAATGATGACCGAGCCCGGCTTCGGCGCCCTGCCGCTCGAGCAGCAGAACGGGATCGTTCGCCTGGCCGCGGCCTCCCATACGCTCACCATCTATCGCACCATGGCGGATCCGGCTCTCACCGATCTCTCGCTTCATCCCAACCGCCGCTCGATCGTCGGCCTCATGCAGCCGGATCCGCAGACGGCGAACTGGAGCATCCCGGGGTTCGTCCAGATGATGACCGCCGAAGGATGGCTCTCAACCTGGTCGGGCCTCTCGACCCGGGTCAACATGCACGAGGACGTGAAGAAGGTGACCCAGCCGGTTCTGGCGATCAACTTCGAGGCCGACGTCACCATCCTCCCCTTCGTGACCGAGGGCGTGTATTGGAATGCCGCCACGCAGGACCGTACGCTGGCTCGTATCGATGGCGATCATTTCGCCTTCAAGGCGGAAGGTCGGCGCGAGGCGGGCATCGCGGAGACCGCCACGACGATCGCCGACTGGCTGAAGAGCCGCTTTCCGGCGGCGAGGTGAGCCATGACCGTGCTGGATTCCCGGGTTCTGATTGTGGGCGGCGGTTCCGGAATCGGTTTCGCAGTTGCGCGCGCCGCCAGGCAGGAAGGGGCGAGGATCACGATCGCCTCCACCGATGGCGCAAAGCTGAAGACCGCCTCGGACCGCCTTGGCGCCGTCGAGACAGCGATACTCGACATCACCGACGAATCGGCGGTGTCTCGATTCTTTCTGACCTCCGGTGCATTCGACCACGTGGTCACCACGGCCGGGGACTGGGGCAAGGCGCGCCGCGGCACCTTCACTGAGATGAATTTTGCCGATGCCGAAGCCCTCTTCAGGGTGCGTTTCTGGGGAGCCGCGATCCTCGCGAAGCATGCGGCACAACATCTCTCGGCAGGAGGCTCGATCACTGTGACCGGCGGCACCAGCGCGTTCCGTCCACGCAAGGGCACGGTGATGGCCACTGCGATGGCGGGCTCAGTCGAGCATTTGACGTACGGGCTCGCAGCGGAGCTGGCGCCGATCCGGGTCAACGCCGTATTTCCGGGAGGCGTGGCGACCGAGATCTTCCAGAGCCTGCCGGAGAAGACCCGCCTGGCGGAAGAGGCGCGGTTCGAGCGCCAACTCCTGCCGCGAATCGGTCAGCCCGATGAAATCGCGCAAGCCTATCTGTACCTCATGAAGGCCGGCTACACGACGGGGCAGATCATCGTCGTAGATGGCGGCGCCATGCTCGCAGGATGAGGACGATGGAATAGCCTATGATTTTTGAGGCTTCATGCTTCGCGCCATCGCCATCAGGGCGGAGCGGCGCGGCAGGGCGAGCAGGGGCTCGAATTGCGCGCGGTAATGCTCGCTGGTGATGCAGGTCGGCCCGTCACCGAGATGGGCCAGCGCCAGATCCACGACTTCCTCGGGCATCATCACGTTCTGCAGTTTCCTGAGGTCGATGCCCTGCAAGGCGGCGGCCTCGGTGTCCGTAGCGCCCGGGCAGATCGTGAGGACCTGGATGTCGTCCGGTACCAGCTCGGCCCACAATCCTTCGCCAAGGCTGTTGACGAAGGCCTTGGTGGCCGAATAAACCGTCGAGTACGGGCAACCGATCAGCCCTATTTCTCGGCAGGAGGCTCGATCACTGTGATCGGCGGCATCAGCGCGTTCCGTCCGCGCAAGGGCACCGTGATGGCCACTGCGATGGCGGGCTCAGTCGACGCGAAGGGCTCCGCAGCACTCAAAGGCCACGTTTGACGTTCAACGGGAACCGATGATAACGTTGCCCGCCATGGCTGATGCGCGCCACTCTCGCGTGAGGGGTTTCAACCAGGTCACCATTCGATTGTCGCAACCATGCAATATGGGCCCGGGCGGTCGGATATTGCAGGCCGATCAGGTCTGGTGAACTCCTCCTCGGAGGCTCATATGAACCGGTCATACCTTCTCGCTGCCGTCCTCTTCAGTCTCGGGATGGTCGACATTGCGGCACATGCCGCCAGCCTGTGGCAATGGGAACAAGCCGCCCGGCAGGGGAACGCCGTCGCGCAAGAACATCTGGGCGTTGCCTATCTTTACGGCCAAGGGGTGCTGCAGAATGATGCCGAAGCGGCGTACTGGTTTCATAGATCCGCTGAGAGCGGCAATGCTGTGGCTGAGTTCGGACTGGGTAACGCCTACTTCTACGGGCAAGGGGTCCCGCAAAACTACGCAGAAGCGGACTATTGGTTCCTACAGTCCGCCCGACAGGGGTATGCCCTCGCGGAATTGAACCTGGGAAACTCCTACTACGACGGCCGAGGTGTGCCGCAGGACTACGCGCAAGCCAACTACTGGTACCGACAGGCCGCCCAGCAGGGAAATGCCGGAGCGGAGCGGAATCTGGGCAATTCCTACGCCACTGGGCAGGGTGCGCCGAAGGACATGGCGCAGGCTGACTACTGGTGGAAAAAGGCGGCAGCGCAGGGTGGCAGGACCGGAGCGATAGCCCGGGGGAACGTCGCTCTTTATTCCCGCATGACGCATTTGATGCAGCAGGCCGAGCTGGGGAATGCGCAGGCGGAATATCGCCTGGCCAATGATTACGCTACCGGGCGGGGCGAACCACAGAGCTGCGCCCGAGCCAACCATTGGTATCGCAAGGCCGCCGATCAGGGTTATGTGAAGGCGGAATACGATCTGGCTGCTGATTATGATACCGGTTGCGGTGTGGCGAATAATTACGCTGAGGCTGCGTACTGGTATCGCAAGGCTGCCCAGCAGGGAGATTCTGACGCGGAAGACGCTCTGGGAGTTGATTATTACAACGGATCGGGTGTGCCGCGGAGCTTGGCCAAGGCGAATTACTGGTTTCGGAAATCCGCCGCTCAAGGCAATTCTTACGGGGAAACAGCCCTTGGAGAGGACTATGAATACGGCAAAGGTCTACCGCAGAATGACGCGCGGGCGATACTGTTGTACCGAAAGGCCGCCGCACAGGGAAATCCCACCGCTCAAAATGACCTCTCTGCGCTGGTGGGCCCAAGTCAACAGAATGGACCACCAGGGTCCCCGTCGACGCCGTTTGCTCCGACGTATACCGATGCCTATGGAAACACATGGACGGGAAGCGTCATGGTGAAGCCCGCACCGCAGGCTCAGGCTCCGGACGACGGCGAATAGCGACCGCGGGCCGTATCGTCTGTATCCGCGCGGCTGGCGCTCGGCGTGCCGCCTTTGGAAGCGGCATGGCAGCTGCCCTCGCCAGAACCCCCACTCCTCGACATAGTGCCTGATCCGCACGAAATTCAAAGTCCAGGTGTCGGATCCGTTCTTGCGAGAACGCATAGCTTCCGTCGCCGATGGCGGCGCCATGCTCGCAGAGATC
>JAKBCR010000154.1 GCA_021807675.1 Pseudomonadota bacterium
AGCACCACCTTCCAGGGCGAGGCGCTGGCCTTTGAGTCCTCCCTCACGAGCGAGGTGCTGCTGCTGCTGGCGGCGATTGCGACCGTGTACATCGTGCTCGGGGTGCTGTACGAGAGCTACATCCACCCGCTCACCATCCTCTCCACGCTCCCCTCGGCCGGGGTCGGGGCGCTTTTGGCGCTGATGCTCGCGGGGCAGAGCCTCAACATCATCTCGATCATCGGCATCGTGCTTCTGATCGGGATCGTGAAGAAAAACGCCATCATGATGATCGACTTCGCGCTCACCGCCGAGCGCGAGGGGGGCAAGACCCCGAGGGAGGCGATCTACGAGGCCTCCCTCCTGCGCTTCCGGCCGATCCTGATGACCACGGTGGCGGCGCTCTTTGCAGCCCTGCCGCTGGCGCTGGGGACGGGCACCGGCTCGGAGCTGCGCTCCCCGCTCGGGCTCTCGATCATCGGAGGACTCCTGGTCAGCCAGCTGCTGACGCTCTTTACCACCCCGGTCATCTATCTTTTCTTCGATCGGCTGGCGCGGCGCACCAAAGCGTGGGTGAGCGGGGCGCCTGTCGCGAGGACCCTTGACGTGTCCTCGATCCCCGCGAACGCCCGCCCGGGACTGGACGGGCCGGGGGGCCTGCCGCCAGGGACGGCCAGTGGCACGGCCCACTCGCACGGGTGAATGCGCTCGCATGAACATCTCCCGGCCCTTCGTCACGCGTCCCGTCGCCACGACGCTGCTCTCGATCGGGATCGCTCTCGCAGGACTGCTGGCCTACTTCCTCCTGCCGGTCGCCGACATGCCGACAGTGGACGTTCCCGCTCTCGTCGTCATGGCCCAGCTGCCCGGGGCGAGTCCGCAGACCGTCGCGACCAGCGTCACCACGCCGCTCGAGCGGCACCTGAGCGCGGTTGCGGGAGTCGAGCAGATGACCTCCGTGAGCTCAAGCGGCAACTCGATCATCATCCTGCTTTTCGATCTGAGCCGTAACATCCACGGCGCCGAGAGCGATGTTCAAGCGGCGATCGAGGCCGCACGCGCCGACCTGCCGACATCGCTCCGTGAAAGCCCAAGCTACCACGCTTTCAACCCCTCGGATGCGCCGATCCTCATCCTGGCGCTCACCTCCGACACCCTGCCGATCGGACAGCTCTACGATGCCGCCTCCACCGTCATCCAGCAGAAGCTGCTGCAGATCGAGGGGGTCGGCGATGTGACGATCGGCGGCAGCTCGCTGCCGGCCGTACGCGTGGATCTCAATCCCGAAGCGCTCTTCAACTATGGCATCGGGCTCGAGGACGTGCGGGCCGCGATCGCCGCCGCCAATGCCAACGCTCCCAAGGGTGCCATCAACACCCCCTCGCGCCGATATCAGATCTACGTCAACGACACCGCCACCACCCCGGCACAGTACCGCTCGCTCATCATCGCGTACCGCAATGGCGCCGCGGTGCGTCTCGGGGATATCGCCAAGGTGAGCGAGGGGGTGGAGGACGTGCGCAACCTGGGGCTCGCCGATGGCAAGCGCGCGGTCCTCATGATCATCCGCAAGCAGCCGGGCGCCAACGTCATCGATACGGTCGATGCGATCAAGGCGGAGATTCCGCAGATCCGCGCCTCCATCCCGGCGGGCATCCACCTCATCGTCACGAACGACCGGACCCAGGCCATCCGCACGTCTCTGCACGACGTCGAGGTCACGTTGCTTCTGTCATTGGTCCTTGTCGTGACAGTGGTGCTGGTAATGCTGCGCAACCCGCGCGCCGCGTTCGTGCCGGCCGTTGCGGTGCCGCTCTCCCTGCTCGGCACTCTTGGGGTGATCTATCTGCTCGGATTCAGCCTGAACAACCTCTCGCTGATGGCGCTGACCGTGGCAACGGGTTTCGTCGTCGACGATGCGATCGTCGTCATCGAGAACATCAGCCGGCACGTGGAGGCCGGGATGCCGCGTCTGCAGGCCTCGCTCCAGGGCGCCAGAGAGGTTGGGTTCACCGTGCTCGCCATGAGCAGCGCGCTCGTGGCCGTGTTCATCCCGATCCTCCTGATGGGCGGGATGATCGGCCGCATCCTGCGCGAGTTCGCCATGACCCTCGCCGTGGCGGTGGTCCTCTCGCTCGTCATCTCCCTCACCACCACACCGATGCTCTGCGGGCGGATCCTGCGCCCGCCGGCGCACCTCGGGCGGTTCCTGCACGCGGTGGAGCGGGGCTTCAATGCCTTGCGGGATCTCTACGGCCGCACGCTCGCCGACGCGATCCGCCATCCGCGGGCGGTGATGGGGGTGCTCGCGGCGGTAGTGGTTCTCAACTTCTATCTCTTCGGCATCGTGCCGAAGGGGCTTTTCCCCCAGAGCAGCTCCGGCTCGCTCATGGGGTTCGTGGTCGCCGGCGAGAGCATCTCCTTCGAGGCCATGCAGCAGAAGATGCGCACCATCGTGAACGTGGTGCGCCGCGATCCCGCCGTCGAGCACGTGGTCGCCTTCACGGGGGGAGGGGGCCCCATGGGCGGTGCGGCCAACACGGGCATGCTCTTCGGGGAGCTGAAGCCGCTTTCAGAGCGCAAGATCTCCGATGCCGCGGTGATCGCCCGGGTCCGCAGGGAGCTCTCCGGGGTGACCGGGGCCCGCCTTTACCTGCAGACGACTGGCGGCTTTCACTTCGGCGGGCGGCAGGGCTACGCGCAGTACCAGTACACCCTGCTCTCGGACAGCCTGAGCTCCCTCAACACCTGGGTCCCGAAGATCACGGCGGCGCTGAAGAAGAATCCCGCGCTGCGGGACGTCAGCTCCGACCGACAGCAAAGCGGGCTCGATGTGCGGCTGCACATCGATCGCGCCATGGCGGCTCGCCTCGGCGTCAACATGTCGGAGATCGACAATACGCTCTACGATGCGTTCGGGCAGCGGCTGGTCTCGACCATCTACGAGGGCATGAATCAGTACCATGTCGTCATGGAAGTCGCGCCGCGGTTCTGGCAAAGCCCCGAGACATTGAAGGACATCTATGTCAGCACTTCAGGCGGTGCGCTGAGCGGCACCGAATCGAGCGCCGCGGCCGTGGGCGCCTTCCAGGTCGGCAGCGGAGCCTCCGGCAGCACCGCCGCCCAGAATTACCAGCTGAACCAGCTGACCAACACCACCGGCAAGGCCTCCACGGGCGCGGCGCTCAGCACGAAAGAGGAGACCATGGTGCCGCTGGCCGCCTTCAGCCATTACGGCCCGGGCCTGACGCCGCTCGCCATCGCGCATCAGGGGCCTTTCGTCGCCACCACCTTCTCCTTCAATCTGCCGCAGGGCGAGGCGCTCGGCGCCGCGGTGACGGCGATCGACAGCACTATGCGCGACCTTCACGTGCCCACGTCCATCCACGGGGAGTTCGCCGGCAACGCCAAGATCTTCCAGCAGACCCTCACCGAGGAGCCGCTCCTCATCCTGGGGTCGCTCGTGGCCGTCTACATCGTGCTCGGAATGCTCTACGAGAGCCTGGCGCAGCCGATCACCATCCTCTCGACCTTGCCTTCGAGCGGCATCGGGGCCGTGCTCGCGCTGCTGCTTTTCGGTGAGACCTTCAGCCTCATCGCGCTGATCGCGGTCATTCTCCTCATCGGCATTGTCTTGAAGAACGCCATCATGATGGTGGATGTCGCGCTCGCGACGCAGCGCGCGGGGCACGAGAGCGCCGCGGAGGCGATCCATGCCGCCTGCCTCCTGCGCTTCCGGCCGATCATGATGACGACCCTCGCCGCCATGCTGGGCGCACTGCCTCTGGCGCTCATGAGCGGCCAGGGCTCGGAGCTGCGCCGGCCGCTCGGCATCGCGATCGTCGGGGGGCTCTTCATCAGCCAGTTCCTGACGCTCTACACGACACCTGTCGTCTACATCTATCTCGATCGATTCCGCTCCTGGAGCAAGAGAATGCTCAAGCGCCCCTCGCGAATGCTTCCCGCCAACGCACGCGGAGCGCAGGCGACTCCATGATGCGTCCTCAGACCGTTGTGATGGCAATGGCGTGCACGCTCGCGTTGAGCGCCTGCGCCGTGGGCCCCAACTACCACCGTCCCGCCGCGCCGCCGGCGCCCGTGTTCAAGGAAGAGAAGGGCTGGACGCCCGCCACACCGGCGCGGATCGCGAGCGAGGACTGGTGGTCGATCTACCACGACCCGGTGCTCTCCTCACTGGAGAATCAGGTCGCGGTCTCGAACCAGAACCTGAAAGCCGCGGTAGCTTCCTACTACGCCGCGCGCGAGGCGGTGGGAGTCACGCGAGGGAGCCTCTTCCCCAGCATCGGCCTCGGCGCGGGCGGCACCCGGAGCGGGGGCTCCGGTGGTCTCAATCAGGGGACGGCAGGGTTCCTGTCCTCGGGCTCGACGACCCGCACGCTCTACGATGCGAATGCCAACGGCAGCTGGGATCTCGACATCTGGGGCAAGATCCGCCGCGAGCTTCAAAGCGATGAGGCGAAGGCCCAGGCGAGCGCGGCGGATGTGGCCGCGGCGCGCCTCTCCGCCCAGGCGAGCCTGGCCGAGGACTACTTCGAGCTGCGGGCCGCGGAGCAGGAGCTGCGGCTGCTCGAAACCTCAGCGCAGGATTACCGGGTGTCGCTGCAGATTGCGCAAAACCGTGTGAATGCGGGCGTCACGACGATGGCCGATGTCTACACGGCGCGTACCCAGCTCGAGAACACGGTGGCGCAGGAGAATACGGTGGAGCTGACGCGCGCCAAACTCGAGCATGCCATCGCGGTGCTCATCGGCAGGGCGCCCTCTGAGCTCACTCTGGCGCAGGGACGATTCACTTCCACGGTCCCCGTCGTACCGGCGGGCCTGCCGTCACAGCTCCTCCTGCGCCGCCCGGACATCGCCGTGGCGGAGCGGGACCTCGAGAGCGCCAACGCGCAGATCGGCGTGGCCGAGGCCGCCTGGTTCCCCAGCCTGACGCTCTCCGGCTCCTACGGCTACGAGGCCTCATCGCTCTCAACGCTCATTCGCGCGAGCAACTCGGTGTGGTCGTTCGGACCGTCACTGGCGGAGACCCTGTTCGACGGCGGTGCGACGGTGGCGCAGACGCGTGAAGCGCGCGCGTTATACGACTCCGCGGTGGCGACCTACCGGCAGACGGTATTGAGCGCTTTCCAGCAGGTCGAGGACGATCTTGCGACGCTGCGGTACCTGCAGACCGAGTACGCGCAGGATAGCCAGGCGCTCGCCGATGCGCGGCGGTCCGAGGCGTTGAGCCTCAATCAGTACAAGGCGGGCGTCGCCGACTATGCGACCGTCCTGACCGCGCAGACCGCGCGCCTCAACACCCAGATCAACGCCCTCAGCGTTCAGGAGCAGCGCCTGGTCGCGAGTGCCGACCTGATCGATGCCATCGGCGGCGGCTGGAACAGTGCGCGGTTGCGGACCTCCAATGACGGTGTGACGGAAAGCCTGGCGAGCACTGTGAGGTGACGCGCGGCTTGCGCGTTACCCTTCGACGAACGAGCGTCCCGACCGATTCTCGGCTGCCCGCTGGCATTCGGACGTCGCTCAGTCGTGACGCTTCGGGGCCCATTTCAACCTGGCGAGCTGCGTATCGAGCTCATCGAGCAGGCGGCTCGTCAGCTGTGGTGAATACATCTGCATCTGCCGCAAGCTCATGCCCCGGGCCATGGAAATGCTCGGCGCATTCACGATTCCGGGAAGGACCCGCTCGAGTATCGCCTTTGCTCGGGGATCGTCGAGGAGAGTTCCCAATGGCGTATGGGTGGAGTAGGTCTTCGAATACGCGGCGAGGGCACTGGAGTGGGCCTGCAGGAAGCCGCTGTCCTTCATCCAGGCGTGGAATTCCTCGATCCACAGGCCCGTCGCGGCCGTCGGATGGGACATGCCGAAGCCGTGGCCGCCTTTCTCATAAAGGTGGGCCTCCACCGGCCGGCCTGCCTTCCACCAGGACGTGATGAGGCCCAGGCCTTTTCCGCGCAGCATCAGCGGATCATCGAGGGCAATGGCCACGAAAAGAGGGGGCGCGTCGGCGGGTACCTTCACTGACTTCATGGGACCGTAAATCGGAGCGATGAAATCCGGACGCGCGGCCTTGTCGTGGATCAAGCCCATGCGCTCCGCCAGCATCGCTCCCGCGGAGAATCCGACGAACCCCACCCGGTGGGGGTCGACTCCCCATTGCTTGGCGCGAGATCGAACCAGTCGGATGGCGGCTTGCGCGTCATCGAGCGCTTTGGCCGGTATCTGCGAGAGATCCGGGCCGCCAGGCCCGATGTTGCTCAGCGCCGCGGCCAGCGCCTGGGTGAAGCGCTGGAAATCCTGCGGAGTCTTGCGCAAGCGATATTTCAGCACGAACGCGGCCACGCCGTGCCGGGCGAGCCAGCGAGCGACCTCAAAGCCCTCGCTGTCCATGCTGAGCATCAGAAATGCCCCGCCGGGAGCCACGATCACGGCCGCCCCCGTCGCGTTGGAAGGGCTCGGCAGAAACGGCGTCAGCGTGGGCTCATTCACGTTGCGCGCCTGGCGGAGACCGCCGAATTCGAACCACTGCTCCGTGCTCTTCACCCCGGCGCTCTCGGGACGCAGCGGTATTGCGCCGGGCTGAGGCGGCGTCGGGATCGGACCGTATCCGCTCATCGGCGGCTCTCGAGCGGCGGCCGCGGCGCCCGGAAGCGCGCAGCAAAGCGCGAGGGCGATCGGCAAGAGCGCGGTGGCGCGCCATCGCGCCGGTTTGGCCGACCGTTGCGCGGCAGTGGCATGTGTCATCACGTGTTGTTCCCCCGATTGGCCTGCGGCGAGCGGGCAGTCATGGCGCACCGACTTGCGAGCAGAGGATTGTATGTGTTAATTGTACTATACTGACCGATCGATAACTATACTGCGAGCGGGGAGAGCGAGATGCGATGCGCGAAGGATCACCCTGAGAGAGCGCCGGCACCATTGCGCGGCGGTCGGGCGGTGGGCTCGCCCTGGCGAGGTTGTCTCGTGGTGGCGGCGCTCTGGTGGGCGGCGCTGCCGGCGGCGGCTCACGCGGCCGCCGCGTGGATGAGCCCGAGGCTTTCGCCGGCACAGCGGGCGTCGAGGGTCGTGGACCAGATGACGCAGTCGCAGATGCTGTCCCTCGTCAGGGGCTGGATGGGAATTCCGTACACTCCGAACGCCTCGGGCCCGTTTCACGGCAACCCGAAATTCCATGATGTGGTCGGCTCGAGCGGCTACGTCCCGGGAATCGCGGGCCTCGGTCTTCCCGCGCTTCAGGAGACCGATGCGAGTCTGGGCGTCGTGAATCTCATGGGCATGCTGCGCCCCGGGGAGGTGGCGACCGCCCTGCCGTCGGGGCTGCTGCTGGCCTCCACCTTCGATCCGGCGCTCGCGTACCGGGGCGGCGCCATGATTGCGCACGAGGCCTGGTGCCAGGGACTCAATGTCCTTCTCGGTCCCGGCATCAATCTGGTGCGCGACCCGCGCGACGGCCGAGCCTTCGAGTTCCTGAGCGAGGATCCGCTTCTCACCGGGGTCATGGCGGCGCAGTTCATCCGCGGCGTGCAGAGCCAGCACGTCATGGCGGTAGTCAAGCATTTCGCGCTCAACGATCAGGAGACCGACCGCCAGTCCGCCAACGCCGTGATCGGCGAGGCGGCGATGCGGGAGTCGGATCTGCTCGCGTTCGAGCTGGCGATCGAAGGCGGCCACCCGGGCGCGGTGATGTGCGCCTACAACCTGGTGAACGGCATTCACTCCTGCGGTAACCATCATCTGCTCGAGGGTGTGTTGAAGGGCGACTGGCGCTACCCGGGGTTCGTGATGTCCGACTGGGGCGCGGTACACGGCGTCGACTCCGCGCTCGCGGGTCTCGATCAGGAGTCGGCGGCCGAGCTCGATGTGAGGCCTTATTTCGCAGGCCCGCTGAAGAAGGCGCTCGCGGATGGGAGGATTCCCGAGTCGCGCCTGAAGGACATGGCGCGCCGCATCGTGGGATCGATGTTCGCCGTCGGTCTCGTGGATCATCCGCCGGTGAAGTCGCCCATCGATTACCAGGCCGACGGCAAAGTCGCCTTGCGGGAAGCCGAAGCCGGTATCGTCCTCCTGAAGAACTCCGGACACTTGCTGCCCCTCGGCCAGAGCACGTTGCGCATCGCCGTGATCGGCGGTCATGCCGATGCCGGGGTTCTCTCGGGAGGCGGATCGACACAGGTCTATCCGGTGGGAGGGCCGGGTGCCGCCGTGCCGGTCACGGGAGGATGGAACCCGATCACGGAAAAGCTCAGTACCATGATCTTCGATCCGTCCGCACCGCTCGCGGCGATCAGTGAGATCGCCCCGAAGGCCGAGGTTCGCTTCGATACCGGCGACTACCCACATCAGGCCGCCGAGCTCGCCAAGTGGGCCGACGTGGCCATCGTCTTCGCCACGCAATGGAGCACGGAAGGGATGGATGTGCCTGACCTCTCGCTGCCGAACGGGCAGAATGAGTTGATCCGAGCCGTGGCGGCGGCCAACCCCAGGACCGTCGTCGTGCTCGAGACGGGCGGCCCGGTCGAGATGCCGTGGCTCGGCAAGGTTGCCGCGGTGCTCGAGGCCTGGTACTCGGGGCAGCGCGGGGGCGAGGCGATCGCGAGCGTCCTCTACGGTAAGGTCGACCCCTCCGGCCGCCTGCCGGTCACTTTTCCGCAGAGCATCGAGCAGAATCCGAGGCCAACGATCCCGGGTTACGTGGTCGACAGTCCGGCGCAGAGAACGCTTGGAATGATGATGCCGACCCCCGAGGTCAATGTGGACTATTACGAAGGCGCGAACGTTGGCTACCGCTGGTTCGCGAAAAAGAATCTGACGCCACTCTTTCCCTTCGGGTACGGACTCTCTTACACCCGTTTCGCGTACTCGAGGCTCGAGGTCAAGGGCGGTCGTACACTGACCGTCGGTTTCGATGTCACCAACATCGGGCATGTGCCCGGAGCCGCGGTGCCGCAGGTGTACCTGGTATCGCGCGCGGGCAAGCCGCTCGAGCGGCTGGTGGGGTTCTCTCGGGTGTCGCTGCGCCCGGGCGAGAAGCGCCCCGTGTCCCTGCGAGTCGACCCGCGCCTGCTCGCCGACTTCGTTCCCGCGGCGCACGCATGGCGAGTCCCGCAGGGGCGGTACACCATTGCGCTCTCGCGCTCGGCCGAGCAGGCGGTGCAGACCGCCTCGGCCCGCATGGAGAGCGAGACGCTGCCGCCCTGAATGAAGGGTCGCGGGTCGGCCGGTGTCCCGCCGGGCTCGAATGACCCCGTCATTTGCAGAGGGGCGGGTCTGGCGAAATAACTCCGTCATCCAAAGGGAAGAGGGTGTGGCCAGAGGAAGGCCCGAAACAGGTTCCGACCCACTCTACTGTCCGTAAGAGGTAAAACCAGTGAAACCAACTCAGGTAATGCTCGCCGCGGCCGGTTCGATCATCAGCCTGGCCCGGGTGGCTGCGGCGGCTCCACTTTCCGGCCGCTGGAAGATCGATACCGACATGGTGCAGAGGAGCGAACAGGTCTGCAGCTTCGTGCAGAAGGGACTGCATCTGCAGGGCACGTGTACCGCGAGCAACGGAACGGTCAAGATCATTGGCAAGGTCGCTGGCACGAAAGTAACCTGGTCCTACAAGACCGCCTACAACGGCATGCCGCTCACCGTGTCCTATTCTGGAAACAGGAAGTCGGGCACGAAGATCACCGGCTCGACCGAGGTGACACAATTCGGGGTGCAGGGCACCTTTACGGCGGTGAAGGAGGACCCGGCCAAGGGGTGACGGGTGAACGGCCCGCATGCCGATCACCAATTCCACATCGTCCCATCGGTGAGACGCGCGACGGGAAGCGAAGCGGCCCGGTAGGGATACTTCGCGGCCAGCGTCTCGTCGATATCGACGCCGTGGCCTATCGACTCGCCGGGATCCATGAAGCCATCGTCGAAGGTGTAGGCGTGTGGAAACACCGCGTCGGTCTCCTCGCTGTGCCGCATGTATTCCTGTATGCCGAAGTTCGGCACCCAGGTGTCGAGGTGCAGTGCCGTGCCCATCGTGACCGGTGACAGATCGGTTGCCCCATGGCATGCCGTGCGTACGTTGTAGAGCGATGCAAAGTCGGCAATGCGCCGCCAGTGAGTGACGCCTCCGACACCCACGACGCTCGTGCGGATGAAGTCGATGAGCTGTCGCTGAATGAGGTCCTTGCAGTCCCAGATCGAGTTGAAGACCTCGCCAACGGCCAGAGGCGTGATCGAGTGCGCGCGGATGAGCTCAAATGCCTCCTGATTCTCCGCCGCGGTCGCATCCTCCACCCAGAAGAGCCTGTAGGGCTCGAGTGAGCGGCAGAGCCGGGCCGCTTCGATCGGCGTCAGACGATGATGGACATCGTGCAGCAGATGGGGCTCCGGTCCGAAGTGGCCGCGCAAGGTCTCGAACACCCGCGGGATGAAGTCCAGGTACTTCGCCGTGTCCCACAGGGTCTCCGTCGGCAGGGCCGCATCGGCCGGCTCGTAGAAGAGTCTCCCGCGCCCGACGCCGTAGGCCATCGGTACGCCGGGGATACCCGTCTGCGCTCGCACCGCCTTGTACCCGAGCTCGAGGTATTGACCGACAGCGTCGATGATGCCGGAAAGATCCTCGGCGCTGGCATGGCCGTACACCATGACGCCGCGGCGGCTGCGCCCGCCGAGCAGCTGATAGAGCGGCATGTCCGCCATCTTCGCTTTGATG
>JAKBCR010000155.1 GCA_021807675.1 Pseudomonadota bacterium
TGATGCCGGTGGGGCAGAGCATCGTGTACCTCCTTGAGCTGTCCTTACGCTCGATCGACACGGCGGCATGACCGGCATGCTCGCTGACAAAGTCGGATGTCGATCGCGGATCGACATATTCGCCGAGGGGGATGTCGGAGCGATGACCGAGGGGACCCGTCTTGGGGTGCTCTTGACAAGACTCCACCAGCTGGGCGCTGGCATCGTCCGCCGCTTTCTCATCACGCGCGCTCGCGAGACGCGAATACGCGAGCCGGTCTTCGGCTCCTCGAGCCAGTGGGTGATTTCGCCCTCGACCCGCCACGCTATCGTTCCCTTCCGGGATCCTTACAACCTACAGACGGATTGCACCCGTATTTACCGCAAGTGAGCGGTCGATGGGAAGGGAGGGTTGGAAGAGGAAGGAGACACGGACGACGACGGACGTTGTGCCTGCGATCGCCGCTGCCCGGCACGGACCGCTCGCCGTAGGCTATTGAATTAACGGGGCGTTTACGCCAATGCCGGTGCTCGGAGGCTCTCTCGGCGAGCTCCTGCGCCGGACTTGCGGCATACACCGCGCGCTTTGTCAACCCGTCCAAAGATGGTGGGACGCGCAGGCGAAATCACGCCCGGTGGGCACCGGGGCGATCCCCACGGCGGCAAGTCTGTTGGCCCTTCCCGAGACGGGATGACGCCCTGCTCACCCCAGCGTAGACTCAACATTGGCCGATCGATGATGCTCTGCCTCTGGGATACCCCCCGGACCGGGCACGTCGCAGGTATAGCGGTTCGAGGCGGACGGACAAATCGCCGCCCGGTAAGGAGTGCCGCATGAGCATCTCGCCGACCATCGTGTATCTTGTGGACGACGACAGCGACTTCCGCAAGGGGCTCGAGCCTGTGCTGCGAGCGTCCGGATTGGAGTTGAGATCGTTCGGCACGGGTGAGGCCTTCCTCAACGCCTTCCCGAAGCTTCCCCCTGGCTGCCTCTTCGTGGACCTCGCCATGCCCGACATGAGCGGTCTCGATCTGCTGAGGCGTCTGCGCGCCATGGGCTGTCGTTGGCCCATCGTCGTCCTGACCGGCCACGGAAGCGCGGTGAGCGCAACCGATGCCATGCGCTCGGGTGCGTTCGCCTTCCTGGAAAAGCCCGTGCGTGAGCTCGAGCTCATCGCCACGGCGCGCAAGGCTCAGGCCCTTCTCAGCGGCTCGACCGGCGTTCTCTACGATGAGGAGATCGCTCAGCGCATCCAGCGGCTCTCCCGCCGGGAGCGCGAGGTGCTCGATCGCCTCGTGCAGGGAATGGTCAACAAGCAGATCGCGGCGCAGCTCGGGATCGGGGAGAGCACCGTCAAGAGCGCTCGCCGGGCGATCATGCAGCGGATGCGGGTGGAAACGCGCGCGGAGCTGATCCTGATGGCGCTGCGCGGGGGCCTTACGATCAAGGGTCGCCTTTGAGACGACGCCCGGCGTGGCGCGCCGCGGTGAATGCGGCATCGCGTATGCGCGTGTGGAGCGGGAAGTTGCGACGCCGGGTCCGCTCGTCGGCCGCTCTCTGCGCGAGCGGCAGGTGAACGACGAAGCTCGTGCCGCGGTCCCGTCCCTCGCTCATCGCTTCAATCCGGCCGTCGTGCAGCTCGACGAGCTGCCGGCAAATCGATAGGCCGAGCCCCAGTCCGCCGTCCGCATCCAGAGCCGGTGCGCCCTGCCAGTAGCGCTCGAACACATGAGGCAGGGCGTCGGCGGCAATCCCCCTGCCGGAGTCGCGCACCAGGAGCTCGACACCCGTCTCGCCGCGGCAACAGCGCACCTCGATGCGTCCGCCGCTTGGAGTGAAGCGGACGGCATTCGAGAGCAGGTTGGAGACGATCTGCTGGATGCGATCAGCATCGACTTCGACCGGACCGCTGTCATCGGCGAGCTGCCCGTCCAGCGTGATGCCTTTCCGGGAGACGGCCGGCTCGTAAGCCTCCAACACCGCGGCGACGAGCGGCGCGAGCGTCGCGTACGGTTGACGATCGACACGCATGTGTCCGCAAGCCCCGCGTGCGACATCCAGCAGGTCCTCAGCGAGCCGCCGCACCGCGTGCGCCGCGCCCTCGAGCACATCGAGCGCTCCATCCGCGCGAGCGATCCCCTGGCCGCGCAGTCTCTCGATCCAGGTGAAGAGGCATGCCGCCGGCCCGCGCAGCTCGTGCGCGAGCGCGGCGAAGAATTCCTCGCGAGCCTTGATCGTGTGCTGCGCCTCGGCTCGGGCCCGGCGCTCGGCGGCGTGCTCGCGGGCGGCGGCGAGCCGCGACTCGATGCGCGCGAGGAGCTCGTGCCGCGAGAAGGGCTTCACCAGATAATCGACGGCGCCCGCGCGCAGGCCGCCGACCGAGGCTGCCTCCCCCGCGCGAGCCGAGAGCAGCAGCACCGGGATTTCGGCCGTCGCTGCCTCCGTGCGTACTCTGCGCAGCAGCTCGAGGCCGTGCACGTGCGGCATCATGATGTCGGCGATGATGAGATCCGGGGCCCGCTCGCGAATCCGCTCGAGCGCCGCGAGGCCGTCCGGTGCGGCTTCAACCCGCCAGCGGGCCTTAAGAAGGCGCACCAGGTAGCCGCGCATGTCGGCGTTGTCGTCGACCACGAGGATCCGCTCTCCCGATGACTCTCCTGAGCTCCGGGGCTCTTCCGCCTTCCTGTCGGTATCCTCCGCGAGCCAGCCGAGCGCCTCCTCGAGAAAGGGGTGTGCGCCGGCTCCGGGGTGGGCAGAGAGACTCTCGGCGGCGGTGCGCTCCGGAGGCAGATGAGCGCACCCTCGAGGGATGCGAACGGTGAGGGTGGTGCCGGCGCCGAGGTCGCTCTCGGCCCGTATGGTGCCCCCGTGCAGCAGCACACGCTCCTTCACGAGCGACAATCCGATGCCGGTTCTTTCAACCGTTCGCGCGCGGGGCGCCTCGAGCGCCGCGAACCGATCGAAGATACGCGGCAGGTCCTCGGCCGCGATGCCACAGCCGCTGTCGGTCACCACGAGCTCGAAGTGTTCCTCGAGTGTCCGCAGCCCGATGCGCACCTCTCCCGCGAGAGTGAACTTGAGCGCGTTGGAGAGCAGGTTGAGGACGATCTTCTCCCACATGTCCCGATCGATGTAGGCCGGCTCGGGCGGACTTGCGCAATCGATGAGGAAGCGGATGCCCGCCCGCTCGAACGCGGAGCGAAACATCGAGGCGAGATCCGCGGTGAAGCCGCCGAGATCGGTGGGCACGTAGCGGGCATCGTTGCGCCCGCCGTCGATCCGCGAGAACTCGAGGAGCGAGTTGACGAGCTTCAGCAGCCGCCCGCCGGCGCGGCGAGCGGTCAGGAGGAGCTCCTCATCGCCCGGATCGAGCCTCGCGCAATCGAGTACCTGGCGCAGCGGCTCGAGGAGCAGCGTGAGCGGCGTGCGCAGCTCGTGGCTCACGTTGCTGAAAAAGGCGGTCTTCGCCCGGTCGAGGTCGGCGAGCTCGCGCGCCCGCCGCTCCGCGCTTTGTCTCATCCGGGCGCTCGTCAGGGCGGACTCCGCGTGGCCGGCGACCAGCTCGAAGAAGCGGCGCGATTCCGCCACGGGACGCATCGGGTTGAGGCCCGTGACGAGAACGCAGCGCGGCGCGCCAGCCTCCCCATCGGCGAGGGGCGTGACGAGTGCCTGTTGCGGGACGACCTCGCGGCAATCGAGGGCGGAGCCGATGATGTGGGCAACATCCTCGATCAACCGGGGCGTGCGGCTCGCGCGGACCGCGGCAAGATGCCAGGGATCCGCGTTTTGATCCAGGCGGCCGACGCCCGGCACGCCCGGGGGAAGGCCGTCGAGCCCCGTGCTCGCGACGCTCTCGATGAGCGAGCCTGCGGCATCGAGCAGATAGAAGAGGGCGAATGGAGCATCGCGGCGCTGCCCTTGGAGAGCCTGAGCCGCAAGCCGGCAGGCGGTCTCGGCCGAGTCCGCGCAGGCGCACTGGCTCGCCAGGCGCTGCAGGCCATCGAGCTGGCGCCCCGAGATGATATGCCCCGTGTTCTCGGTGGCCGTGCAGAAGATGCCGCTCGGCTCACCGCGATCGTCGGCCAGTGCGGCGAACGAGAAGGTGAGGTAGGTCTCCTCGAGAAAGCCGCTGCGCACCAGCGGCATCAGCAGGTCGGCCTCGCCCGTCGGCCGGCCGGTCGCAAGCGTCTCGCTGAAACGGCGCTCGAGCACCGGCTCCCAGATCTCGCGCCAGACCTCCCTGACCGGACGGCCCAGCGCCGACGGATGTCTGGAAGCTCCGCCGATCGGAATGAAGGCGTCGTTGTAGATGTAAGTGAGCCGCGGGCCCAGGCCGACGGCGCTCGGAAAGCTCGAGACGAGGATGAGCTCGACGGTATTGCGCCAGGTCGTGGGCCAACGCGCGACCGGGCCGATCGAAGTCCTCGACCAGTCGAACTCCTCGAAGCGCTGCGCCATCTCGCTCGTGAACCGTCGCACCCCTCCGGCTCTCCTTGACGCAATCCCACAGCGACGCCCGTTGAGCTTAACGCACAAGGGTGTCTGTTTGTCAAACCGTCTAAAGACGGTGGGGAAGGCGGCGGTGGCGGGGATACCCCGGGGATGTAGCGGTCCCGTCTTTAGGTGGTATTGACCCCCTTGCCGCGGATCGGCATACATGTCTGAGCGGCACAGGTCTCGTGTGAGTCACTCTTGCCGATGGAGGTATCGATGGCTATTCCCTGGATGCGAACCGGTGAGCTTCGGGATCTCGCGAGCTATCCCGTCTGGCTTCGGCAGATCGTCGCGGACGTACGGGAGCGGAGGGACGCCGTCGCCGGCCATCCGCTCTTCCGGCAGATGCGCGATGCCGTTCTGCCGGCTCGGGCCACCGCGAGCTTCTTCATTCGCGTGTGGCCGGTGATCGACCAGTTCCCCCAGTACATGGGCCGCAATCTCGCGAAGCTCGGGTTCGGCGAGCCCGGACACGACCTGGCGCGAGCCTTCCTCACGCGCAACGTGCGGGTGGAACAGAGCCATGCCGACTACTGGGTCGCCTGGGCCGAGGCGAGCGCCGTGCCGCGCGATGCGCTGCTCGCGGGCTCGGCGGCGGCTGCCTCCGCGGCTCTCTCGCACTGGTGTTGGTATGTCTGCGACCGTGGGACTCTGGCGGAGGCCCTCGCCGCGACCAACTACGCGATAGAGGGTGTGACCGGCGAGTGGGCGCAGCTCGTTTGCTCCTCGGATCGGTACGCCGCCTCGCTTCCCGAGGAGAAGCGCCGGGCCGGCATGCGCTGGCTGCGCGCCCACGCGCGTTACGACGACGGTCATCCGTGGGAGGCGTTGGAGATCGTCGCGGCGCTGCTCGGCGCGCAGCCCGGTCCGCGGGATCGCGAGGCGGTTCACACCGCCGTGCGGCGCAGCTACGACTACATGCGGATCACGCTGGATGATTGCCTCGCGGCCGAAGGCGAGCTCCCCGCGCCGGCGCCGGTGGCGCGGGAGCGCGCCGCCTGACGGGGATCCCGCCGGCGGCGGCGCCTGAGGATGGCGGGCCACCGAAGTTGGGAGTAGACTTGCCAACAGTCCGCGGACGGCGGATGAGTTGGTTGTTGCCGAGGAGCGCGCGCGGATGGAAGTTCGCCCGGAATCGAGCTCGGAATGAGCAGCCCACCGGCCACGGTCTATGTCGTGGACGACGACCCGGTCCTGCGGGACGGCGTGGCGCGCTGGCTGACGGACGCCGGTTACGAGGCGCGGCCGTTCCCTTCCGGCAACGCTCTTCTCGAGGCCGCCCCCGGGCTTGCGCCCGGCTGCATCGTCGTCGACATGCTGATGCCCGGGATGAGCGGCCTCGAGCTGCAGCGGCGGCTGCTCCTCGCGGGTTACCGCTGGCCCACCATCCTGCTCACGGGTCATGCCAGCCGCCCGGTGCTCACCCGGGCGATGGAAGCCGGGGTCGTCGCGTTCCTCGAGAAGCCCGTGAGGGAGGTGGAGTTGCTCGCCGCGGTGATGAGAGGTCAGGCGCAACTCATCGGCAAGGCGGAGATGATCCCCGATCCGGATCTCATCCTGCGGCTCTCGCGCCTGACGCACCGCGAGAGGCAGGTGCTCGGCCTGGTGCTCGACAGAAAGCTCAACAAGCAGATCGCCGCGCAGCTCGGGGTCGCCGAGACCACCGTCAAGGGATACCGCAGGGCGCTCACGAGGAAGCTCGGTGCGCACAACACCACGGAGCTCGTGATGTTGGCGATCCGCGCCGGTCTTTACCGCGCTGCGAAGTCATGAGCCTCGGCTGAGGCTCATTTCCGCTGTTGGCCGCGCTGTCTCTTGCGGCTGACGTCGATCCGGTACACGCCGCCATCGATCACTTTCAGAATGGCCTCGGCCGCGGCCCGCGCCTCGCCGGCCTCGATGGCAGCGACGATGGCGGCGTGGCCGCTGATCGTCGCCTCATGGCTCGCCGGGTCATCGACGGGAGAGCTGTGGGCGAAGGAGGCGACGAGCGCCGTCTCGATGACGCTCGCCATGGAGCGCATGAGTGGGTTGCCCGAGGCGATGCCGATGGCCAGATGAAAGTCGAGGTCCGCCTCCGCGAAGCTCTGGCGCGTGTGGTCGGGGCGCGCCATCTGCCGCACGCACTCGCGCAGGCGAGCGATGTCGGCGCTCGAGCGGCATTGCGCCGCGAGCGCCGCCGCGGCGGGCTCGAGGGCGCGGCGCACCTCGGTCAGACTCTTCATGAACTCGTCATCGAGCCCGAGTCGCACGCGCCAGGCGAGCACGTCGGCATCGAAGTAGTTCCAGTGGATCGGATCGCGGACGCGCGTGCCGACCTTGGTCTTCGAGACCACGAAGCCCTTGGCGGCCAGGGTCTTCATCACCTCGCGCATCACGGTGCGCGACACCCCGAAGCGCTCGATGAGATCCGGCTCCGAGGGCATGTTGCTGTCCGGCGCATAGGCGCCCTTCAGCAGCTCCGTGCCGAGGATGGCCGCGATCTGATCGTGGCTCGACTTCGCGCGCTCGAGCGCGAGGCGGCTCAAGCGCGGCATGGGCCGTTGCGGCGACTGGCGTGTCGGACGGTATTGCGCTTGTGCACTCACGCGGCGGTGGCCCCGGTATCATGCGCCGATGAAACGGCGATGGAGTTCATATAATATGACTATTAAGCGTGGGCGACAAGCATGAGTGGTTGCGAGCAAGTCCTCGTTACGCGCCGCGGACAGATCTGCGAAGTGCGCCTGAATCGTCCCGACAAGCGCAACGCGCTCACCTCCAACATGTATGAGGCCCTGATCGAGGCCTTGTCGCAAGCGCAGGCGGACGATGAGATCCGCGTGTTGCTGCTGAGTGGCGAAGGCGCGTGCTTTTGCGGCGGCAACGATCTCAAGGACTTCCTCAGTGCGCCCGCGATCGTCGCCAGCGATCATGTGATCTCCCGCTTCCTCGGCGCCTTGACCGGCTTCGAGAAGATCCTCATGGCCGCCGTTCACGGTCCCACCGTCGGGATCGGGACGACGCTCCTGCTGCACTGCGACCTGGCGCTGGCCGCCGCTCGCAGCACCCGGCTCATCACCCCATTCGTGCAGCTCGGGGTCGTGCCGGAGGCGGCGAGCACACTGCTCCTGCCCCAGCTTCTCGGCGCCCGGCGCGCGGCGGAAATGCTCTTGCTCGGTACGCCGCTCGATGCGCAGACCGCCCGGGAATGGGGGCTCGTCAACCGCGTCGTGGATGATGAGGCGCTGATGGACGAGGCGCGCTCGCTCGCCGATGCCGCCGCCCGCCAGCCGCCCGGGGCGGTACGCGCGACCAAGCGCCTGATGCGCTCCGCCCAGAGCGCCGAGGTCGCCGCGCGCATGCAGGAGGAATTACAGGTATTCACCGAGCGCCTGCGTTCCCCGGAGTTCGCGGCCGCCGCCCAGGCCTTCTTCGGCAAGTCGGCCGGCCGCTCCGGCGGAACCTGAAGCCTCTCCGGACCGTTCTCTCGCGATGGCTGCCACGCGAGACGATATGCGAGGGAGCGCCTCCCGCCCCGGGCGGGAGCGGTTGCTGTGGACGCTGAGCCGGCTTCGCGCCATGAGCGCGCGCGAAGTCGCCTTCAGGCTGCGGCGCAAGGTACAGACAGACATCGAGCGCGCCGGTGTCGGGCTTGCGCATCCCTCGCCGCCCGCGGGCGCCTGCGGCCGCCCGTGGGTGTCGCCGCTGCCGGTGGAATTCGAGATCGGGCGCTACACGCGCGCGGCCGACCGGATCCTCGACGGCCGCTTCGACGTATTTGCGCTCGAGGATGCGCGGCTCGGCTTTCCGCCCCGCTGGAACGTCGATCCCAAGACCGGGATCGAGGCGCCGCTCGAGTTCGGCTTCGCGCTCGACTACCGCGACGCGGCGCGGGTCGGTGACATCAAGTACCTCTGGGAGATCAACCGCCACCTCGAGTTGGTCACCCTGGCGCAGGCGTGGCACCTGACACGGACCGAGCGCTACGCCCGGGGCGCGAAGGCGCTCGTCGACTCCTGGCTCACGCAATGTCCCTACCCGCGGGGCGTGAACTGGTGTGCCAGCCTCGAGCACGCCATCCGCCTCGTCAACTGGGCTTTCGCCTGGCATCTGCTGGCCGGCGCGCCGCTCTTTCAAGGGGAGGAGGGGCGCGCCTTCCGCGGCCGCTGGCTCGATGCCATCCATCGGCACTGCCACTTCATCGCCCGGCACTTCTCGCGCCACTCCTCGGCCAACAATCATCTTCTCGGAGAAGCGACGGGACTTTTCATCGCGGCGCTCACCTGGCCGCTGTGGCCGCAGAGCCGTCGCTGGCGCGATCAGGCCTGCGCGGAGCTCGCCCGCGAGGCGCTGCTGCAGACCTTCGAGGACGGTGTCGATAAGGAGCAGGCGGTCTGGTATCACCACGCCGTGGCCGACATGCTGCTCATCGCGGGGCTCTTCGCCCGGGCCAATGGTTGCGACTTCGATGCGCGGTACTGGGCGGCGCTCGAGTCCATGCTGGATTTCCTGGCGAGCATCATGGACGTGAGCGGTGGCGTGCCCGCGATCGGTGATGCCGATGAGGGCGTGCTGGTCCGCTTGGCTCCCGCTTGCGGTGCGCACTGCGCGACCGGCGTCTACCGCTCGCTTCTCGCCACCGGCGCGGTGCTCTTTGATCGCCCGGAGTTTCGCCTCAAAGCCGGCGAGCTCGACGACAAGAGCCGCTGGCTCCTGGGCGATGCCGCCGCGGCCCGCTTCGAGCGTCTCGAGCCGTCGCGGGCGCGGCTGCCGGTGCGCCGCTCGTTTCCCTGCGCCGGCTACTACATCCTCGGCGACAAGCTCGAGACACCCGAGGAGGTCCGAATCGTCGCCGATGCGGGCGCGCTCGGATATCTCGCCATCGCCGCGCATGGACACGCCGATGCGCTCGCGTTCACGCTGACGGTCGGCGGAACACCATTCCTCGTCGACTCGGGTACGTTTGCCTATCACACCGACGGTGACTGGCGCCGCTACTTCCGCGGCACCTCGGCGCACAACACGGTCATGGTGGACGGCGAGGATCAGTCGGTCTTCGCCGGTCCCTTCCTTTGGCTGCGGCACGCCCAGGCGACGGTGGACGAGTTCCTCTGCTCACCGGGGCTGCAGGTGCTGATTGGGCATCACGAGGGCTATCGGCGGCTCGCCGATCCGGTGCTGCACCGGCGTGCATGGCGCTATGACCCCTCGAGCGCGACCCTGGAGATCTGCGATGAGCTCCTCTGCTCGGCAGCCCACAGTGCGCAGATCTTCTGGCATTTCGCGCCCGAGTGTCAGGTCGTGCATGAGGGCGGGAGCGTCGTGGCCGAGCGCGACGGTCTCAGCGTGGCGCTGGAGCCTCCGGATGAGGTATCCGTGACTCTCGTGCGTGGACGGCTTGCGCAGCGTGCCGGAGAGCGTCCGCTCGGCTGGGTCTCCGACGGGTTCGACCTCAAGGCTCCGGCGACGACCGTGGTCTTCGCGGGCCGTATCCGCGGTGATACCCGACTGCGGTCGCGCTTGGCTGTCCGGCGCCGGCGCTCGCCGGACGCTTGAGCGTCCGGCTGAGGTCCGCCCGGACTGGCGTGAGCGCGCCGGGCTCGGGCGCAAAGAGCGCCTCGTAGGCGGCGAGGAGCTTCGGCGTCTCGTACTGCCACGCGAGCTGGCGCTCCACCCGGTGCCGTCCGAACTGTCCCATCCGCTCGCGCCGCGCCGGATCATCGAGGAGGGTCAGGATCTTCTGCGCGAAGTCACGGGCGTCGTTGGGCCGCGCATAGAGCGAGGCCTCGCGGGCGGAGAAGCGTCCTTCCGTGAGCTCGAACTGCACGATGGGCTTTCCCAAGGCCATGTACTCCATGATCTTGTTCATGGTGGACTTGTCGTTCATGGCGTTGACTTCGTCGCAGTTGACGCAGACATCCGCCGTGTTGAGGACCTCGAGGAGCGTCCGATCGGGCACGCGGCCCAGGAACTCGACGTACTCCTCGAGCTGCATCCGCGCGCTGAGCCGGCGCATATCCTCGAGCGCAGGTCCCCCGCCGGCCAGGACGAACTGCACATCCTCCCGGCCGAGATCCCGCACCGTGTGCCGCGCCGCCTCCAGGAGGTAGGGGATGCCTTCCTGTGCGCCCATCACCCCCACGTAGCCGACGAGAAACTTCCGCCCGTGCTTCCAGTGCGGCACGGGAGGCAGGATCTTCAGCCG
>JAKBCR010000156.1 GCA_021807675.1 Pseudomonadota bacterium
GTTCCCGCCTTGCTCCAGATAAGCATGGAAGATTCGGCGGGCTTCCTGTTCGTCAGCGCCCCAGCCCCAGTCCGTGCCGAAGGTCATCGTTCCGAGAGAGAGCGGGGAGACACGCAAGCCGGATCGTCCCAGAAGCCGATAGCTGTCAAGAGCGAGAGGGCTCATGGCGTCCTCACTGAAGGACGCCAAGTCCCTGCGCGCAGCGCGGCCAGGTCCGCATCCCTGGCAATCATCCCCTGCAGACACACCGCAATCAGCTCGGAGGTGAAACGAGGAGGCGATACGTCGGCTCGCTCGAGCTCGCCGATGGTTCGTTGGCAGTCCACGCCGACGCGATTGGCCTCGGTGCGGCGATGGTGCTCAGCGAACTCCCGGCGATTCATCGAAAAGGTAACGTCGATGAGCGGCACGATGGGTAGGGAGCGGCCCGCCCGGTGGAGACGCTTGATCTCCCCGACCCACTCGTAGTGCGGCATCAGTGTCAAAGGCGAATCGAGGACTTCGTTGCAACGCTCGAACAGACATTCGAGCGGCTGAGCAGAGGATGATCCGATGTGGAAAACCCGCTGCCGCCCGTGGTGAATCGCGGCGAGGGACACGATGGCGCGTATCGCACGATCCACGGGTACAGGAGGGTCGTGGTAGCGATAGCCTGCTATTCCGCAACCAGAGAGCAGACAGCTCTTGATGAGCCTGTATACATGCTGCGCCTCATCGAAGCGGCCGCATCGCGAGTCGGCCCACAATAGTCCGAGTCTGAATATATTGCACGGGACGCCTCGCGCTCGCGCTTTCATGATCATGCCCTCGGCGACCCATTTGCTGGCGATATACCCGGTGGAGCGGCGATGTATTTCGCGCTCTATCGGCGATTCCTCGGTGACTACACGGGCCGCGACGCCATCGTGGTTCGTGAAGATACCGAGCGTGGAAATGTAATTGAGCGGCTTGGTAGCTCCGTGCGTTGCGATCTTCAGCACCTCGTGGGTCCCGTACACGTTGGCGTTCCTGGCCGCCGCATAGGATTCCAGATGATTGACGCTTGCCCCGCAATGAAAGATCGAGTCCGTCTCATCAATGACGGTTCGGTAGTGGTTCTCGGACAATCCGAGGCGGGGCTTCCGGAGGTCGCCCGGAATCGCGACGATGCGGCCTGCGTAACCGGCGTGCCAAAGATCCCAGCGAGTGAGGCTGGCGCGAACGCGGACGGCGGCCTCATGTTCCGAGTTCGAGCGTACCAGGCAGTAGATCGTTGCGTCCGGGTCCTGAAGGAGTTGTGAGATCAGGAAGCGGCCAACGAAACCTGTTGCGCCGGTCACCAGAGTCGAGCGCGGCGGTGTTCGTGGCGGGGCGGTCGGCGACGTGACTATGGGATCGAGGTCAGCCTCCGTCGACAGATCGAGCGGTGGGTCGAGGTGCGACTTTCCACTGATTTGGCCGGCCAGACCGCGCAACGATGGGTTCTGATACACGTCTGTGACGCGCAGTGTGCAGCTCAGGGATTGGTTGATCCTGGCCAACGCCTTGATTACCAGGAGGGAGTGCCCGCCGAGGTCGAAAAAATCGTCGTTTCGGCCCACTTGCGGAATGCCCAAGACATCACACCATATCCGCGCGAGAATGTCTTCGACTTCACCCTCTGGGGCCTCATAGCCTTGCTTTGCATAAGCGTCAAGTGTCGGAGCGGGTAGCGAGAGCCGGTTTAATTTGCCGTTGGGGCTTAGCGGCAGGTGATCCAGGAAGACGATGGCGGCGGGCAGCATGTACTCTGGGAGTGCGCACTTCAGGTGGGCGCGGAGCTCCTCGACGGTTGCGTTGCCGCTCTCGCGGAGGGTTACGTAAGCCACCATGTGCTTGTGGCCCGGTTCGTCCTCCCGCACGACGACCACCGCGTCCTTGATCCGGTCGTGCCGCAAGAGATGCGATTCGATTTCTCCAAGCTCGATTCTGTAACCGCGGAGTTTGATCTGAGAATCGGCTCGGCCAACATATTCGAGGGTTCCATCCGGCGTCCAGCGGCCCAGGTCTCCCGTGCCATACAGTCGGGCTCCCGGAGCGGTGCTGAAGGGATCGGGGAAAAAGCGCTGCGCCGTCAGCTCCGGGCTGCCGAAGTATCCTCGGGCCAGTCCAATACCTCCGATGCAGATTTCAGCGGTCACCCCGATCGGTACGGGTTGTCGTTCCGTGTCCAGTACATAGATCTGGGTATTCGCGATGGGCCGACCCACGGGTGGCAGGGCAGGCCATTGCTCTGTAGAGTCCGCCATGGTGTGGGTCGTGGCCACGTGTGTCTCGGTAGGCCCATAGTGATTGTGCAATCGGCATGCCGAAAGCTTCCTGAACAGGCTTGCGATCTCCGGGCTGATACGGAGCTGCTCGCCGGCCACTATCACATCTTGCAGGCGGACCGGCAGGGCCTCCTGTGTTCCCGTGTACTCTGCGAGCATCTGCAGGATGACCGGGGGAATGAACAGTCTTTGGATGGACTGATCGCGCAGAAATTCGGAAAGCGCTCGGATGTCCTTGCGAATGCATTCATCGACGAGGATGAGAGTGCCACCGCTGCAGAGCGTGGAGAAGATCTCCTGGAAGGCCACATCGAAGCTGAGGGGCGCGAACTGCAGCACTCGCGTCCCCGGCGTGTCAGGCAATGTTCTGCGGTGCCACCAGATCAAATTGACCATCGAACGGTGAGCCATGGCGGCTCCCTTGGGACGTCCGGTGGATCCAGAGGTATAGATCACGTACACCAGATGCTCGGCGTTCAACCCGAGCTCGCTGGCGGACAGGTTTTCCTCGTGGTTCCCTGAAATCTCCTTCGGCTGCTCGTCCAGGGCGATGAGCGTGGTGTCGGAGAATGGCGGTGAATCGACCAGAGCTCCATGAGACAAAATGATTCGCACGGCCGCATCCGCCTTCATTTGCTGCAGACGCTCGACCGGGTAGTTCGGGTCCAGGGGGACGTATGCGCCACCGGCCTTCAAGATCCCCAATAAGCCGACTACCATTTCGAGACCGCGCTCGACGAAGAGGCCGACCGGCTCGTCGGGTCCAATGCCCTGGTTCCTCAGAATTCTTGCAAGCTGGTTGGCGCGCCGGTTGAGCTCCGCATACGACAGCTGCTTGCCATTATGCACCGCTGCGGTCGAATCCGGCCTCTGTGCGACCTGATCCTCGAAGAGCTCGTGGACGAGTTTCTCCCGCGGAAAAGCTGCGGAGGTCGTATTGAATGTCCTCAGGATCTCCGCCGCCTCGCTCGCGGGCAGGATCGATAGGCGGCGAGCATCCGTATCGGGTGCGGTCTCCAGGGCTCCCAGGAGAGCTCGCAATGCCTCGCTCGTGTATGCGATGACTCGGCGCGGATCGATGCGTCGATCCGTCTGCGCGGTCAGCGCGAAGCCGTCGCCGACCTCGTCGATCGAGAGGAGGACGGGATAGTTCGTCCAGCTCCGTGCTGCGAGGATCTCGAGTCCAGGCGTGCTTGCGAATTCATGCAGAAGATCCAGCGTCTTGTGCCGATAATTCAACAGCGTGCTGAACAGTGGCGTCGCCCCGGGAATGCCGCTGCAGCGTTGCGCGATCGCAAGCGAAGCGTCTTCGTGATGCAACAGCTCTATGAGCTCCCGCTGTGTCTGATCCACCAGACCTTGTGCCGAGACGCCCTGAAGGCGCAGGCGCAAAGGCAGAGTGTTGATGAACATGCCCAGAGTCGGTTGCGCACCGGCGCTTCCTTGCAGTCGCCCGAGCAGCACGCTGCCGAATACGACGTCATCCCGCCCGCTCGCACTCGATACCACCAGTGCCCATGCACTGTGGAATAGTGTCGCGGCTGTGACGCCGAGGGTGCGGGCTCGAGCTCGAAGCCCGGTTGCCACAGTGCGATCGAGAATTTCACGGGTGCTCGAGGTCTCCAGGGGAGCGACGTGGATATTCCCCAGACCGAAAGGCAGCGTCGGCTCGGTGACGTCGGCCAGGCGAGTCCTGAAGTGTCCCTCGTGGTCGACTCTCCGTGAGCGGGCGAGAATGTGGGCGACATGGGCGCGATAGGTGCCCGGTTCGGGCAGCTGTGACTCATGTCCCGTCAGGTGGGCCATGACCTCTCGGAGCATCATGTCCAGCGAGACGTTGTCGCAGACCAGGTGATGTATCTGAAGGAGCGCGTACCACCGCGCGCTTCCGGGGTCGGGCGCCACCCGAAGGCGCAGGAGCGGAGCTTGCGTCAGATCCAGAACGTGCCCCTGGGGAACCATCAGCTCGTGGAATTGCTCGATCGGATCGCGCTCCTGGTCGAGCGCGATTTCCTCGACTGGGAGGGTCGCATGTCGGTACACCACTTGAATCGGATGGGGCAGGGGCTCCCATAGCACGGCGGTCCGCAATGCGTCGTGGCGCGCCATGACCTGTTGCAATGCCGAGACGAGTTCCTGCAGTCTGCTCCGCGATTCCAGCGAAACCAGTACGGGCAGCAGATAGCTGTCTCCGCCATGTCCGGAACGAAGGTGGTGAAACAGCATCCCTTCCTGCAAGGGCGTCAATGGGTAGACGTCCTGAAGGTTCGCCGCTCCTCCCGGTATCGTCCCCGTGATCTGTTCGATATGTCGCGGCTGCAGGTGGACGAGCGGCAGCATCTGTGGCGTGATCGTCTCACAGCCGGCGGGAATCAAATTCGCCGGCACGTGGGAAGTCCCGAACACGGAGGCGATCAATGATTCGGCCATGTCGGAGAGAATGGGGTGCTCGAAGACGCGGTGGACCTCGGTGGCCATTCCCAGCTGGCGCAATTTATCCAACATTCGAACGATGAGTAAGGAGTGGCCGCCGAGCTCGAAGAAGTTGTCGTTGCGCCCGACCCGCTCGATGTGTAGAAGATCCTGCCACAGTCCCGCTAGCAGCTCCTCGACGGGGCCCTGCGGAGGGTCGTAGTGACTCGTGGCATATGAGCCGAGCTCTGGAGCAGGCAGGGATCGCCGGTCCAATTTTCCGCTCGGTGTCTGCGGTAGCTCCTCCAGAAGAACAATTGCGCTCGGCACCATGTGGTCAGGTAACGTTGTCTTCAGGTGCGCCCGAAGTTGTTCGATGCTCGGGCGCTCCTCTTTTCGGCATGTGACGTATGCCACCAGGCGCTTCTGCCCGGTAGGGTCGTCGCGGGCGATAACGACAGCGTCCTTGATCAGTCGGTGCAGTAGCAGTTGTGCTTCGACCTCTCCGGGCTCGACGCGATATCCGCGGAGCTTGATCTGAAAATCGTTCCGGCCCAGGTAGTCGAGCGTACCATCCGGCCGCCAACGGCCCAGATCCCCGGTTCCGTACATTCTTGCTCCCTGTGCTCCGCGGAAGGGGTCCCGGATGAATCGCAGACTCGTGAGCTCGGATTTGCCCAGATAGCCGCGAGCCACACCGGCGCCACCTATGTAGATCTCTCCGGACACGCCAATCGGCGCCGGTCGCCCATCGGTATCCAGTACGTATAGTTGAACGTTTGCGATCGGCCGACCGATGGACGGGAAGAGAGGCCACTCGTCGGCAGTCCCGGTCAACGTCAATGCCGTGGCAACATGGGTTTCGGTCGGGCCATAATGATTGTGGAGACGGCAACCCGGAATGCGGTTGAAGAACGAGCAGACCTCGGCGCTGACGCGGAGCCGATCGCCGGCCGTGATGACATCCTGGAGGGTCCCTGGAACGCTGCCGGTGGTTCTGGCGCAGTCGGCCAAGCTCTGGAGCATGAGGGGCGGCACGAAGAGGCGCTGGATGAGCTGATCGTTGATGAGGCTCAGCAGAGCCCGGGTATCCTTGCGGACCCATTCATCAGGCAGCACTAATGTGCCGCCCGTACAGAGGGTGGAGAAGATTTCCTGGAATGCCACATCAAAGGTGAGTGTTGCGAACTGCAGCACGCGTACGCCTGCGCATTCGGAGAAGGTCCTCCGATGCCACTCGATCAGGTTGACCATGGAGCGATGGGACATGGCCGTTCCTTTGGGACGCCCCGTGGAACCGGACGTATAGATTACGTAGACCAGGCTCCGCGCCTCGAGGCCCAGCTCTCCGGCCGACAGATTCTCATCGACATTGGCGGAGATCTTCTTCATCTGCTGGTGGAGATCGATGATTTCGGCCTTCATCGAGGGTAGCGAGGGCAAAAGTTCGCCCTGGGTCAGTACGGTGGTCGGGGCTGAATCCTCCAGTATGTACCGCAGCCGCTCGGCTGGGTGGCTTGGATCCAGCGGTACGTATGCGCCTCCTGCCTTCAGGATCGCCAGGAGTCCGACGATCATCTCGAGGCCGCGATCGACGCAGATACCTACGGGCTGATCGGGGGCGATTCCCTGGTTGCTGAGATATCTCGCCAGCTGGTTGCCCCGACGGTTGAGCTCGGCGTACGTAGTCTGTTGTCCATCATGTACGACCGCGATGGCATCCGGAGTCTGACGGACCTGGTCCTCGAACAGATCATGAACGAGTGTGTCCTCAGGGAGGGCCGTATCGGTGGTATTGAACGTCCTGAGAAGCGTCTCCCGTTCGGTTGCAGGAAGAATGGTGAGCGAGAGGGCGTCGGCCTCGGGGGAGAATTCCAGGGCGTCGAGCAGAGACCGCATCACAGTAGAGACATACCCGGTCATGCGGTGCGGATCGACTTGGCCGCAAGTCTGCATGGTCAGCGCGAACCCCGTGCCGAGGTCGTCCACCGTGAGAGCGACAGGGTAGTTCGTCTGGGCTTCGGGTGCGCAGAGGACGCGAATGCCAGGCACCGTAGCCCACTGCGATAGAGGACCCGAGGACGCGTGGCGGAAATTGAGTAGAGCGCCGAATAGCTGTGTGGATGGGTCGATTGCGGCGCAACGTTGCGCAATGACCAGGGGCACTTGTTCGTACTGAAGCAATTCAGTCAGCTCGCGATGCGTCTGCTCGATGAGTTCCTTCACGGATGAGCCCCGAAGTCGAAGCCGTAGGGGCAGAGTGTTGATTGAGAGTCCCAGGTACGGCGGCTCGGGGTCGAGCCTCTGCCAGTTGGATAAAATGACGGTGCCAAATACTATATCGTTCCGGCCGCTGGTATGAGCGATCACCAATGCCCACGCGGCGTGAAACAGCCGCGCAGGGCTCACTCGGAGGCTGCGAGCTCGTGAACGTAGCGAAACGGCGAGTTGCGGATCCATCTCTTCCTTGTGCTCTCTGATGAAGCGGCCCTCTCTGTGGGAAATGACGGCGCCGAACGGAACTGTCGGAGCCGTCACTTCTGCGAGCTTGCCGCCAAAGAATCGTTCCGCATCCTCCAGGCGCAGGTGAGCCAGTGCCCGCTTTACGTGGTCCCGATAGGGTTGCGGCCTGGGGAGATTCGCCGTGGTGCCGTTGATGTGGGCCGCGACTTCCGCGACGAAGGTGCGCAAGGAGCCGTAGTCGCAGATGATGTGGTGGAGTTGGAGCAGTGCGTACCATTTGGGGGACCTCGGGTCGGGGGCGACCTGCACAGTTACCAGCGGAGGGCGCTGCAGATTCCAGCTCTTGCGATGGGGCCGCATCCGTTCCTCGAGCTGCGCGAATACGTCTCGATCCGGATGGAGCGAGAATTTCTCGGCTCGCAGAATGGCTTTCCGGTGGACCACGTGAAGTGGTCTTGGCAAATCCTCCCATGCGATCGCCGCTCGTAGAATGTCGTGTCTGTCGATGACGGACTGAACCGCGCAAAGCAGGGCATCGAGAAGCGCTCCCGATTCCAGCTCGAGGAGGGTGGATAGCACGTATGCGTCGGTCTCTGGATTCAGGAGGTGGTGAAACAGCAGGCCTTCCTGCAGGGGGGTGAGTGGATACGCCTCCTGTAGGTTATCGGAGCCCCCCGTTACCAAGTGTGCCAGACGGCTGATCTGCCTCTCATCAACGTCGATGTCTGTTGCCGATGGCGTGCCGCTCGAGACGTTGTGGCCGAGCCAATCGATGCGTCGCGGAGGGTGTCTGAATTGGTCGAGGGGGCCGGTCTGTTCGGTCATGAAAGCCTCCGCCGGAATTGGGGTTGCATTCAGTCAGCCGGGCAAGGAATGAGGAGGTCGGCGATGTCCCCGGCATGTCCTGGCCGCTGCGGAGAATCTCAGATCCGCAGGGGAACTAAAATTCGCCTGATCAGGTGAGCGGGCTGCCGGTGGGCGGCCGGGATGCTGGATCAATCGTCGGTGATTGTCGGGAGAAGGCGCCGTCCCGGATCGAGGATGCCGGCGACGACACCCTTGATGACTTCCATCGTCAGGGCGTCCATGGAGTTGGGAAAGACCAGCTCGAGGACGTTGTAGTAGGATCGGGCGGTGAATAACGGCGTATCGTGCGAGCTACGCACGATCGCGTCGTAGTCCTTTGCGCGAGGTGTCCCGGCGAGAGGTCCCGGGAGCGCGTGGTCCATCAGCGCTTTGAAGTAGGTGTCGCGCTCGGTGCGCGACAACCCCCGTCGAATCCGATTCTCGACCTCCACGGCCAAGGCGCATTCCCAGTTGCTGAGCTCCCGCACCTGCGCGAGGAGGGGTATTCCCAGGTATCGCGCAGCGAAAAGGCGGCGGCTGCCGCAGAGAACCTCCACGGCCAGCGTCGGGTCGTCCCGGACGGGTCTGCCCAGGGCCGGAACGAGCTGGCCGTGAGCGGCAATGCTTTGGATCAGGCGTCGGCAGGACGGCTCATTGACCTTCTCTGGGGAGCGGGGGTGCAGGGGCCAGAGGCGGCAGCGCGACGGATCGACCGACTGGATGATGCGCGGATCGTTCATTGCGCCGTGCCCGAGGGAGGGACTTGATCGGCGCACAGATCTTCCACCCATCCACTGCCGGACGGCGCACGCTGACCGGTTTGCGGGGGACGCCTCCCGGCAAAGGTGCCCGGGACATTGGGCGGCCGATTGGCGAGGAGTCGGGTTACCGGTGCGGGAACGCCATGGCGGCGACGAACGGTCTTGAGGCCCGCCAGGGTGATCCTGGCCGCTACGGCGGTCACCTCGTCTTCCTCGTCGTGCCGGGCGTCTCCCAGCGTTCGTGCATCCCAGCCGCATTGCAGCGCCAGAGGCAATAGGCGGTGACCGGCGACGAAGATGACCTGGTCCATCCCATGGAGCAACGCCGCTTCCATGACGCCGCATATGATCTCCCATAGAAGCGCCAGCCTCGATCCATGGCCAGGGAGATCCGGCGCGATGCAGAAGCGTGACGCCTCCCAGACGGTCGGCCCTCGGGGCGGCGTCTCTCGACAAGCGGCAGCGAACAGGTCTCTCATCAGGTGTGGCCCGGTCGTGGGGAGCAGCCGCGCCGATGCCAGGACCTGACCTTCCGGCTGTGCCTTGGCGAGCAGGTACGTTGTCTCCTCTCCGTCGTAGCCGTCGACCTCCGAGTCCCCCTGCACGGGAACCGTCCACCCGGCGCGGTCGACGAACACGATCTTCCGCTGCCGATGCATGTCGCCGAGATCCGCGGTGAACCATCCCCGGTTTTCCGCATTGACGATAAAGATCATGTCTGGCTCCAGAGCCTCGTGCTGCCGGAGTACCCTGCGGGAAAAGCGTGACCGCTCCAATGCTCTGATCAGAGGAGGGGGGCAATGCCGGGGTGGCCAGCGCCTCGGCACGACGATTGCAGCGCGGGATGCCATTCTCATCTTCGCGCGACGTCCCCCAGGGAAATCTGACCGGTCATGACGCCCTGGACCACCGCCTGGACGCGTGTCGACACCCGGAACCGGTGCTTGACGCGCTCGATGTGCGTGTGCACCGTGTGTTCGCTCAGAGACAGCACGCGTCCGATGGTCCAATCGTCCTTGCCTTGCGCCACGAGAGTCAGACATTCTCGCTCGCGTGGGGTCAACTCCGTCAGCGTGATGCCGCTGTCATTGCTCCGTGGCGTGCGCGCGCTGCTGACGCAAGCGTACAGGTACAAAGACATGACCTGCACGGTGACGTAACTGCGCGAATCGACGCTGTCGTTATCTGCAACGACCGAGCAGGAAGCCCGGAGACTCCCGGGCATCCAGGACACGTCTATCGGGATCGTGTAGCCGTGTGCAAGCCCGAGCGTGGCGGCCTCGGCGAGCATCTTTTTCTGCCCTTCGGTGAGGGGGTGCGAGGAGAGCGCTTCGTCCCAGAAAAAGGGTGCCGCGTGGCTCTCCGCTTGGTGGAGCACCGGGTCGATGCGGTGGAGTTTCGCATCGCTGAAGTGTCTCACCCAGGCGGCGGGATAGTTGTGCAATACGACGGCGTGGCTCGGATGATCGAGCGGATCGACGTGTGAAACGCAGGCAAAGTAGCGGAACCCCATCTCTTCGAGAGCGGTGCGGAAGCCCAGCTCCATGGCCTCGACCGAGGCGGGTCTGTCATGGCAGAGCTCGACGAATGCTTGAACCCGATCGAAGTGATTCATGTGCGCACGCTCCTGTTTCCGTTGCGCGATTGACTGCCCAAACTCTCATGAGTATGACTTGCGTCGGATCATCCCGGCCGGGCGTGGAGGTTGCGGATCGGTGACCCCGGGGTCGTGATGCCGGTGGGGCAGAGCATCGTGTACCTCCTTGAGCTGTCCTTACGCTCGATCGACACGGCGGCATGACCGGCATGCTCGCTGACAAAGTCGGATGTCGATCGCGGATCGACATATTCGCCGAAGGGGATGTCGGAGCGATGACCGAGGGGACCCG
>JAKBCR010000013.1 GCA_021807675.1 Pseudomonadota bacterium
CGGTGGGGAAAGCGGCAGGAGCAGCAGCTTCCAGCGTGCCTCGGGCCCGTCCAGCCAGCCGACCGACCCCGATTCGGGTGCCGAAGCCAGTGCCGCGAGCGTACGCGGCTCGAGGAGGCGCGCACCTGCTGTCCGAGGTAGCGTCCGTGCCGAGGGGGACTGGCCGCGAGGCTCCGGCAAGAGAAGCGTTCCCACGGGTAAGCCTTCGTCTCGCGATTCCGTGAGAACCCCGATGGCAGTGGGGTGGTGGGCAGCCAGCGCTGCGACGAAGTGCGCAAGAGGCTCCCACGCCTCCTTTGGACCGACGCGCAGCAGCAGGATGTGCATGGCCCCCTCGCAGCCGAGTCCGAGTCCCCAGACGAGATCGTCCGAATTGCGCAGATCGTAGGTCACGAGCGAGGCATTGCCGGTCCCGATCACTGCCCGGGCCCGCTCCCCGAGGTCCCCTTCCAGGCATCCCCCGGAGATGAGACCCGCATACTCGCCATGGTCCGCGATGAGCAGCATTGCCCCTGCCTTGCGGTAGGTCGAGCCTACCGTCTGCACGAGGATGCCGAGCGCCATCGCGCGCCCGGCAGCCCGCTCGCGCTCGAATAGGGGGAGGAGGGGTGCTAGTACTGAATCCATCCGGACGAATTATGCCTGGGGAAGCACGAAAACATCATTGCGCGCACTCGGCCTCGTCAGTAGAGTCGCACCGCCTTCCCTCTGGTCGAATTCCACTTCCATGCCCAATTCCGCTTCCTGGGTCGTGCACAAGTTCGGCGGCTCGAGCGTCGCCGACGCCAGCTGTTTCCGGCGCGTCGCGGCCATCATCGACTCCCTGCCCGCCGCACGGGTCGGCGTCGTGCTTTCCGCGTGCAAGGGCGTCACGGACGCTCTGCTCGGGCTCGTGGCGCTCGCCGAGCGTCAGGACGACCGTTACCGCGTGGAGCTCAGTGGGCTGCGCTCGCGGCACGCGGAGATCGCGGAGACGCTTCTCAGCCCGGAGTCCGCGCGGCTGTACCTGGCGGGATTCGATCGCGATTGCCACGACCTCGAGGGCATCCTGCACACCGTGAAGCTGACCCGGGCGGCCGCGCGCAACGTGAGCGACCTCATCGCCGGATACGGCGAGATCTGGTCGACCAAGCTCTTCCATCGCTTCTACGAGGAGCGCGGGAGCCGGCGCGGGCCCGTGCAGTGGATCGACGCCCGGAGGGTCGTTGTCGTCGAATGGGGGCCACTGGGTCCTGGCGTGCAGTGGGCGCGCTCGCGAGCGAGCCTCTCCGATCTGGTGGATCGCGATTTCAAAGGCACGCTGATCATCACGGGCTTCGTCGCCTCGGACCCGCGCGGCGTTCAGACGACGCTCGGCCGCAACGGGAGCGACTTCTCCGCCTCGATCTTCGGCGCACTGCTCGACGCTGCGGAGATCCACATCTGGACGGATGTCGACGGCGTCCTGTCGGCTGATCCGCGCCGGGTGCCGGATGCGACGGTGATCGACTCGCTCTCCTACAGCGAGGCTATGGAGCTCGCCTACTTCGGGGCGAAGGTGATCCACCCGCAGACCATGGCGCCCGCGGTGGGCGGAGCCATTCCCATCTGGATCCGCAACACCTTCGCGCCGCAGAAAGCCGGCACGCTCATCTGCGCGCAACCGACCTCGAAGCTGCCGGTGAAGGGCATCGCGAGCGTCGAGCAGGTGGCTCTCATCAATCTCGAGGGCGCCGGCATGATCGGGGTGCCGGGGACGGCGCACCGCCTCTTCGGTGCGCTGCGCGAGGAGGGCATCTCGGTCATCCTCCTCTCCAAGGGCAGCTCCGAGCACTCGATCTGCTGTGCCATCCCGCAGGAGCAGGGCGAGCGCGCCGCCGCGGTGGTCCGGCAAGCGTTCGATCGGGAGCTGAAGGAAGGCCAGATTCAGAGAGTCGAGATCGACCCGGATCTGGCGATCCTCGCCATCGTCGGCGATGGGATGGCGGGCACTCCGGGCGTCGCGGCGAAGGTTTTCAACTCCCTCGGGGCGGCCAGCGTGAACGTGCGTGCCATCGCTCAGGGTGCCTCGGAGCGCAACATCTCCGTCGTGGTCGACGGTAAATCCGCCACCCGGGCCTTGCGCGCGGTGCATGCGGGTCTTTATCTCTCGCCGCACACCATCTCCCTCGGTGTCATCGGCCCCGGTACCGTGGGCAGAGTATTCCTCGATCAGCTCGCCTCGCAGAGCACACGGTTGCGGGAGCAGTTCAAGATCGACCTGAGGGTGCGCGGCATCCTCGGCTCCAGGCGCATGGTGCTCTCGGAGACCGGGATCGCGCTCGAGCGCTGGCGGCAGGAATACGAGGAGCGGGCCGTTCCCGCGGACCTCGACCGCTTCGTCGAGCACGTACGCGTCGATTACCTGCCGCATTCGGTCGTCATCGACTGCACGGCGAGCGCCGATGTCGCCGGCCGTTACGCGGCGTGGCTGGGCGACGGCATGCACATCGTGACACCCAACAAAAAGGCCAACAGCGCGGACCTTGCCTACTATCGGGCCATGCACGAGGCGCGCCGCGCCAGCGGCGCACACTATCTTTACGAGGCGACAGTCGGCGCGGGGCTGCCGGTGGTGCACACCCTGCGCGATCTCAGGGAGACAGGCGACGAGATCACGAGCGTGGAGGGGATTTTCTCCGGAACGCTCGCCTATCTGTTCAATATCTACGATGGCCGCACGGCGTTCTCCGACATCGTGCGCGATGCGCGCCAGCGAGGCTATACCGAGCCGGACCCGCGCGATGACCTTTCCGGGATGGACGTTGCCCGCAAGCTCATCATCCTCGGGCGTGAGATGGGCCTCGAGCTCGAGCTGACCGACGTCAAGGTCGAGAGCCTGGTGCCGGCGGGACTCGAGACGGGCTCCATCGAGGAGTTCATGAGACGCCTGCCGAGGCACGATGCGGCGATGCGGGAGCGGCTGGAGGCGGCCCGCGGGCGCGACAAGGTGCTGCGCTACGTCGGCCGACTCACCCGCCAGCGCGCTGCCGGCGCGCGAGCGCCCTCGGGCGTGGCGACGGTGGGTCTGGTGGAGCTCGAGGCGAAGCACCCCTTCGCCAACATCGCTCTCACCGACAACGTGGTGCGCTTTGCCACGAGCCGCTACTGCGACAATCCGCTCATCGTCCAGGGTCCGGGGGCCGGACCCGAGGTCACCGCCGGCGGCGTGTTCGCCGACCTCCTGCGTCTCTGCGCCTACCTTGGAGCGCGCCTTTGAGTACCACTGCGCGTTGGGCTACCGCTTTTGCGCCGGCCTCCGTTGGCAATGTTGCGATCGGCTTCGACATCCTGGGTTTCTCGGTGGCGGCGCTTGGCGACCGCGTCACGGTGAGCCGAACCGAGACGAGTGGGGTCACGATCGCCGAGGTGACGGGTGTGGCGGGACAGCTTCCCACCGACCCGGCGCAGAACACGGCCGGCCGCGCGTTGCTCGCCATGCAGGAGGCCCTGCGGCCCGGCTTCGGCTTCGCAATGCGCATCGACAAGGGAATACCGCTCAGCTCCGGCCTCGGGGGCTCGGCCGCCTCGGCCGTGGGGGCGGTGGTCGCGGCCAACGCGCTGCTGCCGCAGCCGTGCAGCAAGCTCGAGCTCCTGAAGTACGCGATGCAGGGTGAGCAGGTGGCGAGCGGCTCACTGCACGTCGACAACATCGCCCCGTCGCTCTTCGGCGGGCTCGTACTCACGGTCGGGATCGATCACCCTCGGGTGAAGCAGATCCCGGTGCCCGAGGGAATCCGCGCCGTCATCGTGCACCCGCACATGTTCCTCTCGACGCGCCAGGCGCGGGCGATCTTGAAGCGCAGCGTCGAGCTGTCCGACTTCGTCTGGCAGACCGCGAACCTCGCCGGCTTCATCTCGGGTTGCTATACCAACGATTTCGATATGATTCGTGCCTCGTTCGAGGACGTGGTCATCGAGCCGCAGCGCCAGGCGCTCATACCCGGATTTCAGCGCGTGCGGCTCGCCGCCATGGAGGCCGGTGCGCTCGGCTGCTCGATCTCCGGTGCGGGGCCGACGCTATTCGCCTGGGCGCTCGCGAAGGACGCGCACCGGGTGCTCGAGGCCATGCGGCGCGAGTTCGCTGCCGCCTCGATCGGCATCGATGAGTGGCTGGTGGATGTCGGGGCAGATGGTGCGCGGGTCGTCGAGTCCGGCTGAGCGGGACGGAAGTGAGCGTGATGCGGTTCCAGAGCACGCGTGATGCGCAGCTGACGGCCGGGTTCGGCGAGGCCCTGGCACAGGGGCTCGCACCCGATGGCGGACTCTATGTTCCAATCGAATGGCCGAGCGTCCAGGCGGCCTCTTTTGCGGCACGCGAGAGTCTGGCGGGTATCGGCTCGAGGCTCCTCGCGCCCTTCGCTGCCGCGGATCCCCTCGCGCCGTCCCTGGCGGATATCACCGCGGAGGCGTTCGATTTCCCGGCGCCGGTGGTCGCGCTCGGCGGCACCGGGCGGCTCGCGATACTCGAGCTCTTCCACGGCCCCACGGCGGCGTTCAAGGACTTTGGCGCGCGCTTCCTTGCCGCCTGTCTCGCCCGCCTGCGGGGCCCGGCATCGCGTCCCCTGACGATCCTCGTCGCCACTTCGGGCGATACGGGCGGGGCTGTCGCGGCGGCGTTCCACGGCCGGCCCGGAATCGAAGTCGCGGTGCTCTTTCCCAAGGGGCTCGTCTCTCCCACGCAGGAGCGCCAGCTCACCTGTTGGGGCGGCAACGTTCGGTCGTTTTCGGTGCGCGGGACGTTCGATGACTGTCAGCGGCTCGTCAAGCAGGCGTTCCTCGACCGCCGGTGGCAGCAGGAGCGGTCGCTCTCCTCGGCCAACAGCATCAATCTGGGGCGGCTGCTGCCGCAGACCGTGTACTACGCGGCGGCGAGTCTCGCGGTCTACAGAGCTCACGGCGAGCGGGCGTCCTTCATCGTGCCGAGCGGCAATCTCGGCAACGCGGTGGCATGCATCTGGGCTCGACGCCTCGGGCTGCCAATCGCGGAGGTCGTGCTGGCACACAACGCCAATCGCACGGTGTCGGATTTTCTCGACACTGGCGACTGGCGCCCGCGCGCGAGCGTCCCAACACTGGCCTCTGCCATGGATGTGGGCAATCCCAGCAACATGGAGCGCTTGCGGGCGATCTATCCGGACCTGAGCGAGATCCGGTCCGCGGTGAGTGCCTGCACCGTCGATGACGAGGCCATTCGCGCACGCATTCGTACGGGCTATCAGGAGCTCGGCCAGATCTGGTGCCCGCACACGGCCACGGCGGCCGAGGCCTACGCGCGGCTTGCGGCGCAGCGTCGCGACGGCGGGCGCTGGGTGCTGGTGTCCACCGCTCATCCGGCCAAGTTCCGTGAGATCGTCGAGCCATTGATCGGCCGCGAAGTCGCCGTGCCCGAATCGTTGGCCAAATTGTTCGCCCGCCCGACCGAGTGCACGGAGATCGATGCCGACCTGGGATCGCTCCGAGACGCGCTGCGGGACGGCCGGGTCTCGGAGGGTCGTTGACGTGGACGAGATCGAGAAGCTGCCGCCCACGGCCTGGGCTCTGATCGCGGTCGCCGCGGGGCTGGGGTTCGGCGTCTCGTGGGTATGGCGCTGGTACCGGCAGTACAGCGCCCGCAAGTCGCTGCGTCTGGCGGTGACCGCGACCGGATCCGATCATGTCGTGGATGTGCTGGTGCCCGATGGCATGGGGGGCGGATTTCATGTCGATTTCCTGCTGCTGACCTCCCGCGGCGTGCTCGTCGTCGACCTGCGGGACGTGCAGGGCAACATCTTCGGTGGCGATCAGATGGCGGACTGGACCGTCATGGACGGCCCGCGGCGCTTCACGTTCACCAACCCGCAGAGTGGCCTATATGACCGCATCGCGGCCGTGAAAGCGATGGCAGGGGAGGTGCCCGTCGAGGGCAGGGTGGTATTCACGCGGCGCGGGCGGTTTCCCAAGGGATTGCCCAAATGGACGCTGATGATCGATGCGCTGCGGGCGGAGTTCCCGCCCATGGAGCCCAATGCCGAGGGGGCGGCGACGTTCCGCGAGGGATGGGAGAAGATCAAGAGCACGGTGAAGCCGAGCTACATGGCGCACATGCGATAGCCATTCACCGACAGGAGCTGCATCGCTGTTTCAGGCGAGCGTTCGAGCGTGATCGGCCAGCACCAGTGACACGCAGGCGGTGAGCCTCTCGGCGTAGTCGAGGTGGAGGAACTCGTTCGGTCCATGGGCGTTCGAGTGCGGGCCGAGGACACCGGTGATGAAAAATTGCGTACGCGGGAAGCGCTCCCCCAGCATCCCCATGAAAGGAATGGTTCCCCCGCATCCGACGTGAACGGCATCGCGATCGTAGATGCGGCGGGAGGCGAGTGAGATCGACTCCTCCAGCCAGGGCGCCAAAGCGGGCGCGTTCCAGCCGGCCGTCGCCCCTCCTGACTCGAAGCGCACCTGGGCGCCATACGGCGGATCGCGCTCGAGCGCCTCCTTCACGGCGCGCGCGGCTCGTGTTGGTTCGCAGGTCGGCGGCAGGCGCAGCGAGAGCTTCAATGTGAGCGAGGGCAGCAGCACGTTGCCCGCCGAAAGGCTCGGCGGCAGGCCGTCGGCCCCCGTCACCGCCAACGTCGCTTTCCAAGTGCTGTTGATGAGAAGCTCCACGGGGTCATTGGAGACGGCGCGCACCCCGGATGCCCAGGGAAGCTTGCCCGCGACGGACTCGCCGAGCACGCGTGCCGCGGCCTCGATCTGCGCGCGCCGGTCTTTCGGGATGGCGACCGACAGCTCATCGAGCAGGAGGGCACCGTTGATCGGGCTCTCGAGACGCGCGAGAAGCTGCGCGGCGAGCCGAAACGGCGTCGGCGCGATGCCGGTCGCCATGCCGGAGTGCACCCCTTCCTCGAGTACCCGCACATGCAGGAGTCCCACGAGATTTCCCCGCAGGGATGTGGTGCACCACACTTGGTCGTAGTTGCCGCACTCGGCGTCCAGACAGACTACGAGCGAGGGCTCGCCGATGGCCTCTCCGAGCGCCGCAAGATGTGCCGGAAGATCGATGCTGCCGCTTTCCTCCGACGCCTCGATCAGCAGTACGCATCGCGGAAGCGCCACCCGCTGTGCCTTGAGGGCGGCGATGGCGGTGAGCGAGCTGAAGATGGCATAGCCGTCGTCCGCCGCGCCCCGACCATACAGCTTCCCCTCGCGCAGCACGGGATCCCAGGGACCCAGGCCGGGCAGCCAGCCCGTGAATTCGGGTTGCTTGTCGAGGTGACCGTAAAGGAGCACCGATCCCGGAAGCTCGCCGGGAACATCGATCAGGAGCACCGGTGTGCGGCCGGGGAGTCTGCGGACCTCGACACGCATGCCGGGAACGGTCTGGGTGCGGCACCAATCGGCCATCAGCTGCACCGCGGCGTCCATGTGCCCATTGGCTTCCCATGCCGGATCGAACATCGGAGACTTGTTCGGTATACGCACGTAGGCCGTGAGGCGCTCGATGATGGAGCTGCGCCAAGTGGCGGCGATGGCGGCACGCAGGTGCTCGATGTTCACGGGATTCTCCTTCATACTATCAATTGGTTACGGCACACTCCTGAAGTCGATTTCAGGTATGCGGAAGAGGCGCCGTGCCGTCTCCGTGCTCGTCCGTGCCAGGGCCTCGACCGGCTCGCCGCGCGCGCGGGCCACGACGGTGGCGATGTGCGGGAGATACGCCGGCTCGTTCCGCCGCGCGGAAGGCTTGGGGGTGAGGTCCCGAGGCAAGAGGTAAGGGCCGTCCGTCTCGAGGAGCAGCCGATCTGCCGGGATGCGCCTCACCAGCTCGAGCAGGTGCGCACCCCGGCGCTCATCGCAGATCCAACCGGTGATCCCGATCGCGAGCCCGAGCTCGAGATAACAATCGAGCTCCGCGGCGCCTCCGGTGAAGCAGTGTGCCACGCCTCCGCAGAGCGCCGGCCAGTGCTCGCGCAGGATGGCCATGAAGTCTTCGTGGCTCTCGCGCTGGTGCAGGAACACCGGTTTTCCACACCGGGCGGCGAGCTCGAGCTGGCGCTGGAAGGCCTCCTGTTGGGCCGTGTGCGGCGCGTAGTTGCGGTAGTAATCGAGCCCGCATTCGCCGACGGCGAGGATCTGCGGCTCGGCCGTCAGCGCGCCGAGCTCGGCGAGGACGGAGGAGGTGAGCTCCGTCGCATGATGCGGGTGCACGCCCGCGGTCGCGAAGAGCCTGCCGGGATGTTGCCGGCACAGCGATACGCCCAAGCGGGAGCTTGCGGCGGAGGATCCCGTGACGATCATTTGCACCACGCCCGCGGCAGTGGCGCGCGCGATCACCGCATCGCGATCGGCGTCGTAGCTGTCGTGCGCCAGATTGATCCCGATGTCGATGAGCGGTGCCACGATCCGCTGCGCGGAGGGGGGCGGTTGCCGCAGGCAGACGGCCTGCGCCGTCGGTGTGATATCGTTCTCTGTCATGGCTCGCGCGCATTCTACTGAAGGCGGAGGTTTGCGGCTGAGGGTGTGGCTGGCAGCACTCCCTCTGCTCATCTTACTGGCGGCGGCGCCGCTAACGGCGGCCCCCGCGCCGCTCGCGGCAGGACCCGCGGGCGCGCCATCGAGCGCGCACTGGATGCGGATCGAGAGACGCATCGAGAGCGGGTACTTCCGCCAGGATGTGGCAGGCTTGCAGGCTTTGGCCGCAACGCTGTCGGGCTCACGTGAGGCCGGCGGCGACCGAAAGGACGAGGAGTGGCGAAGTTATTACGCAGCGCTGCTCGCGTACCGTCTGGCACTGCTCGCCAAGAGCCGCGAGGCCCGCGCGTGGCCCTTCACGGAGCAGTGCGTCGAGCGGCTCGACCGCGCGCTCGCGCTCGACAGCGGCTCGGCGGAGGCGCTCGCGCTGCAGTCCGCCTGCCTTGCCCTGCAGAGCCGTCTCGATCCCTGGCGCTCGCCGCTCGCGGCGCCGTTGAGCCTCGATCGCATCGACAAGGCGTTGAGGCTCGCCCCGGACAATCCACGGGTGCTCCTGCTCGGCGCCTTGGCCGCTCGCGATCGACCGCGGCTCTTCGGGGGTGACCTGCAACAATCCTTCCTGCTGATGCGACGTGCGGTGGGGGCATTCGAGCGGCAAAGCGCGCAGCCGCGCGGCCTGCCAGGGTGGGGCGCGGCCGATGCGTTCACCGATCTGGCGCAGGACTATCTGCTGCGCGGCGAGGGCCTGGCTGCCCGCAACGTGCTCGAGAGAGCGCTCCTCGTCGCCCCGGACTTCGCGCATGCAAGACAGCTGATGGCGGAGATCGTCTCGGGTTAGGGTGTCGGCAGTGGGGGAGGAGGGGATCGATGAGTGGTGTTCCACAACGGCCCGAGTCTCCGCCCGGCGATCTCGGCATGCGCGTTCTATATATGGTGCTCTTTGCGGTCGCCTTCTGGATCGTGATCTGGGTGCTGGCGGTGACGGTCGTCGCGCAACTGCTCGTGCGGATCCTCTCCGGCAGAGCCAGCGCGGAGTTGGCCCGCTTCGGCGGGGCGCTTGGGCGCTATACTGCGCAGATCGTCGAGTATCTGACCTTCGCCACCGATCGGGTACCCTATCCGGTAGGTGAGTTTCCGGCGCAGTGAGCGGCGCCGAGGCCCGCATGCCAACCGATTCCGACAGGGCTCAGCTGCTTCATCAGCTGCGGATCGATCGATCCTATCGCGAGGAGATCACCGGGGGCCGCCGAACGTGGTGGCTGGCCGCCGGTATCGCCACGGCCGTCATCCTCGGCGCGGTCGTGTTCCTCGTCCTTCGCAACAGTGCGATCGAGGTCAGCGAGGCCACTGCGGTCGCTGCTTCCGCGGCCAGCGAGCCCACGGCAATCCTGCAGGCCACCGGTTACGTCACCGCGGAGCGGGAGGCGACGGTCTCTTCGCAAATCTCCGGAGAGCTCTCGCGGGTATACATCCAGGAAGGCGAGTACGTTCACCGCGGACAGGTGTTGGCGCGATTGGAAGACAGCGCCCAGCGCGCCGCCCTGGAGCAGGCCAACGCACAGCTGGCCGCCGCCCGAGCGCAGTTGCGCCAGTACCAGGTGCAACTCGCTCAGGCCCGGCGAGATCTCGGCCGTGAAGAGGCGCTCATCGGTCAGCACCTGGTCTCGGAGCAGGCGCTCGAGACCGAGCAAACCCAGGTTGCCACCCTCGCAGCGCAGGTGTTGACTCAGCGGCGCTCCGTAGCCGTGGCGCGCGCCGGCGTACAGGCGGCGCAGGTGCAGGAGGATTACACCGTGGTGCGGGCCCCGTTTTCGGGGGTGGTGGTCGACAAAGCGGCCCAGATGGGCGAGATGATCTCGCCGATCTTCGGCGGCGGCGGCTTCACGCAGACCGGCATTGCGACCATCGTCGACATGAGATCCCTCGAAGTCGACGTCGATGTGAACGAAGCCTACATCCATCGCGTGCATCCCGGGCAGCAAGCCGTGGCGGTGCTCGATGCCTATCCCGATTGGAAGATTCCGGCGCACGTGATCGCCATAGTGCCGACGGCCAACAAAAGCAAGGCAACCGTGAAGGTACGCGTTGCGTTCCAGAAGCTCGACCCGCGCATCCTGCCCGACATGGGTGTGCGCGTATCGTTTCTGCAGCCGCCGTCGCGCCAGCCTGGCAACCCGACCACCGCGTCGCTGCCGCCGGGGACGGTGTGGGTTCCGGCGTCGGCCGTCGTGCGGCGCGGCGGGCGCACGGTCGTATTCGTGGTCCAGCGGAATGAGGCCCGCGAGCGGTCCGTCACGCCCGGCGCGAGCGAGGGCGATCTTCGCGCGGTTCGAGGTATCGCGAGCGGGACGGCCGTCGTGCAATCGCCCCCCGCGCGCCTGCGCGACGGCGGGCGCATCAACGTGAGAGCAGGGGATCGGGGTTGACGGGGTACCGACGCCGTCGGGGGACTGATTGCCATGGGCCCATTGGTAGAGATCCGCAATCTGAGCAAGGTCTACACGCGGGGGCGAGAGAGGATCGAGGTGCTGCACCACGTGAATCTCGATATTGCCCAGGGGGATTTCCTTGCGCTCATGGGACCGTCGGGCTCGGGCAAGACGACGCTCCTCAACCTGATCGGTGGCCTGGACTCTCCCACGGAGGGCACCCTCGAGGTGGGCGGGCAAAGGATCGACCGCCTCGGGCAGAGCGAGCTCGCCCGCTGGCGCGCCTCCCACGTCGGCTTCGTCTTCCAGTTCTACAACCTCCTGCCCATGCTCTCGGCCGCGCGCAACGTGGAGTTGCCGTTGCTGCTCACCAAGCTTCCCGCGGCCAAGCGCAGGAGACACGCGGCGATCGCCCTCGAGCTCGTCGGCCTCGCCGATCGGGCGGCGCACAAGCCGGGTGAGCTCTCGGGTGGACAGCAGCAGCGCGTCGCGATCGCACGCGCCATCGTGTCCGATCCGACACTGCTCGTCTGTGACGAGCCGACCGGCGATCTCGACAGGCAGTCCGCAGTGGAAGTGTTGACGCTGCTGCAAAACCTCAATCGCGACCACGGCAAGACGATAGTCATGGTGACGCATGACCCGAAGGCCGCCGAACACGCGAGGCACGTCCTGCACCTCGACAAGGGCACGCTGGTCGAAGCGGCGCAGGCCGCGGAACCGGCATGGTGAAGTATCTGCCCCTCGTGTGGTCGGCGCTCCTCAGGCGCAAGACCAGGACGGTGTTCACGCTCGTCTCGGTGATCGCCGCGTTCCTCCTCTTCGGTCTGCTCAATTCCGTACGCGATGCGTTCGCGAGCGCCGGGCGAAACGTGGCCGCTGCAACCCGCCTGATCACGATCTCGAAAGAGAGCTTCGTGGTCTCGCTGCCGAAGAGCCTCCTCTTGCAGATCCGGTCGGTGCCTGGCGTCAGCGCGGTGACCTACGCCAACTGGTTCGGCGGCTACTACCAGCATCCGCAGAATCAGCTCGTGACCGAGGCGGTGGCACCGAATTATTTCGACCTCTACCCGGAGTTCCAGCTGCCGGCCGCGCAGCTGCGCGCGTTCCACGCCACCCGCGCGGGCGCCGTGGCGGGGGCGAGTCTCGCCGAGCGTTTCCACTGGCGGATCGGCGATGAGATTCCCATCGAGGCGACGATCTTCCCGCAGAAGAGCGGCTCGAACACCTGGACGTTCACCCTGGTCGGGATCTATCACGTCGACGACCCGCGCTTGCAAGGCGAGGAAGGGGCGCTCTTCTTCAACTGGGACTATTTCGATCAGGCGACTGCGTTCGGCGGTGGCACGGCGGGCTGGTACATCGAGCGCATCGCACACCCCCAGGAGGCCTACCGGGTCGCGCATGAGATCGACGCTCTCTCGCTCAACTCCGATCACGAGACCAAGACCGAGAGCGAGGACGCCTTCGCGGCCGCCTTCGTCAGCCAGTTTGCCGACATCGGGCTCATCGTGGGCTCGATCATGGGGGCGGTGTTCTTCACTCTCATCCTTCTTACGGGCAACACCATGGCGCAGGCGGTCCGCGAGCGCATTCCCGAGCTTGCGATCTTGAAGACGATTGGATTCTCCAGCCGCAGCGTGCTCGCGCTGGTGCTCGCGGAATCGGTGCTGCTGCTCGCGCTGGGGGGCGCGATCGGCCTGGCTCTCGCGGCAGTCGCGGTGAACGCCATCCGCGCGAGGCTCGGCGCGCAGATTCCAATGCTGCCGGTCGGGACGCAAGCCTGGCTGAGCGGTCTGGCACTGACGATCATCATCGGGCTTCTCGTCGGAGCGCTGCCCGCCAGGAGAGGCATGCGGCTGCGCATCGTCGAGGCGCTCTCGGGACGGTGAGGTGCCGGTGATCCGCAAGGCAGGCCGGACTTTCCTCACGCTCCTTATCGCTGCGGGGGGCGTCGCTCTGCTCGTGGCGCTGCCCTGGTGGTCGGTGGCGGTCATCGCCGCCCTCCTTGCATGTTGGCTCGCGTTCACCCGGTCGGGCCGTCAGGCCTGGTCGGTGACCCTGGTCGGGATGTCCACGGTGCCGAGCCGCCTCGGAGCCGCCTCGGTCGTGGTGATCGGCATCGCCGGCGTGGTCGGGGTGCTCGTGGCGCTTTTCGCCATGGCGCAGGGATTCAAGGCGACCCTGCAGGCAACGGGCAGCAAGGACACGGCCATCGTGCTCAGGGCGGGCTCGCAAACCGAGATCAACTCCACGCTCGACCGCGATGCGACGGTCATCATCGCCAACGAGCCGCAGGTGATGCGCGATGCACGGGGACGGCCAATCGCTTCTCCCGAGCTCGTGGTCGTTGCCTCGATACCGAAGAAAAGTACCGGACTCGATGCCAATGTCGAAGTCAGGGGCATCGGTCAGGAGGCGTGGACGCTGCGTCCGCGCGTGCGCATCATCGCGGGCCGGCGCTTCACCCCGGGCCTTCGCGAGCTGATCGTCGGCAAGCGGGCGGCGCAGGAGTTCGAGCACACCTCGCTCGGCTCGAAGATCCACCTCGGCGGGCAGCCGTGGACCGTCGTAGGTCTATTCGATTCCGGCGACGAGCACAACTCGGAGCTCTGGGGCGACGCCGATGTCATCGCATCGGCCTACCACCGCGGCAACAGCCGCAATTCCGTGACCGTGCGCCTGAAGAGCCCGCAAGATCTCGATGCCTTCAAGGCCGCCCTCGCGAGCGATCCGCGCTTCAAGGTCGATGCCATGACGACGCTCGACTACTACAGCCGCCAGTCGCAGATCCTGACGCGGGCGATCCGCATCCTCGGCACGACAGTCGCCGTCATCATGGCGATCGGTGCCATATTCGGCGCGCTCAACACCATGTATGCCGCCGTGGCGGCACGTACGCGCGAGATCGCGACTCTGCGGGCCATGGGCTTTCGTGGCGGCCCGGTCGTCGTCTCCGTGCTGATGGAGACACTGCTGCTTGCCATCGCGGGCGGTATCGTGGGCGCGGCGATCGCCTGGGCTCTCTTCGATCACTACACGGCCTCGACGCTCGGATCGAACTTCAGCCAGGTCGTGTTCGAGTTCCGCGTGACACCGGCACTGCTCGCGGGTGGGCTGAGATGGGCGCTCGCCATCGGATTCGTGGGCGGACTCTTTCCCGCGGTGCGCGCCGCGCGCATGCCGGTGACGGAAGGGTTGCGAGAACTCTAATGCCGTCTGCCCGAAAGCTGGCCGATAGACTCACGCCCAGTCGGGCGCCTGACCCGACTTCCATTTGATGCTGCAGCCGATGCTCGGAGTTTGCGCCGCCAGGAGCTTGCCGGCGAGGAGCGCGTCGGCGGCGGCGCGCAGGTCGCTGCCGGTGACCGGCAGAGCGTTTCGGGGTCGGCTGGCATCGAACTGGCCTCGGTACGCGAGCCTGCGGAAGGAGTCGAAGAGAAAGAAATCCGGCGTGCAGATCGCCTGGTACGCCTTCGCCACCGCCTGGGTCTCATCGATCAAGTAGGGGAAGGTGAACCCCTTCTGCGCGGCGATTTGCGCCATGCTCCGCGCATCGTCTTCCGGATACGTCGCGGCGTCGTTGGGATTGACGGCGACGATGGCGATACCCTTCGGGCCGTACTCGCGCGCGAACTGCACGAAACCTTCGAGCACGTGCTTGACGTACGGACAGTGATTGCAGAGGAAGGCGACGACGAGCCCCTTCGAGCCCGCGAAGTCCCGCAACTCGAAGCGTTTGCCGCTCGGGTCGGCGAGGGAGAAATCCGGCGCCGGCGTGCCGAGCGCCAACATGCGGGACTCTCGTGCGGGCATGAGGTCGACTTCCTACACTGCGGCCAGAGCCGCACACAGCGCCTCCACGTGGCGTCCGTCCTGGTCCCACGAGGCGACCAGGCGCGCGGCACCCGAGGCGGGCGAGCGCCAATGGTAGAACCCGCAGCCGGCTGCCCGCAAGGACGCATCGCCCGTGCCGCCAGGCTCGACGAAGCGCGACTGCGGCAGCAGATGACCGGCGCGCTTGCGTCTCAGCTCGAAGTCCAGTCGCCGAGTCCAGGGATCCTCGCCGTAGCCGATGGTGAGGCCGTGGTTGGCGGCGGCGATCGCCTCCAGGATCTGCGGGCTGACGGAGGCGGTGTTGTCGCTCGAGAAGCGCATGGGTTCGCTCAATCGACTCGCCAGCGGAAGGACCAGGCGCCGAAGAGCAGGAACACGAGCGTCGTCGCCGCAAGATAAATCAGGTTTGGCATGATTCGCTCGATGCCCGCGCCGTCGAGCATCACGGCCCGCGCCGCTTGAATCACCTGAGTCAGGGGAAAGATGTCCGCCACCCACTGTACCCACCGCGGTGAGCCGGCTACCGAGAACCACACGCCCGAGAGCAGCATCATCGGCCAGGTGAGCAGGTTCAGCAGCCCTCCCACCAGCTCCTCGCTCGAGAACCGCGCTGCGATGGTCAGGCCGAGCGCGATCATCGACAGGGAGCCGATGATGGCGAGGAGCAGCAGCAGGGCGATGCTGCCGGCGCTATGGAAATGGATGATGGCGCCGATTCCGACGTAGAGGACCACAGTGACGAAGACGATGAGGCTCAGGCGCGAGAGTACCTGAGCCGTCAGAAACTCGAATGCCGTGAGCGGCGTCGCGTGCAGGCGCTTCAGGAACCCGCTCTTGCGATACCGCAACACCACGTAGCCCACCCCGAATAGGCAGCTGAACATCATGTTCATGGCGAGGATCCCGGGGAAGAGCCAGTCGACATAGGGTATTGCCTGGCCTGTGACCGGCTGGCGCTGCGCGCCGGGATCGGCGGCGATGAGGAGCTTCTCGATGATGTAGCCCTTCGGGGAGTCGGTGTTGACCCAATAGCGGATGGGGCCGTGCACGTCGACGAGCAGGTCGATCCGCTGGTGCGTCACCTCGTGCAACCCCGCGGACTCATCGTGAATGGGCACGAACCGCACGTAGCGCTCATGGAGGAAAGCATTGGCGCGGGTGTCGATGCGGGTGCCGAGCACGCCCACCGTGAAGAGCGGACGGGGAGGGCCGCCGAAGATGATTCCCATGCCGATCACGATGCCGACGGGCAGCAGCAGCGTAAAAAGCAGCGTGGGCCTGTCGCGCAGAAACTCCAGATTGCGCGCATGCCATACGGCGAGGAGTCGCTTCATCATGCGCGCAGATCCTTGCCCGTGAGGTCGAGGAAGAGGTCCTCGAGGTTGGCCGGCCGGATGCGCAGATTCCGCAGCGGCACCTCGGCCTCGATGAGCGTGCGCAGTGTGCCGTCGAGATCGTGCGTGCTGATTTCCACCCGGTCGCTCGCCTCGATGAGCTTCAATGGCAGTCCTCGTGCGATCTCGGGGAACTCGTGGCGAGGCAGCTCGAGCAGCACCTCGGCGAAGTGCTCGCGCAGAAGCCGTTGCGGGGCCCCCTGCGCGATGATGCGGCCGCGGTCCATGATGGCGATCTCGTCGCAGAGCAGCTGCGCCTCCTCCATGTAGTGGGTGGTGAGAATGATCGTCTTGCGCCGCGCCTTGATCGACTCGACCAGTTCCCAGAAATTGCGCCGCGCCTGGGGGTCGAGGCCGGTCGTCGGCTCATCGAGGAAGAGCACGGTCGGGTCGTTCACCAGCGCGATCGCGAGGAGGAGCCGCTGCTGCTGACCGCCCGAGAGCTTGCGGTTGTCGCGGTTCGCGAGCTTCTCGAGCGCGCAAAGCTCGAGCACCTCGTCCACATCGAGCCCGCGCTCGTAGAGGCCGCGAAATAGCGCCACGCTCTGATGGACAGTGAGGAAATCCTGCAGGGCGGTCTTCTGAAAGAGGATGCCCGCTTCCTCGCGAAAGCGCGCTCCGACCGGCTCGCCCCGGTAGCGGACCTCGCCCGCGGTCGGCGGCAGGATTCCCTCCATGATCTCGATCGTGGTCGTCTTGCCGGCACCGTTGGGTCCGAGGAGCCCGAAGCAGACTCCCTCGGGCACGGCGAAGGAGACCCCATCCACGGCGGTGACGGAGGAATACTGTTTGACGAGATTGTGGACTTCGAGGATCGGTGCGCTCTCGGGCACGGCATCTCCTGACCGGACGCGCCGCGTACGCTGCGCTTTCGGCTGGTATTATGGAGCGGCTGGGGATTCTGCCGCCACGGTTCATGATTTCCAATATGGTAACGTCCCAGTTGCCGTTATGGTCCGACAAGGACGCCACCGAGGGGTGGAGCGTTCGCGAGAGCCAGCGCGCGCGGCGCTTGACGGTGCGCGTCTTCCACACTGGCCGGGTGGAAGTCGTCGTGCCCTTCAGGACCTCGCAGCGAGCCGTGGAGCGATTTCTCGAGAGGCATCGGCCCTGGATCGAGCGCAAGCGTGAGGAGGCGCGGCTGCGAGCCGGTCCGCCGGTCCCTTTCCCGCCGCCGCAGGTCGATCTGCCGGCCTGCGAAGAGATCTGGCGCATCCACCTCGCCGGTGGTCAGGGCAGGGCGCGAATCGCCCCGACCGGACCTGGCCTGCTGATCCTGGCCGGAGATGTCGGCAAGTGCCAGTCCGTGGTGCGCCAGGCGCTGCGCCGTTGGCTGACCGAGCGTGCGCGGCAGGTGCTCGCGCCGCTCCTGGCCGACTGCGCGCGCGAGCTCGGCTTCGGTTACCAGCGGGTCCTCATCCGCCGCCAGCGCACGCGCTGGGGAAGCTGCTCGACGCGTGGCACGATCAGTCTCAATTGTTGCCTGCTCTTCCAGCGGCCAACGGTGGTGCGATACCTCATGATCCACGAGCTCGTCCATACTCAGCACATGAATCACTCGCGCCGGTTCTGGCAATGTGTGGCCCGGCATTGCCCGGAGTACCGCATCCTCGACCGGGAGCTGCTCGATGGCTGGCGGCGCGTACCGGATTGGGTGTTCGCAGACGAGGGGCTATGAGCTCGAAACGCTACGACAAGACCGAGCGGGTGGATCTCGCCGGCGAGGCCATCCACTGGGACCTCGGCTCCTCGCTCTCCTATGGCGAGTATCTGCACCTCGAGAAGGTACTCGATGCGCAGAAGCCGCTCTCCTTCGAGCACGACGAGATGATGTTCATCATCGTGCACCAGACTTCGGAGCTGTGGATGCGCCTGATGCTGCACGAGCTCGGGGGCGCGCTCGAGTGCGTGCGGCGAGACGATCTCGATCCCTCCTTCAAGATGCTCGCGCGCACCTCGCGCGTGCAGACTCAACTCATCTCCACCTGGGAAGTGCTCTCGACGATGACCCCGTTCGAGTACTCGGCCTTCCGCAACGCGCTCGGGCGCTCATCGGGCTTCCAGTCGTACCAGTACCGGATGCTCGAGTTCCTCCTCGGCAATAAGCACGCCGAGATGGTCGAAGTGCACAAGCGCGACCCGAAGGCCCATGACGCGCTGCGCCGGGCGCTCGAGTCCCCCTCGCTCTACGACGAGGTGCTGCGGCTCCTCAGCCGCCGCGGGTACGGTATCCCGGAGGACTACCTCTCGCGCGACTTCAGCGAGCCTTACCGCGCGAGCAAGCAGGTCGCAGGCGCCTGGCTCGGCGTCTACCACAATGCCGAGAAGGACTGGGATCTTTACGAGCTTGCCGAGCGGCTGGTCGATCTCGATCACAAGTTCCAGCTCTGGCGCTTTCATCACATGAAGACGGTCGAGCGGATCATCGGCTACAAGCCCGGCACCGGAGGCACCGGCGGGGTGTCTTATCTCGCCAAGGCGCTCGAGCTCAAGTTCTTTCCGGAGCTCTGGCAGATCCGCACGTCCATGTAGGTGAAACAGGGAGGCAGGAGCGCAGCTGATCGCGCAAAGCCGATGATCACTCAGCGCCACTCAGTGCACGTGATGCCCGCCCGGGCCGCTTGCGAGCGCGCCCTGGCCGAGCCGTTGACCAGTATGCCGCGCTCCACGAGCTTGAGGTGCTCGAGGTCGCTCGCGGCGTTACCATAGGCCACCATCTCGATGCCGGGGTAGCGGGCGCGCAGCTGCGCAACGCAGCGCGCCTTCTCCTCGCCCCTGCGGTTGGGGGTGGTCAGAGTGCCGACTAGGCGCTCGCCGGCCCAGCGCACCCCGGTACAGATGACCTCCTGGAATCCGAGCCTGTGCCCGATCATGGGCACGTACAGGTCCGTGCTCGCGCTGAGCAGCACCAGATGATCGCGCGCGCGTGCGTGCTCCCGGATGGTCTCGATCGCTTGTGGAAAGACACCATTTGCCGTGAGGTGATCGATGAACCTCCCGGTCCAGCACTCGAGCGCCTCACGGCGGCAGCCTCCCAGGGCGGCGCGGATGAATGCCGACTTGAGGCCGCCGCGATCGATGAGGCCGAGCGCGTAGCCGATTACCACCGGTGCGACGAATACCAGCGCGGGAAGCCGCCAAAGCCTCCTGCGCAGCAGGAACCCGAGCGCGTAAGGCGCGAGCGTATCGCGCCGTGTGATCGTCCCGTCGAGATCGAAGACGGCCAGACGCACGTGCTACGCCGAACGCGTGCGTCCGCTTCCCGCGCCCCGGTCAGCTTGCCCGGCCAGCGCCCGCGAGCTGTCGCAGCACGTACTGGAGGATGCCGCCGTGGCGGTAGTACTCACGCTCTTTCGGCGTGTCGATCCTGACGCGCACCGTGAAGGTGATGGGCTTGCCGCCATCGGTGGGCGTCGCCTTGACGGTGACCTCCTTTGAATCGCCACTCGCGAGTCCGGTGATCTCGAATACCTCACGGCCGGTGAGACCCAAGGACTTCACGCTCTCGCCGGACTTGAACTGCAAGGGCGCGATTCCCATGCCGATGAGATTCGAGCGGTGGATTCGCTCGAAGCTCTCCGCGATGACCGCGCGCACGCCGAGGAGCATCGTGCCCTTGGCCGCCCAGTCGCGCGAGGAGCCGGTGCCGTACTCCCGTCCCGCCAGAATGACGAGCGCAGTGCGCTCCTCCTTGTAGCGCATGGCTGCATCGTAGATCGAGGTCTGCTCGCCGCTTGGCAGGTGGACGGTGACGCCACCCTCGATGCCGGGCACCAGCAGATTGCGCAGCCGGATATTGGCGAACGTGCCGCGCATCATCACCTCGTGATTGCCGCGGCGTGCGCCGTAGGAATTGAAGTCGGCGGGCTTGACTCCCTGCTCCATGAGGTAGCGCGCCGCGGGGCTGGACTTGGCGATGTTCCCGGCGGGCGAGATGTGATCGGTCGTGACCGAGTCGCCGAGCACCGCGAGCGCCCGCGCGCCATGGATGTCGCTCAGAGCCGGGGGCTTGTGGCCCATGGCTTCGAAATACGGCGGGTTCTTGACATACGTCGACTGGCCGTCCCAGGTGTAGAGCTTGCCGGCCGGCACCTTGATGCTGCTCCAGTGCTCATCGCCCTTGAAGACGCTGGCGTAGCTCTGCTGGAACATCTTCGAGTCGATCGAGCGGGCGAGGAGCTCCTGCAGCTCCTGATCACTCGGCCAGATGTCCTTCAAGTAGACCGGCTTGCCGTCGGAGCCCATGCCGAGGGGCTCGGTCGTCAGATCGAGGTCGAGAGTCCCGGCGAGCGCATATGCGACGACCAGCGGCGGTGAGGCGAGGAAATTCATCCGCACCTCCGGATGCACGCGGCCCTCGAAATTGCGGTTGCCGGAGAGCACCGAGCAGGCCGTGATGTCGCCCGCCTTCACGCCCGCGGAGATCTCGGGCTTGAGCGGCCCGGAGTTGCCGATGCAGGTCGTGCAACCGTAGCCGACGAGATCGAAGCCGACCGCGGCGAGATCATCGAGCACCCCCGCGCGCTTGAAATAGTCGGTGACGACGCGCGAGCCCGGGGCGAGGCTCGTCTTCACCCATGGTTTGGCCTTCAGGCCCCGCTGATGCGCCTTGCGGGCGAGCAGGCCCGCTCCCAACATCACGGAGGGATTCGAGGTGTTGGTGCAGCTCGTGATGGCGGCGATCAGCACCGCGCCGTCCTTGAGCTCGAAGCTCGAGCCGTCGAGGCTCACCTTCGCGGTGCCCTGAGCGCCGCCGTTGCGTGCCGTGCGCTCCTCGGCCGCCTTCTTGGCGTTGCTCTCGTACGTGCTCTTGGCGGACTTGAGCGGTACGCGATCCTGCGGCCGGCGCGGGCCCGCGAGGCTCGGCTCGACCGTCCCGAGGTCCAGCTCGAGGACATCGGTGTACTCGGCGGCCTTCTCGCCCTGATTGCGCCAAAGACCCTGGTGCTTCGCGTACGCGGCCACGAGGTCGATCCGCTCACGCGGGCGGCCGGAGAGCTCGAGGTAGCGGATGGTCTCCTCGTCGATCGGGAAGATGCCGCAGGTGCTGCCGTACTCCGGGGCCATGTTGGCGATGGTGGCGCGATCGGCAAGCGGGAGCGAGGCGAGTGCATCGCCGAAGTACTCAACGAACTTGTCGACCACGCCCTTCTTGCGCAGTATCTCCGTGACCGTGAGCACGAGGTCGGTCGCGGTGGCGCCGGGCTTCAGCCGCCCCGTCAGGCGAAAGCCGATCACCTGCGGAATCAGCATCGTGACCGGCTGGCCGAGCATGGCCGCCTCCGCCTCGATGCCGCCCACGCCCCAGCCGAGGACGCCGAGACCGTTGATCATGGTCGTGTGCGAGTCGGTACCGACCACCGTGTCGGGGTAGGCGCTGTGTGCCCCATTCTTTTCCGCATCGAATATGACGCGCCCCAGGTATTCGAGGTTCACCTGATGCACGATGCCGGTGCTCGGCGGCACGACCGCGAAATTGCGGAAGGCGGACTGGCCCCAGCGCAGGAACGCGTAACGCTCCGTGTTGCGGGCGAACTCGATGCGGGTATTGGCGGCGAGGGCGCCCGCGCTGCCGTACTCATCGACCTGTACCGAGTGGTCGATGACGAGCTCGACGGGAGCCAGGGGGTTGACGCGCTCCGCATCGCCCCCGAGGCGCACGATGGCATCGCGCATGGCCGCGAGGTCCACCACGCAGGGCACGCCGGTGAAGTCCTGGAGAATGACCCGGGAGGGGGTGAACGCGATCTCGTGCGAGGGTGTCGCCGAGGGGTTCCAGGCGAGCAGCGCCTCGATGTCGGCGCGAGTCACGTTGACGCCGTCTTCGAAGCGCAGCAGATTCTCGAGCAGGATCTTGAGCGAGTAGGGCAGACGCGCCACTTTCTCCCGCGGCAGGGCTGCCAGGCTGCAGATCTCGTACGAGCGATTGCCGACCGCCAGGGTCGAGCGCGCCTTGAAGCTGTTCGTCATGAGGGGCTCTCTCCGCCTAAAAAGCGGCGCGGATTATATAGGCTCCGGCGCTGAAAGTGATTTCGGGTCGCTGTTCCCGGCGACGATCACAGCGCCTCCGAGGCACCTGTCACCCTCGTACGCCACCACATACTGCCCGGGGGTGACGGCGCGCTGCGGCTTCTCGAAGCGGATCCGTAGGGTGCCGTCGGCACGCGGCTCGAGCCTCGCGGGCTGGTCGGCCTGGCGGTACCGCACTTTCACGGTGCAGGGGAACGGCTCGAGGCGCGCGGCGCTCAGCCAGTGCATGGGACCGGTCGCGAGCGCTGAGCTCAAGAGCAGCGGATGATCGTGCCCCTGTACGACGATCAGCGTATTGCGAGCCGCGTCTTTGCACGCGACGAACCAGGGCAGCTCCGCGCGGCCCGGGCGACCGCCGATCCCGAGCCCCTCGCGCTGGCCCAGCGTGTAGAACGCAAGACCCCTGTGGGTTCCCAGCCGCTCGCCTTCGGGAGACTCGATGGGACCCGGCCGGTCCGCGAGGAAGCGGCCCAGGAACTCGCGGAAAGGGCGCTCGCCGACGAAGCAGATGCCGGTACTGTCTGGCTTGTCGAACACCGGCAGTCCCGCGTGCCTCGCCCGCTCGCGCACGGCACCCTTCTCGAGCTCCCCGACGGGCATCAGTGTGCGACCCAAGTGCTCGATGGCGACCGCATGCAGGAAGTAGCTCTGATCCTTCGCGGCATCGCGCGCCTTGTGCAGCTCGGCCCCCGAAGGTCCCTGGATGATTCGAGCGTAGTGCCCCGTTGCGAATCGCGTGGCGCCGAGCCGTCGCGCGTAGCGCAATGCGACACCGAACTTGATCTCGCGGTTACAGAGCACGTCGGGATTCGGCGTCCGGCCGGCGCGGTGCTCCGAGAGGAAGTGCTGGAACACGCGCTCGCGGTACTCCGGCGCGAAGCTTACCCGGTGCAGCGGGATCGCAAGCTCCCGCGCCACGCTGCGCGCATCCTGGAAATCCTGAGCCGCCGTGCAGTAGCCATCGTCGTCCTCTTCCCAGTTGCTCATGAAGAGGCCGTGCACGTCCCGACCCTCCTCTTTGAGAAGAAGGGCTGCGACGGCGGAATCGACACCTCCGGAGAGGCCTACGATGACGCGCTCGCTCCCGCGCCCGCCGCTCATTGATCGGCACTCCTGCTCAGAGCCCCACCGCTTCGACTGCAACGGCCGAGCCGAGGTCGAGGCCCGCCGCGATCGCGAGCGGCTGACGCTGACCGATGAGATAGTCATGGACGCAGCGCAGCACTAGGGGACTGCGCAACTGTGGCCCCCGCCTCTCGAGCTCCGCCTGCGTCATCCAATGCGTGCCGATGATGCCATGATCGAGCGCCAGACCAGCGCGGTGATCGGATACAGAGCCGACGAAGGTAAAGCGCTTGGTGGTACGGCCAGTCCCGGGATGACGCCAGAGATATACCCCGAGGAGCTCCCGAGCCGTGAAGAGCCAGGCGGTCTCCTCGCGCACCTCGCGAACGATGGCCTCGAGGAGTGTCTCGCCGGCCTCGACGTGCCCGGCCGGCTGATTGATGACGAGGCGCTGGTCGATGCGCTCCTCGACGACGAGGAAGCGGCCATCGGTCTCCGTTACGGCGGCGACGGTGATCTCAGGGGGGGACATAAGAGCGAATTATATCGCCGTGCCAGCTCATCCCTGCTGGCGGCGCCCTGGGCCGCCTCGTACGTGGGCGCGCGGCGCAGCCGCCGGGTCTACACGTGCTGCACGGCGTGCAGCCCGTCCTCCGGTGTGCTCGCGTCCCAGATCTGGTCGAACTCCTGCAGGTAGAGCCGTGCGACCGGCGGATTATTGATGTCCGCTACAGCGTCCCACGAGTCGGCGCGCAGCCGATAGACGATGGCCCGGTCGTCCGCGATGAGGTACGCCGAGGCGCGCTGCCGCGCGTCCGCGGCGGCGCAACGGATGTCGATACAGCTGGAAAGCCGGCGGCCCATCGCTACGAAACGGTTGCTGTCGCGCATCAGGCGGGTCGGCTCGGTCAGGAGCACGCGCACCTTGGCGAAGCTGCGAGCGAGCACGAAGTGCTTGATCACCTCGAGAAACGCTGTCTGGTCGTAGAGATCGGGCTCGAGGTCGGGGGTGTAGATCGAGATGAGGCGCTGGGCCGAGGCGGCCACCTGGCAGACCGCGGCGCGCACTTCCGCCAGGGTGGTGAGCACGGTGAGCATGTCCATGCCGCGGGCCGAGCGCGCACCCGCCTTGCTCGTCACCGATTCCGGTGAGTAGCGGGCGTTCGCGAGCTGCGCGAACGCATTCTTGTGTTCCAGTTCCCCGTATTCAGCCACGAGCGGCGCCTGCCGTCTTCGCCTGCAAACTCGGCAGGCGCGGGCATCTTAGTGAGGGTGGTCACGCTCGAGTTGTCGAATCCATCACGAATTCAGTCGCTTAGCCTGCCTTAATGAGTCAAAACCGAGGTGTGGTTCTCAGTTTGCGGACGGCATCGGCAGCCGCCATTTGTCATATTTCCCGGGCCAAGCGGGTGGCGAGCCCGGTATAATCGAGCGGCCGCAGCGTTTTCAGCCGGCGCTTTTCTTCCGGCGGCAGAGGCAGACTCTCGATCAGCTCTGCCAGCGCCCGCTCGTCGATGGCTCGACCACGCGTGTGCTCTTTGAGGCGCTCGTATCCGCCTGGCACTCCCGCTGCCCGAAGAACCGTCTGGATAGCCTCGCCGAGCACTTCCCAAGCGCCTTGCAGGTCGGCAGTGAGCGCCGCAGCGTCCGCATCCACCTTACCGAGACCGCGCCCCAGCGCACGCCAGGCGATGAGCGTGTGGCCGAGTGCCACGCCCAGATTGCGCAGCACCGTCGAGTCGGTGAGATCGCGCTGCCAGCGAGAGATGGGAAGCTTGTCCGCGAAATGGCGCAGCAGAGCATTGGCGATGCCGAGATTGCCTTCGGCATTCTCGAAGTCGATCGGATTGACCTTGTGCGGCATGGTCGAGGACCCCACCTCGGCCGCCGCCGCGCGCTGCTTGAGATAGCCGAGGGAGATGTAGCCCCAGAAGTCGCGGCACAGATCGAGGAGCACGACGTTGATGGCGGCGATGGCATCGCAGTACTCCGCGATCCAATCATGCGGCTCGATCTGGGTCGTGTAGACGTTGCAAGCGAGGCCCAGAGACTCGATGAAGCCGCCACTCACGGCGGGCCAGTCGACGGCCGGCAGCGCCGCGTGATGCGCGTTGAAATTGCCCACCGCGCCGTTCCACTTGCCGAGAATCTCCACGGAGCGCCAGCGCCGCTCCGCGCGGCGCAGGCGCGCGACGAAGTTGGCGACCTCCTTGCCGAGCGTGGTCGGGCTGGCGGGCTGGCCGTGGGTGCGCGCCAGCATCGGCACGTCAGCCTCGCGGTGAGCGAGGGCGGTGAGCTCCGCGATGCGCTCCCCGAGCGTGCCGAGCAGCCGATGTCGCGCCTCGCCGAGCAGCCGCGCGTAACTCAGGTTGTTGATGTCTTCCGAGGTGCAGCCGAAATGCACGAGCTCGAGGGAGGCTTCGCCCGCCCCCGCGGCCGTGAGCTGTTGGCGCACGTAGTACTCGACCGCCTTCACGTCGTGATTGATGACCGCCTCGATGGTCTTCACGGACTGCGCGCAGTCCGCATCCGGCTCGCGGGCGAGCTCGCGTGCGCGGGCGATGACGGCGGGAGCGAGAGCGGCACCGGCGAGCCGCGGCACGGCAGACGTGAGATGAAGGATCCATGCAGCCTCGATCCGCACGCGCTCGCGGATGAGGCCCGCCTCGGAGAGCAGGTCCCGCAGCGGCTCGGTGGCGGCGCGGTAACGGCCATCGACCGGCGAGAGCGCCGCGACCGCGGCAAGAGAGTGAGGGGGACTGTCGGGCATGCGCTATCATAACCCAGACGACCTTCGGAGCAGATCAATGACGAGTTCCTTTCGAACCGAGCGCGACAGCATGGGCGAGCTGCAGGTGCCCGCGGACGCGCTCTGGGGCGCCCAGACGCAGCGCGCCGTACAGAATTTCCCGATCAGCGGCCTGACGATGCCGCGCGCATTCATCGGCGCGCTCGGGCTCGTCAAGCAGGCCGCCGCGCACGCCAACACGCGCCTCGAGCTCCTCGAGGGCGATATCTCGCGGGCCATCGAGGCGGCGGCGTCCGAGGTGGCGGCGGGCGGCCACGATGCCCAGTTTCCGATCGATGTCTTCCAGACCGGCTCGGGCACGAGCACGAACATGAATGCCAACGAGGTGATCGCTACGCTCGCCACGCGGCGCCTGGGCAAGGCCGTGCACCCGAACGATCACGTCAATATGGGTCAGAGCAGCAACGACGTGATCCCGACGACGATCCACGTGAGCGCGGCCCTCGGCGTGCGGCGGGAGCTCATCCCGGCGCTCGAGCACCTGCGCGATGCGCTGCTCGCCAAAGAGCGCGAGGTCGGCACCATCGTCAAGACCGGCCGCACCCACCTCATGGATGCGATGCCCGTGACCCTGGGGCAGGAGCTCTCGGGCTGGCGCGCGCAGATCGAGAGCGCTATTGCGCGGCTCGGCGCCACGGAGCCGCGATTGCTTGCGCTCGCGCAGGGCGGTACCGCCGTCGGCACCGGCATCAACGCGCACCCTGACTTCGGTGCCCGCTTCTGCGAGGCGCTCGCCGACCTGACAGGCCTGCCGTTCGCGCCGGCGCGCAACTACTTCGAGGCGCTCTCGTCCCAGGACACGGCCGTCGAGCTCTCCGGCCAGCTGAAGACGCTCGCCGTGAGCCTCATGAAGATCGCGAACGACCTGCGCTGGATGAACAGCGGACCGCTGGCGGGCCTGGGCGAGATCGCCCTGCCGGCGCTGCAGCCGGGCAGCAGCATCATGCCGGGCAAGGTGAACCCGGTGATCCCGGAGGCGACCGCCATGGTTGCCGCCCAGGTCATCGGGAACGATGCCACCATCACGGTTGCGGGACAGTCGGGGAATTTCCAGCTGAACGTGATGTTGCCCGTCATCGCGCACAACCTGCTCGAGAGCATCCGCCTGCTTGCCAACATCTCGCGCGCGCTCGCCGATCGGGCGATCGCGGGCTTCAAAGTGAACCTGCCGCGCCTCGCCGAAGCGCTCGACCGCAACCCCATCCTGATTACCGCTCTCAATCCGGTGATCGGCTACGAAAAGGGCGCGGCCATCGCGAAGAAGGCCTATGCCGAGGGCAAGCCCCTGCGAGAGGTGGCGGAGAAGATGACCGACCTGCCTCGCGAGGAGCTCGCGCGGCTCCTCGACCCGGCCGATCTCGCCCGCGGCGGCATCAAGGGTGGCACGAGCGGCGGTGGCTGACGGGGACGGCACGACCCGGGAAGCGGGCATGGCCACGGCCGAAGCCGCCCCGCTCATGGACTGGCCGGCGAGGATCCGTGAGCGGCTCGCCGGCAGCCAGCCGCGCCATGAGATCGAGGAATGCCTGGTTCCCGGTCTCACGGCGCAGCAAAGCGGCGAGTTCCGGCGGTACTTTCCTGCCGAGCCCATCCCGGCGGCCGTACTCGTTCCCATCGTGGAGCATCCGGGCGCACCCACCGTGCTTCTGACACAGCGCGCCACGCAGCTGCGCAACCATGCCGGTCAGGTCAGCTTTCCCGGTGGCCGCATCGATCCGCAGGATCGCGGCCCCACGGCTGCGGCTCTGCGGGAGGCGCGGGAGGAGATCGGGCTGGAGGAAAGCTGCGTGTCGGTGGTTGGATTTCTGCCCGACCACATGGTCATCAGCGGCTTTCGCGTCACTCCGGTCGTCGCGATGGTGAGTCCCGGCTTCGAGCTGCTGCTCGAGGCGCAGGAGGTGGAGGACACCTTCGAAGTGCCGCTGACCTTCGTTTTCGATCCGCGCAACCACCGGCCGCGGCTGCATCGCTTCCCGACGGCCGAGGCGGAGGCGACGATGTTCGATATTCCTTATGGCGATCGCAACATCTGGGGCGCTACGGCGGGCATGCTGCTCACGCTCTACAGGCTCTGCACCGAGGGCAAGGCTTGAGTGACGGCGGCGAGCCCGGGGAGGCGATCGAGGGGCTCCTCAAGCTCATGGCGCGCCTGCGCGATCCGCGGCACGGCTGTCCCTGGGATCGCGAGCAGACCTTCCGCAGCATCGCGCCATTCACCATCGAGGAGGCGTACGAGGTGGCCGATGCCGTGGAGGGTGGTAAGCCGGAGAAGCTGTGTGATGAGCTCGGCGATCTTCTCTTCCAGGTGGTGTTTCATTCCCGGATGGCGGAAGAGAAGGGCTGGTTCGACTTTGCCGCCGTCGCGCGCGGCATCCGCGAGAAGCTCATCCGGCGCCATCCGCACGTGTTCGAGAGCACGGGACGGGCTGCCGATCCAGGCCAGCTCTCGCGCATCTGGGAGGAGCAAAAGGCGCGCGAGCGCGCGCAGGCGGCAGCGGTGATGCCCGACGGTGATCACAGTGTGCTTGCGGATGTTCCGCGAGCGCTCCCCGGCCTCACGCGGGCGGCGAAGCTCGGACGCCGCGCAGCGCGAGCCGGCTTCGACTGGGAGAGCGCCTCGCAGGTCCGTGACAAGGTGCTGGAAGAGCTGGGTGAGATCGATGAGGCGCTCGCCTCCAGAGAAGAGACACGTAGCGGCGAGCGCCAGTCCCGTGGCGCGGCGCACCCGGATGGCGTGGCGGAAGAGTTGGGCGACCTGCTGTTCGCCGTGGCCAACTGGAGTCTGCACCTGTCTATCGATCCGGAGGAGGCGCTGCGGGCGGCGAATGCGAAGTTCGAGCGCCGATTCCGGCGCATGGAGGCTCTGGCGGCGGCGCAGGGAGCGCGGCTGCAGGCGCTCGATGCGGCCCAATGGGATGCACTCTGGCGGCAGGCCAAGCGGGAGGCTTAGCGCGGGGCACGGGCCCCGCCGAGCGCCCGGCATCCGCGCCGGCACTCCCCGGTGCGATTCAGCGCGGATTCACGCGCATCCAGCTATCTTGGCGCGGATATGACGGCCGCTCGGATTTCGGTGATCGCTGCGATGGCGCTCGCGCTCGCGGCGGGCGGCACGCTCGCTCGTGCTCATGAGACCCCGGCCGCCACACCGCGGGGGGGCGCGGGCCGCACTTCCCCGCCGCGCGCGGAGCTTTCCATGGATCAGGCCGTGCAGCTGGCCGAGAGACGTTTCAGGGCCCGAGTCGTCCGGGCCGAGACGGAAACGCAGGGAGGCCGTACCATCTACGCCCTGCGGATGCTGGACGGTGCGGGCCGAGTCTTCGCTGTTCGGATCGACGCAGCGAGCGGCGCCATTCTCTGACGCCCACTGAGACGCTTGGGTTCGCGGGGAGTCTGCCGATGCGAGTGCTTGTTGTCGAAGACGAGGCTGTGCTGCGCGATACGCTGCGGACGCGGCTTACGGAGGCCGGTTTTACCGTCGATGTGGCGCAAGACGGAGAAGAGGGACTCTTCGCGGGGCGAGAGTATCCGCTGGATGTCGCGATCATCGATCTTGGTCTGCCGAAGCTCGCGGGCCTGGAGGTCATCCGGCGCCTGCGCGCCGCCGGCAAGGCTTTTCCGATTTTGATTCTCACCGCGCGTGACAACTGGCAGGACAAAGTCGAGGGCCTGCAGGCCGGCGCCGACGACTACGTTGCGAAGCCCTTTCATTTCGAGGAGGTACTGGCGCGGCTGCAGGCGCTGCTGCGTCGGGCGGGCGGTTGGGCGAGCCCGGAGCTCAAGTGCGGCGCGGTGACGCTCGACACGCGCGCTCAGACGGTGAGAGTCGATGGCCAGCCGGTGGATCTCACGACCTTCGAGTACCGCATCCTCGAGCATTTGATGCTGCGCGCCGGGGAGGTGATCTCCAAGGGCGAGCTCACCGAGCGGCTCTACGATCAGGACTTCGAGCGCGACAGCAACGTGATCGAGGTGTTGGTCGGGCGGTTGCGACGCAAGCTCGATCCCGAGGATCGCCTGAAGCCGATCGAGACCCTGCGCGGCCGCGGCTATCGCTTTGCGCTCGCGCGCGACCGGGCGACCTGACCTGACGGAGCCGGCGCTTGCGCCAACACCACGCACCGTGCATTCCCTAAGCCGCCGGCTGCTCGTCTCGGTCGCCGTACCGCTCGCGCTCTTCTTCGGCGTGATGATGCTCGTGCTCGACACGGGTTTCCGGGCGCTGTCGGAGCGATCGCTGCACGAGCTGCTCGATGCGCAGATCGTCACGCTGATCGCCGCCGCGGAGCCCGCCCCCTCGGGCGGTTATGACGCACCGTTGAAGGGGCTCGATACCCGCCTGGCGACCCCGGATTCGGGGCTCTACGCCCAGATCCGATCCAACAGCCACACCTGGCGCTCCCCTTCGACGGTCGGCGTGCCCATCGACTTCGGTCCGCCGCTTGCCCAGGGCCAGCGGCAGTTCTCCTATGCGATGGTCGCCCATACTCGCGTGGCGATCGAGAGCCGGGGCATCTCCTTCGAGGACGACCCGACGCGCGCGCAGGCGCTCACCTTCAGTGTGGCGGTGAGCCTGACGCCGTACGAGGAGCAGCTGTGGCTCTTCCGCAGCCGCATGCTCGGTTGGTTCTCCGGGCTCATGCTGCTCCTGCTGCTTTCGCTCGCGGCGCTCCTGCGTCGGGTGCTGGCCCCACTGCGGCGGTTGGAGCGCGAGATTCACGAGGTGGAGGAAGGGCGGAGCGAAATGCTGGGGGCGGGCTATCCGCGGGAGCTGAGCGGCGTGGCGAGCCATCTCAATACGCTGCTCGTCGGGGAGCGTAAGCGCGTCGCCCGCTATCGCGACACTTTGGGGAATCTCGCGCATGGGCTGAAGACGCCGCTTGCGGTGATGCGCTCGGCGGTCAGCGCCGATGCCGCATCCGATGCCGCTGCGCGAACGATCGGAACGGAGATCGATCGCATGACCGACATCATCGAGCATCAGCTGAAGCGCGCGGCGGCTTCGGGCGGCGCTCTTCTCGGGCAGGCGCCGGTGGGGGTTGCGGCGGTGGCCTCGGACTTGCGCTCGGCGCTGCTCAAGGTGTACTCGCGCAAGGATCTCTCGATCGAGCTCGCGATCCAGGAGGGGAGTCATTTCATCGGGGATCGGGGGGATTTCGTCGAGCTGCTGGGCAACCTCATGGACAACGCCTGCAAATGGTGCCGGGAGAAGGTGCGGGTGTCCGTCACGGTGGAGGATGGGGGCGCGGGGGGGAGGGAGAACCTCGCTCTGGTGGTGGAGGATGACGGGAAGGGGATCGCGCGGCAGGACCGGGACAAGGTGTTGGAGAGGGGGGTCAGGACGGACGAGAAGGTGCCGGGGCATGGGTTGGGGCTCGCCATGGTGCATGACACCGTCGATCTTTACGGCGGGAAGCTCGTGGTGGATGCCTCAGCGCTGGGAGGGGCGCGGTTTTCACTGCGCTTGCCGGGAAAGAGGCTTGGATGAAGTTCGGGCGTGCGGCGCCTCGCCTGCAAAGAGACTTGCCGGGGACGCCGTGAATCCGGGGTCGCGGGCTCGCGCTTGGCCACTGTTAGAGCTCGAACCTGATTCCTTGGGCTAGAGGAAGATCGCGAGACCAGTTGATCGTATTCGTCTGGCGGCGCATATAGGACTTCCAGGCGTCGGAGCCGGACTCGCGGCCGCCGCCGGTGTCCTTCTCGCCACCGAAGGCGCCGCCGATCTCGGCGCCGGAGGTGCCGATGTTGACATTGGCGATGCCACAGTCGCTGCCGGCGGCGGAGAGGAAGAGCTCGGCATGCTGCAGGCGGTCGGTGAAGAGGGAGGAGGAGAGGCCGTAGGCGCTGGCGTTTTGCTGGGCAATAGCCTCCTCGAGCGAGTCGACGGGGATCAGGTAGAGGATCGGGCCGAAGGTCTCGGCCTGGACGATGGGCCAGTCGTTGCGGGCGCGGATCAGAGTGGGCTCGACGAAGTGCCCTGGACCGGGGAGTCGATGGCCGCCGTGGAGGATCTCACCACCGGCGGCGCGGGCGGCAGTGACAGCGGACTCGAAGCGCTCGACGGCGTGAGCGTCGATCAGGGGGCCCATCAGCGTCGCGGGATCGAGGGGATCGCCGATGCGCACCTGGCGATAGGCGCTTCTCAGGCGGGTCTCGAGGTCCGCGGCAATGGCCTTGTGAACGAAGACACGGCGCGTACTGGTGCAGCGCTGGCCGGCGGTGCCGACTGCGCCGAATACGATGGCGGGTACAGCGAGATCGAGGCTCGCGCTCTCATCGATGATGATCGCATTGTTGCCTCCGAGCTCGAGGAGGCTTCTGCCGAGGCGTGCGGCGACACGCTCGCCGACCTTGCGGCCGACCGGGGTGGAGCCTGTGAAGGAGATGAGTGCTACGCGGCGGTCGTCGACGAATCGAGTCGCAAGGTCGGTTCCGCCGTCGATGAAGAGTTGAAAAATGGATGGCAGGCCTCGCTCGCGCAGGACCCGGTTGCAGAGCTGCTGCACGGCGATGGCGGTGAGAGGGGTCCTGGGCGATGGCTTCCAGACCGAGACGTTGCCGCAGACCGCCGCCAGGAAGGCGTTCCAGGACCAAACGGCGACCGGGAAGTTGAACGCGGAGACGATGCCCACCACCCCGAGCGGATGCCACTGCTCGTACATCCGATGGCCGGGGCGCTCGGAGTGCATCGTGAGGCCGTAGAGCATGCGCGACTGGCCGACGGCGAAATCGGCGATGTCGATCATTTCCTGCACTTCGCCGAGACCTTCGGCGAGGATCTTGCCGTTCTCGAGCGAGACCAGGGTGCCGAGGTCCGCCTTGGCGCGGCGCAGTTCCTCGCCGATCAGGCGGACGACTTCGCCGCGCTTCGGGGCGGGAACGGCGCGCCAGGTCCCCGCGGTCGCGACTGCGGAGGCAATGACGGCCTCGTAGTCCTGCGCGCCAGCGGGCCGGACCTGCGCGATCAGCGTGCCGGTTGCGGGGTTACGGATGCTGATGAGCGCAGTGTCGCCGCTGCTCGTCCATTCCTGCGCGCCGGAGCAGGCGCCGGGATTGAGGGGCGCGAGCTCCAGCCTCGCGAGGAGGTTGTTGATGTCCGATTCAACGCCGCTCATTGCGCCGCGGCCTTCTTTGGGTTGCGCTGGTGCCCGGTCTTGCCCGAGACGATGACCTCCGCGGAGATCTCCTTGCTGCCGCCTTGGGCATAGTAGCGGCCGAAGCGGTTGGCCAGGATGTCGGTCAGTCGGAATTCCTCCTGGGCGACGAAGCCGTGGTAGCGATCGGGATGCTCGAGCACAATATCGACCACGGAAGTGATGCCCGCGGCGGTGGTCACCTGGATCGCGGACCAGAGCCGCCCGGCGATGAGCTGCGGGTAGATCTTATTGACATAGTTCTCCTCGCGCAGCTCTCCGTCCTGGGTGCCCGTGACCGCCGCATACACGATGACGACATCCTGCAGTGTCTGGGGCACGGCGTTCTCGAGGATCCGCTTCAAGGTATCCCGGTCCCGATTGAGCTTGAGGTCGTTCATCAGCAGGCGCATCTGCTCGCAGTGGCCCGGATAGCGGATCGTCTTGTAATTCATGGATTCGCAACGCGTGCCGTGCGTCTCCGCGAGCGAGCCGAGGCCCCCAGAGGTGTTGAACGCCTCGTAGAGCGTCCCGTCGATCTCGATCTCCTCCATACCCTCGAGCGGCGCGACTTCCAGCGTGCGCCCATCGACGATAGCCTGACAGGGATTGCCGTACTCGTTGATGAGACCCTCGGTGGACCAGGGTAGCGATGACTTGAGCACGTTGTTCGGGTGCTGAGGGAGCGCTCCCACGCGCAATTTCACCGCGCGCAGCTCCTCGAAATGTTTGATGAGCTCCGCGGCGGCAATGCTGATGAATCCGGGTGCGAGTCCGCATTGGGGTACGAACGCTCGTGAGGCACCCGTTGCGATGGCGCGGACCGCGCGTGTGACCTCGACGTCCTCGGTGAGATCGAAGTAATGCACGCCCGCGCTGCGGGCAGCTTCTGCCACCGTGACGTTGCAGTAGAACGGCAAGCTCGAGATCACAGCATCGACTGGATGGTTGGCCAAGTGACGCTCGAGGGCGCTTGGCTCCCTCGCGTTCAGGGCGTGTGCGCTGAGGCCGGCCGCCCCATGCGCGCGCACGACGGCTTCCGCGATAGAGCCGTCGATGTCCGCGAGCTGAGCCTGGTAGGCGCCGGAGGTGGCCAGGAGCCCGGAGATGAGGGCACCAATCTTACCGGCGCCGAGGATGAGTACACGATGCATTCGGCCCCTCCCGCCTGATGGCGGATGGACGAGGCGGTCCATTCTCGCCCTTGGCGGCCGTTCATGCCAGCCGTGCCTACCCCGAGGAGGGCCGGCGCGACTGCCCCATGGTAGGATGAGCGGTCCATGCGCTCCCCCGAGACAACCTCCTGGCATTGCGCGAGCTGGCAGGCGAAGCCTGCCCAGCAGCAGCCGGTGTACGATGACCCAATCGCCCTGCAGCGCGTGGTGGCGGAGCTGTCGCGATTGCCGCCCATCGTCGTGTCCTGGGAAGTCGAGGCATTGCGCGAGCGTCTGGCCGCGGCCCAGCGAGGGCAGGCGTTTCTCCTGCAGGGGGGCGATTGCGCCGAGACCTTCGGCGACTGCGAATCGGATACGATCGTCAAGAAGCTGAAGATCCTCCTGCAGATGAGCCTCGTGCTGCTGCATGGCCTGAAGAAGCCCATCATTCGAGTGGGACGCATGGCGGGCCAATACGCCAAGCCGCGCTCGGTGGACACCGAGACGCGCGATGGCGTGACGCTGCCGAGCTTTCGGGGCGATCTCGTCAACCATCCGGAGTTCACGGCTGCCGCGCGCGCCGCCGACCCGGACCTGCTGCTGCGTGGCTACGAGCGGGCGGCCCTCACCCTCAATTTCGCACGGGCGCTGGTCGATGGCGGCTTCGCGGACCTGCACCACCCGGAATACTGGGATCTCGGTTTCATCAAGCATGCTGAGCTGAAGGATGCCTACCAGCGCATCATCCAGTCGATCGGTGATGCGCTCGATTTCTTCGAGGGCATCAGCGGCAGCGCCGTGCATGAGGCGACACAGGTCGATTTCTATGCGAGCCACGAGGGGCTGCATCTGCTCTATGAGCAGGCGCAGACGCGCTTCATCCCGCGGCAGAATCGCTGGTACAACCTCTCGACGCACATGCCCTGGATCGGCATGCGCACCGCGAAGCTCGAGGGGGCGCACGTGGAGTACTTCCGCGGTATCGCCAATCCCATCGGCGTCAAGGTCGGCACGGCGATGGATGCGGCCTGGTTACAGGGTCTCGTTACGACGCTCAATCCGCAGAACCAGCCCGGCCGGCTGACGCTGATCCATCGCTTCGGCGCGAAGGACATCGCCACCGCGCTCCCGAAGGCGATCGAGGCCGTGCGCGAGACGGGCCAGACCGTGCTCTGGATCTGCGATCCGATGCACGGCAACACGGAGACGAGCACCGGCGGGCTGAAGACCCGGCGCTTCGAGAACATCCTCAAGGAGCTCGATACCGCCTTTCGCCTCCACGCGCAGATGGGCTCGTACCTGGGTGGCGTGCACATCGAGCTGACGGGCGATGATGTCACCGAGTGCACGGGCGGTGCGCGCGGCCTCACGGATGCGGATCTGCAGCGGGCTTACCGCTCCACGGTCGATCCGCGCCTGAATCATGAGCAGGCACTCGAGCTCGCGATGCTCATCGCCGAGCGCAGTCAGAGCCGCCGGTACGGTTGAAGCCGGCTGCGGCGGCAGGCACATTGCGCCAGGCCATCCTGCTTCGCGCACGTCCCGGGTCCAACCGGGCCTGCCCGGGGTGTCCATCCGTGGACACCCGCTCGGCAGAGCGAAGCGATGCTTCGCTGAATGAATCGCCTGGAGCGATTCATGACGACGCGCAGCGTCGGCCCCGAGGGGCGAGGCCCAGGATGGGCCGAGCAAAGGCACCGCCTCGCCCCCGTGCCTGAACCAACTACGTGAGTCTGTGTACCAATTCAGAATGAACCGCCGCATTGCCGGTACAATTACCGCATGTATTACGAGCACATCGCCGTCCCGCCCGAGGGACGCAAGATCACCGTCAATCCCGATAACAGCCTGAGCGTTCCCGACAACCCGATCATTCCCTACATCGAGGGGGACGGGATCGGCATCGATGTCACGCCCGCAATGGTGCGGGTGGTGGATGCCGCGGTCGGGAAGGCGTACGGGGGCAAGCGCCGGATCAGCTGGATGGAAGTCTATTCCGGCGAGAAGGCCAACGCTCGGTACGGGCAATGGTTTCCCGATGAGACGCTGCATGTGCTGCGGGATTACGTAGTCTCGATCAAAGGGCCTCTCGGCACGCCTGTGGGGGGCGGCATCCGCTCGCTCAACGTGGCGATGCGCCAGAGCCTCGATCTTTATGCCTGCGTGCGCCCGATCCGCTATTTTCCTGGCGTCGCGAGCCCGATGCAGGATGCCAGCCTCACCGACATGGTGATCTTCCGCGAGAACACCGAGGACATCTACACGGGAATCGAGTGGCCCGCCGGCTCGGCGGAAGTGCACAGGCTCATCGCCTACCTGCAGAAGGAATTCGGCGTCACGGGCATTCGCTTTCCTGCGAGCTCCGCGATCGGCATCAAGCCGGTATCCAAGGAGGGCAGTCAGCGCCTGATCCGAAAGGCCATCCGGTATGCGATCGAGAACGATCGCGTGTCGGTGACCCTGGTGCACAAGGGCAATATCATGAAGTTCACGGAAGGCGCCTTCCGCAACTGGGGCTACCAGCTCGCCAAGGAGGAGTTCGGCGCCCGCGAGATCGACGGGGGTCCGTGGCTCAAGTTCCCCAATCCACTCACCGGAACCGACATCATCGTCAAGGACGTGATCGCGGACAACTTCCTGCAGCAGGTGCTGCTGCGCCCGGAAGAGTACGATGTCATCGCGACACTCAACCTGAACGGCGACTATGTATCCGATGCGCTCGCAGCGCAGGTGGGCGGCATCGGCATCGCCCCGGGAGGCAACATCGGCGACGGGCTCGCCGTGTTCGAGGCGACGCATGGGACAGCGCCCGGATTCGCGGGCAAGGACCGGGTCAATCCCGGCTCGCTCATCCTCTCGGCGGAGATGATGATGCGCTATCTCGGCTGGAGGGAGGCCGCCGACCTCATCATCAAGGGTGTCGCCAATACCATCGCCCACAAGGAGCTCACCTATGACCTCGCGCGCCTGCGCGAGGCGATCAAGGCCCCGAAGCGCGAGCTCGCGGCCCGCAAGAGCGTGGAGGAGGACCTGCAGCGGCTCATCCCCGGGGCGAAGCTCATGAGTTGCTCGGGCTTCGCCACGGCCGTCATCCGGCACATGGACGACTGATATCAAACAGGCGCGGACGAACGGCGGACGGCGGCCGGTACTGCCGGTCGCTCGGAGCGAGACATACGATCCGGGCTGCACCCGCTGCCCGCGGCTGGCGGAGTTCCTGGCGGAGGTGCATGGGAGCTATCCGGATTACTGGGCGCGGCCCGTGCCCTCGTTCGGCGCCGCGGACCCGCGCATCGTCCTCGTCGGCCTCGCGCCCGGGCTGCACGGGGCTAACAGGACGGGGCGGCCGTTCACCGGTGACTACGCTGGCGAGCTCCTTTACCAGACGCTCTACGAGGCGGGCCTCGCCACACGGGCGCAGTCCGTATCGGCGGACGATGGGCTCGAGCTGAAGCATGCGCGAATCATCAATGCGGTGAAGTGCGTGCCGCCCGGCAACAAGCCGCTGCCGGAGGAGATCCGTGCCTGTAACGGCTACCTGAGGGCCGAGCTCGCATCGCTGAAGCGCGTGCGGGTGGTGCTGGCGCTCGGCAGGGTGGGGCACGACGCCTTCCTTCTGGCCTCGGGGCTCAAGCGCAGCGCGTTTCCGTTCGGGCACGGGCGCGAGCACCGGCTCGAGGAGACGCGGTACCTCGTCGACTCGTATCATTGCAGCCGCTACAACACCTCGACCGGAGTGCTCACCGAGGCGATGTTCAGGAAAGTCGTGAGGCGCGCCTGCGAGCTTGCCCGTCTATAGCGCTGGATCCGGGCCTCCTGCGCGAACGAAGCGCTGCTTTGGGCAAAACGCGTGGTTCTTGCCCAAAGCTCGCTCGGCGGAGCGAAGCGGTGCTTCGCTGAATGAATTGCCTGGAGCGATTCATGACGACGCGCAGCGTCGGCCTCGAAGGGGCGAGGCCCAGGATGGGCCGAGCAAGGCACCGCCTCGCCCTGCGGCGGCGGGGCACATCCTCGTGCCGAGGGTTCGGCGCGACGTCTGTCGATGGGCAACTGAGATGAGCTCGAGTGAATTCGATCACCAGGCGTTCACCGCGGCGCTGCCGCGCCGCCCCGGCGTCTACCGTATGTTCGATGCCGGTCACGAGATCCTCTACGTCGGCAAGGCGAGAAGCCTGAAGGACCGGGTGAGCACGTATTTCGCGGCGAGCAACGTCAACCCGAAGGTGCGGGCCCTCGTGCAGCAGATCCGGGACATCGAGGTCACGGTCACCAACTCGGAGACCGAGGCGCTGCTGCTCGAGTACAACCTCATCAAGGCGCACAAGCCGCGATTCAACGTCGTGCTGCGGGACGACAAGAGCTTCCCGTACATCCAGCTTTGTGCCGATCACGAATTCCCCCGGCTCGCCTTCTACCGGGGCTCGCGTAGCGCTCCCGGACGGTACTTCGGACCGTTTCCGAGCGCCTGGGCGGTGCGCGACACGCTCAACCAGCTGCAGAAGCTCTTCCGCATACGCAACTGCCGCGATAGCTTCTTCGCCAACCGCAGCCGCCCCTGCCTGCAGCACCAGATCGGCCGCTGCTCGGCGCCGTGCGTCGGGCTCATCACCCGTGAGGCATATGCACAGGACATCGAATCGGCTGTCAAGGTGCTCGAGGGCCGCAGCGATGAGGTGAACGCCACGCTGCAGGCACGCATGGCGGCGGCGGCGGCCCGGCTGCAGTTCGAGCGTGCAGCGCAGGTACGCGACCAGCTGGCGGCCTTGAAGCACATCCAGGCGCAGCAGATCGTGACGGCGGAAGGAGAACGCGACGTTGACGTGTTCGCGATCGTCGGAGAGCCCGGTGAGTACGCGATAAGCGTGATGCTGGTGCGCGGCGGAAGGAATCTCGGCACCACCAGCTACTTTCCCCGCGCGGCGCTCGCGGAGCCGGAGGAGGCGCTCTCATCCTTCGTGATGCAGTACTACGCCTCGCAGGAGCCGCCGCCGGAGGTGCTGATCGGCCAGAAGCTCGAGGGCACCGAGTCGCTGAGCCAGGCGTTGACGACGCGGGCGGCACATGGCGTGCGCGTGCGCTGTCCGGCGCGAGGCCTCGGCGCCCGGTGGGCGGAGCTGACGCGCGAGAATGCCGCGCAGGCGCTGCGCATGCGGCTCGCGCAGAAGCAGGGGCTCGATGAGATGCTCGCGGCTCTTGCGGCGGAGCTCGAGCTGCTCGAGGCGCCGCAGCGGATCGAGTGCTTTGACATCAGCCACACCGGCGGGGAGGGCACCGTGGCATCCTGCGTCGTCTTCGGCCCGGAAGGACCGCTGAAGAAGGAATACCGGCGATTCAACATTACCGGCGTGACGCCCGGCGATGACTATGGCGCGCTGCGCCAGGCGCTCGAGCGGCGCTACAGTCGGGTGCGCGACGGCGAGATTCCGGCGCCCGATCTGCTGCTGATCGATGGCGGCCTCGGGCAGATCGCGGCAGTCCACGAGGTGCTCGCCGGGCTCGGCTTCGGCGACCTCACGCTGGTCGGCGTGGCCAAGGGGCCGGATCGCCGCCCGGGCCAGGAGCGGCTCTTCGTCTACGGAGCGGGCGCGCCGCGGGTGCCGGAGGCACATTCCCCGGCCTCGAGACTCATCCAGCGCATTCGCGACGAGGCGCATCGCTTTGCGATCACCGGCCACCGCCGCAAGCGCGCCCGCCGGTATAATGAGTCCGTGCTGGAGGCGGTGCCCGGCTTGGGTCCCGCCAAGCGCCGAGCGCTTCTCACCCATTTCGGTGGTCTGCAGGGAGTGATGCGCGCGGGGGTGGCGGACCTCACCGAGGTCACCGGAATCGGAGCGGCACTCGCGCGCACCGTTTATGATCACCTCCACCCCGGCTCTTGATCGCGCCATGCTCTGGAACGTCCCGAACACCCTGACGTGGCTGCGCATCGCCGCAATCCCGCTCATCGTGCTGCTCTTTTTCATGCCCTACCACTGGTCCGACCCGGCCGCGGGCCTGCTCTTCGCGGCGGCGGGTGTCACGGACTCGCTGGACGGGTATTTCGCGCGCCGTCTCGGCCAAACCTCGCGCCTCGGCGCCTTCCTCGATCCGGTGGCCGACAAGCTGATCGTCGCCGTGGCGCTCGTCCTGCTGGTGAGCAAGGACACCAGGGCACTGATCGTGCTCACCGCGGTCGTCATCATCGGCCGCGAGATCACGATCTCGGCGCTGCGGGAGTGGATGGCCGAGATCGGGCAGAGGCGCAAGGTCGCGGTCTCGCAGCTCGGCAAGCTGAAGACCATCCTGCAGATCGTGGGGCTTTCGATGATGCTCTACCGCTCACCGATCGTCCGGGTACCGATCTATGACGTGGGGGTGGTCCTCACGGAGCTTGCGGCGGCGGCGACGCTGGTCTCGATGATCGCGTATCTGCGGGCGGCATGGCCTGAGCTCAGGCGATGAGGGCGCGAGGTCTTGGGCAGCCTTGAGTTCTTCCCGCTGGCGTCCGCGACTTGCCTTGACTTCGCAGGGCCTGCACTTACAATGCCGTCCCTCACTCGGGACGCGGGAATAGCTCAGTTGGTAGAGCGCAACCTTGCCAAGGTTGAGGTCGCGAGTTCGAGCCTCGTTTCCCGCTCCAAGTTTTCCCTTTGTAATCAAAAAATTACGCTGAATTCTTCGCGTGACAGATGAATGCTGTGGGCGAGCTTCTTCGTCCATGACGCGCCCCCTGTGCCCACGTATATCCGTGCTGCGCCGCCGCTGACATCGTTCGTGGATGCGTCCGGTCCAGTGGACCTCGGAGCCTGCGCATCACGGGGGCCTTTGTGAGCTCTCGAGGCCAAGTGCGGCGAAATAGCTGAGCGATTAGTTTGGTCAGTTCAGCCTCTTTGTCGCTGAGCCGCTCGGCGAACGTCACGACGAAAGAGTCACTCAAGCTTGAACTGGACCATCTTGGCAAAGTCGATTGCCGCAGGGCTCGTCAGGGAATCAAGGAATGAGACCAGATCGAGTCGCTCTCGGGGCGTGAGGATCAATGGCCGCTGAGACCGGAGACTCCGGTAGTAGATCTCAAAATCCACCGCCTGACGCAGGGTGGGGATGCTTCCGTCATGCATGTAGGGCGCGGTCAAGGCGACGTTGCGCAGGGTCGGTGTGCGGAACTTGCCGATATCCCGCGGGTTTCGGGTAGTCACGAATCGGCCAAGCGCAGCGACCTCGGGATCGGACGTGATGAGGTCATCAAGCTCTGCCGCCTGCGTGCGGGCAATGCGCATGCTGAGCACTGGCAGTCGGGCCGTGAGCCGATTCATGCTCACCCCTTCATCGTGAAATCGATTGTCGGTGAACAGGGCGTATTTCGAGCCTATCGTATGGCACCTGGAGCACCCAGCTGGCCCGCGGAACAGCGCAAGTCCGCGGATTGCCGCTGCCGACATTGCATGAGGTTGGTGAGCGTAGAAGTATCGGTCGAAGGGTGAATCTCCGGCAATGAGGGTTCTCTCAAACGAAGCAACGGCGCGAGCGACTTCAGCAACGCTAACGTCATTCACCTCCGTTCCAAACGCCTCGCGGAAGCCCCTCCGGTATCCCGGATCGGCGCGAATGATTGCCAGGAGCTGCTCATAATCACGTAGACCCTGCCCCCCCGCTGTGCATACCTCCGCGCAGCTAACGATTGCGAAGTCGGTCGCCGGCGGCTAGGGCCTTCAGCAACTTGCAGTTTGGTGGGAAAGCTCCAAATGCTTACTTGGATTTATAAG
>JAKBCR010000157.1 GCA_021807675.1 Pseudomonadota bacterium
CGACGGTCCTCACGGCCCAGACCGCGCGCCTCAACACCCAGATCAGCGCCCTCAGCGTTCAGGAGCAGCGCCTGGTCGCGAGTGCCGACCTGATCGATGCCATCGGCGGCGGCTGGAACAGCGCGCAGCTGCGCACGGGTGATGAGGGAGTACACGAGACGCTGAAAAGTACAGTGGATTGACGGCCTCCTCGCCTTCATCGGCCTTGTCGGCGCAGGGGCTCCGAGGAAAGCTCCTGAGCACCCGCGCAGCCTGTGCAAGCTTGACAAGTATCCTGGTCCAGGAGTAATTATACTTGCAGCCCGTATGCGTACGCCCCAGCTACATCAGAGCCACGTTCGCTTTCCCCTGTCGGCACTACTTGGCAACAGCGGTCACGTACGTATCCTGCGAGCACTGCTTTCTTATGATGGACCCTTGAGCACTGCTCAGCTCGCTCACCAGACAGGACTGTCGCGCGAAGCGGTACGCTTGGTCCTCGATCGCCTCGTGGCCCAAGGCGCCGTAAAGGCTCTGGGAACGCCACGGAGCCGACTCTTTGCAGCCGTTGAGACGGGGCCATTCGTCTCGGCGCTCAAGCCGCTCTTTGCTTCGGAGCGGGCGCAGTGGGAAGCTCTATGTGCTTCATTGCGAGATATCCTCGATGCTCTCCCTGAAGTCCGATCGGCATGGCTCTATGGAAGCGTCGCGCGGCGAGAGGACACGCCAGAGAGCGATCTCGACCTGGCAGCCGTCCTTTCCAACAGAGGCGCGGAAACGCGCCTCCGCGACGAGCTCGAGATGCTGGGGGAGCGATTCGGCGTGCTTGTGTCGCTGGTCGCGCTTACAGCCGAGGATATTCGGAGCCGTCCGGGCCAGGATCCTTGGTGGACGGGCCTCGAGCGAGACGCTCAGATACTCAAGGGCCTAAGTCCTGTACAGGAACGAGCTCGTGCAAACGAACGGAGGCGAGGCTCTGGGTGACCCGCAAAGCACCGACCAAGTCTGTCGACCAGCAGTTTTGGCACGGTCGGCGGGACGAGGCACGCGCGTTCTCTCTCGCTGCTCGACAGGCGATGGATCTGGCCGATCCCGGCAGCAGCGCAAGTCCGATCGTGAGCCAGATCGTGCTCGCTGCCATCGCGTACTCCGATAGCATCACGGCAAAGAGAGCCCGGGTAGTCAATCAGCAGGATCACCTGGGCGCGGTACGACTGTTGCGTGATGTCTTGCGAAATCATCTTCCAGATGCCCAAGAGAAGGCCTTTCGTCGGATGCTGCGCGTCAAGGACGAGGCTCAATACGGAGCACGGGCCATGGCGCTCGAGGAGGCAGAGCGACTACTCGACGACCTCGACAATTTCACGCAGCTCATCGAAGCGCTCCTCCAGGAATGAGCCCGCGCTGGGAAGAGCACGTCAAATGACCGCGCCCGCGCGCCGGCTCGGGGAGAGCCCGGCCGCCGCTCGGCAGCCGGATCGATCCGCGTCAGTTCACCGTCGTGCTGACTTGGGAGGATAGCGGGCTCTCGGTCCCCTGGGCATTCACTGCCGTCACCGAGAAGTAGTAGGTCCCCGCTGAGAGATTATCCACCACGTAGGTGGCGATGCCGGGATTCGAGACGGTGATCGTCTGCGTGTAATTGCCCGAGCTGTTGCCGTAATGGATGTCGTACCCGGAGAGGTTGGTGAGCGGCGTGCCGTCCGTGTTCTGGGTGGGCGGGCTCCAGTTGAGCGTCACCGCGCCGCTGCTCGCCGTCGGCGGATTGTTGAGTGCCGTGCCGGTGGCGGACTGCGCGTTCGCGGCGGTCCCCACCGCTCCCGAGGCTCCACCGCCGCCGCAGGCCGAGAGTGCGATTCCCAGCGCTGCAACGGCGCAAAAATAGACCCCACGGCGCGACCCGCGCCCCCGTTTGGCGTTCGTCATGCTTCCCCCGAACTGTGCGACCCGTTGCCGGCATGGCGGGCGAGACCCAGATCGGGAGATTGCTCGAAGCCTTCAGCCGCAGCGCGGCTGTTTCTTCACGAGGTCGCTCCAGCTGCACGGTGCGCCTTGCGCCCCGTGCTTCGGGACCACCCCGGCAACCCCGCTGTCATAGGCTTCGCGCCGTTAGACCGGAAGTTTTGCGACGCCCGCCTTTCGGCGGGTTGTGCCCTTGTCCATTCGCCGCAACAGGCCTGCGGCCTTTGCGGTGATCTGTGCATGCGCTGAGCGGATGCACCTCCTTCTGCTCCACCGAGTGCGAGTCGGCGGCGCGGGTGAGGAGGTGCAACGACCGTGCCAGGGGCCGTAAGTAGCGGAAAACACGGATGAACGCCACGTGAGCGCCAGCGTGGCAGGTGTCAGCTGCGTCACATTCGTCGTTTCACGCAGACAGCTGGCGTCTGCTTCAGCGAGGCGATTTGACTAAATATCTGAAATTTCGCGGGAAACGGCTCGTCGTGGATGACAGACAGGGCGGTCGCGACGCGTCGCTACGTGATCTGTCAGGCACTTCCCTTGCTCAGCTTACGCGCTCGGGAGTCGCAGACCCCGAGAGCAGAAGCGGTACGAGACGGCGCGCAGGCACAGGGATGTGCCCCGCCGCCGCAGGGCGAGGCGGTGGTTTAAGCGAAGCACGGCTTCGCTCCGCCGAGCGAGTCTCGAGCAAAAACCACGCTTTTTGCTCGAGGCGCGCGTGGATCGCGCAGGAGCCCGGATCCAGCGCTACAACAATAGCGAGAGCGTCATGTGCGGAATAGCGGGCTACCTTGCAGCCGGACATCGCGGCGAGCTCGGCTGCGCGCTGCGCAACATGAGTGCGGCACTGGCGCATCGCGGTCCGGATGACGAGGGCTTCTTCGAGGCGGCGACACGGGACGGCGAGCGCCGCGTGGGGCTCGCGCACCGAAGGCTGTCGATCATCGACCTCTCGAGCGGACATCAGCCGATGTCGAACGCGGACGGATCCGTGCAGATCGTCTTCAACGGGGAGATATACAACTTCCTCGAGCTGCGCGATGAGCTCGTCGGCCGCGGGTATGTCTTTCGCACCCGGTCCGATACCGAGACGATCGTGCATGCGTACGAGGAGTGGGGACCGGAATGCGTGCGGCGCTTCCGGGGCATGTTCGCGTTCGCGATCTGGGATGCCGACAAAAGCCGACTGCTCCTGGCCCGAGACCGGTACGGCAAGAAGCCGCTCTTTCTCTACGAGGCCGATGGCCTGCTGCTCTTCGCCTCGGAGATCAAGGCGATCCTCGCGGTGCCCGGCATCCCGCGGCAGGTCGACCGCTGCGCCCTGTGGGATTACTTCATCTACCGCTATGTGCCTGCACCGGCGACACTCCTCACGGGCGTGCGCAAGGTCATGCCGGGAAGTTACGTGGTGTGGGAGCGCGGCGCGGTAACGGAGACGGCGTATTTCCTGCCGGATGATGGCAGACCTTCCCTGCCCAGGGCGCCGGAAAAGGACCCCGTATCAGCCTTCCTCGATCAGCTCGAGGAGGCCGTGCGGATCCGAATGATCTCGGACGTGCCGTTCGGGGCGTTTCTCTCCGGGGGCATCGACTCCTCGGCGGTCGTCGCGATGATGTCGCGGCACTCGGGACAGCCCGTCAAGACATTCTCGGTGGGATTCGCGGAGTCCGCCTACAGCGAGCTCGCCTACGCCCGCGCCATCGCCCATCAGTTCCAAACCGAGCATCACGAGCTGACGGTCTCGCAGGAGCACCTGATGGAGCACCTGCCCACCCTCGTGCGCTACCGTGACGCCCCGGTCGCGGAGCCCTCGGACATCCCGATCTACCTGCTCTCGCGCGAGGCGCGGCGAACGGTGAAGATGGTCCTCACCGGCGAGGGGGCGGACGAGTTTCTCGGCGGCTACCCCAAGCACGTGTTCGAGCGCTACGCCGGGGCCTATCAACGCGTGCCCGCGGCGGTGCGCCGCGGCCTCATCGAGCCGCTCTGCCTCTCGCTCCCCTATGGCTTCAGGCGCGCCAAGACAGCCGTCGCCAACCTGGCGCTCGCGGACCCGCGCGAGCGCCTGCCGCGCTGGTTCGGCGCGCTCTCCGGCGCCGAGCGCTCCCGGCTGACGCGTCTGGAGCCGCCCCGAGCCAACCACAAGGCGGTCCCCTGGCTCGACTCCTTCCACGGCGGCTCGGCGCTGCGCGGCATCCTCTATTTCGATCAGACGAGCTGGTTGCCCGACAATCTCCTGGAGCGCGGGGACCGCATGACCATGGCCGCCTCGCTCGAGGCGCGCATGCCCTTCATGGATCACGAGCTCGCCGCCTTCGTCTCGGGCCTCCCGGATGAGTGGCGGGTGCGGGGCCTCACCACCAAGAGGATCCTGCGCGAGGCGATGCGGCGTGTGCTGCCGGCCGCGATCCTCGAGCGGCCGAAGATCGGCTTTCGGGTGCCGGTGAACGAGTGGTTCCGGGGCAGCATGCGTGGCTACCTGATCGAGCACCTGCTGGGACCTGACTCGCGCACACGCGAGTACTACCGGCCGCAGGCGCTGCGCGGCTATGTGGAGGAGCACGCGGCGGGACGGCAGAACCACGAGAAGCTGTTGTGGTCTCTTTTAACGCTAGAGATCTGGCACCGCGAGCTGGGCCTTTGCGCCTGACTTCCGCCTCTTCTTCGTTAATTCTTCGATCAAAAGCAAGTCAGTCAGCGGCCGTTTCCCGGGGAACGTCATCTGGCGCTGGCGGCTCTCAGAGAGGCCGTTCCCCGGGGCCGCGAGGTAGAAAAGGTAAACGGGCTGGCCGCCCGAAGCGGCGAAGCCGACTTCGGGCCGATCTAGACCAGGAGCGATGCTTGCTTGTATGGGCCGCGTCCGGGGGCAAACCGCTCGCCGGCGCAGGCTCAAAGCGGATGACCAGCGACGCACTCTCCTTCACTCGTAGCTTCACGATCGCCCTCCTGGCCCTGCTCGAGGCGATGGCGCCGCCGGCGGTGGCGGTGGGACTGCTGTACGGCCTGTGCCTGATCTACGGCACGCAGTTCCGCGGCTTCTTCGTCGTCCTCGCGATTCTCGTGGGGGCGCTCTCGGTGCTCCTGCCGCCCCCGCGCGGCCGTCCGGCGGGGGCGCGACAACTGCTCTCGCCCACCTGGCCGCTTGCCGCCAGAGTCCTCACGCGCTGGATGGTCATCATCTCCATCCTGCTCGCCATCGGCTTCGTCACCAAGTACACGGCCGACTTCTCGCGCAAGGTCGTGGTGTCCTGGATCGTCGCCACGCCCGCGCTCCTCATTCTGGTGACGCTGTGCCTGCAGGAGTTGAGGCGCCACCTCATGTATGACCCCTCGATGGTGCGGCGCGTCGCCTTCGCGGGCTGCAACGACATCAGCCTGTCCTTGGCCCGCCGGATCGGTGAGAGTGGCGAGCTCACGGGTCTGAAGGTCGAGGGTTTCTTCGACGACCGCAGCGCCGAGCGGCTGGGCGTCCCCGGGGCACGCACGCGCCTCCTCGGTCGATTGCCGGAGCTGGCCTCGTTCGTGAAGCGCCGCAGGATCGATGTCGTATTCGTCGCGTTGCCCGTGCGGCACATCCAGCGCGTCATGCAGCTCCTCGATGAGCTGCGCGATACCACGGTCTCCATCTACTACGTTCCGGACATCTTCGCCTTCGATCTCATCCAGGCCCGCAGCGGCGAGCTGTTCGGCATCCCCGTGGTCGCGCTCTGCGAGACGCCGTTCTGCGGCTATCGAGGGGTCATCAAGCGGATCACCGACATCGCTTTCGCCGCCTCCATTCTGGTGATCGCCTCACCGCTCATGCTCGCGCTCGCCGTGATGGTGCGCATGTCCTCTCCCGGTCCCATCATCTTCTCGCAGCGCCGCTACGGCCTCGATGGCCGGGAGATCATCGTCTGGAAGTACCGCACCATGACGGTGCTGGAGGATGGCGCGCAGATCGTCCAGGCGAGGAAGGAGGATGTGCGCATCACGGCCGTGGGCCGGTTCATGCGGCGCTACTCGCTCGATGAGCTGCCGCAGCTCTTCAATGTGCTGCAGGGGCGGATGAGCCTCGTCGGTCCGCGGCCGCACGCCGTAGCGCACAACGAGGAGTACCGCAAGCTCATCAAGGGATACATGGTCCGGCACAAGGTGCCGCCGGGGATGACGGGGCTCGCACAAGTGAACGGCTGCAGGGGAGAGACCGCGCGCGTCGAGGACATGCAGGCGCGCGTCAACTACGACCTCGAGTACCTGCGGCGATGGACCCCTCTACTCGATCTGAAGATCCTGCTGCTCACCGCGGTTCGGGTGGTGCGGGACGAAAAGGCGTACTGATGCAAGGCATTCTGCGGGGGTTTTCCGCCCTGTTCGAGGATACGTATCCGCACGCCCCCACGAATCGGCGAACGCTCGCGCTTCTCGTCCTGATCGTGGCGGTGGGCGCGCTCGTGCGTTTCTGGGGTCTCGGCAACGTTGGCCTGCACGGAGACGAGAAGACGATGGCGCTGCCGGCGATGCACCTGCTGCAGTACGGCACGCCGGAAATGCCGAGCGGATTCGTCTATCCGCGGGCGGTCGGGCAGGTCTATCTGATGGCCGGCTCGGCGCTCGCGTTCGGCGGACCCAACAGGTGGACGTTCCGGCTGCCGTCGGCGATCTGCGGCGTACTGCTCATCGTGCTCGCCTGGGTTGCGGGCCGGCGCTTTCTCGAGCCGCGTTGGAATCTCGCGATGACCGCCGCTGTGGCGCTCCTGCCCGGTTTCATCGAGGATGCGCAGACGGCGCGGATGTATGTCTTCCTGGTGGCCGGCGTCACGGGGTTCATGGCGCTTCTATTCGCCTGGGAGCGCACCGGGCGCAGCGGCTACCTCATCGGGGCGGTGCTCGAGATGGCGGTGAGCCTGCAGTTTCACACGCTGTCGATCTTTTCCGCGTGGCTCTGCTTCCTGCCCGGCCTGCTGAGCGGCGATCGGCGCAGGCTCTGGCAGGGGGGGGCCGCGTTCGGGGCCATCGCGGCCGAGTTCGTTGCCCTCAACCACTGGATAGGGCTCGAATATCCCGGCGCTCTCGGCAGGATCGCCGGCAGCCCCCTGAACGCCCCGCGAGCGCTGGCGCCGCCGGTGCATGCGCTCTGGCCTCTTGCTCTCGCGCTGCCGGCACTTGCGCTGGCGTGGTACGTGATCCGTGAGCGCGGCGGGGTGCCGGTCATCCTGTTGGCCGCGAGCCTGGTGGCGCAGGTCTTGCGTTTGGATCATATCGCCATCCTTCTCATCGTGGCCGCGCTCGTGATTGCCCGACGCGACGGGAAGCTCCCGATGGGGCGGCTCGCGCTCTACTTCGCCGTGTGCGTGCTCCTCGCCGCGGCGCAGGCCGCCTACCTGTCGGCCCACCGCGCCGGCACGCTCCCGCAGATCTTGGGGCTCCTGCTCGGCTGGCCGAGCGTGCGCGCCTACATCGCCGTCTCGACCTACTCGGCGGCGGCGCTGCTCATTGTCATCGGCGGTGTCGCGGCGGGACTGTGGCGCCTGGCCCATCGGCAGCGTATTCCTGACCACCTGTTGTTTCTCGCGCTCGGGGCCTGGATCCCGCTGCTACAGATCGGCTACTTCAAGTGGGACCCGGAGCAGCGCTATGTCGAGGGACAGATGATGCCGCTTCTCATCGTGGCTTTCGCGGTGGGCCAATGGGCTTGGGCGGGGCTTTCATCGAGGACGCTCGGGGTGTCTTCGATCCGGCAGAGCGCCCGGGCAGGGAAGCCCGGGCCGGAGAGCCTGCCGCCACGGATGGCCCGTGGCACGGCTCTCGGTACCATGGCGGCCGCCTTGCTGTGCCTGCTCGTCATCGACCCCGCGCGTCTGCGCGCGGCGGTGGACCCGACTTACGGGCCATATCCCGATCACAAGGGGGCGGCGGAATTCGTCGAGTCGCAGCATCCGGCGCCCAACGACATCCTCGTCGCCGAGGATCCCCTCATGCAAACGTACTACCTCGGCCATATCGATTACTGGCTGGAGAGCAAGGAGGCGGCGGCGCCGTTTCTGCACAAGGTCGACGGCAGGTGGGTCGACATCTACACCGATACCCCGATCATCGGCTCGGGGCGGCAGCTTGCGCGCCTCGTGGCGCGGCGCAACCGGGGCGCCATCTACGTGATCGGCAGCGGTGAGAACGCCAAGGACCGCAAGACGCTCATGCGGGGACTCGGCATCGAGCAGGAGCTTCAGAAGCCCGCCTTCCATCTGGTCTACGTCGGCCGCGATCACCTGACGGATGTCTGGAAGGTGGACGCTCCGCGCCATCCCCTGGAAGCGGCGATCCCCAGCGCCCACGGCAGGTAAGCGCGTGGCAGGTGTCGGCAACCGGGCTGCGATCCTGACGCTGTCGCGTCTGGCCAATTACGGGCTGATGCTGATCAGTCCGGTCCTCCTGGTGCGGCTGCTCTCCGTCGCGCAGTTCGGCCGCTACCGCGAGTTTCTCCTCTACGCCTCGATGCTGCAGGCGATTGCCGTCTTCTCCATCAACGACAGCATCCTCTACTGCATTCCGGCACATCCGGCGAGCCGCTGGCGAACCGTGCGGCAGACCGCTGTCCTCATCGCCTCAAGCAGCCTCATCGCCGTCGCCGGCCTTGCGGTGTTGGACCGCGCCTGCGGCGGCCGCATCGTCGGCTCGCTCCTGCTGCCCATCTGCCTCTACGTTCTTTTCTGCGCCAACCTCGACTTCTGGGACTGGTTCTGGGTGGCGACGGATCGCCCCGGGCTGCTCTTCGCCTATACCTCGGTCCGGCTCGCCGCGCGGGTCATCGTGGCAGTCGTCACCGCGGCGTTGACGCACGATGTGCGTGCGATCATCTGGGCGCTCATTGCGCTCGAGGGGCTGCGCATGCTCGGGGCGGCGGTCATCATGATGGCCGTGGATCGCAGCGCCGCGGAGCCGCCGCTCGCCGATCCCTGGCGCGAGCAATTGCGGTACTGCGTGCCCTCCGGAACGGCCTCGGTGCTCTCGACGCTCAACCGCAACTTGAGCGGCCTCGTGGTCGCCAAGGCGCTCGGCGCGGTCGCCTTCGCACAATACGCGATCGGGAAGTACGGCGAGCCGGTGGTGCTCACGCTGCGCAACTCGGTCTCCGCGGTCGTCCTGCCGGAGATGATCCGGCGCGATCGCGAGCCCCGGGAGGAGCCGCTCGCGCTCTGGCGGCGGGCGACCGTGATCAACACCATCCTGCTTTTTCCCATCGTGGTCGTCGTCTGGCGCTACGCGCAACCGCTCATCGAGACGGTGTTCGGGCGCAGCTACGCGCCGGCGGCGCTCGTTCTTCGGATCTACACGCTCTCCATCGTGCGGGAGTGCTTCGACTTCGCCCCGGCGCTGCGCGCCCGCAACCAGACGCGCCCGCTCGTCGAGAGCAACGTGGGCTCCATCGCCGCCTGCGGCCTGATGCTGGCGATCCTGATTCCCCTGGGCGCAGGTGTCCCGGGCGCCATGGCGGCAGTGGTGATCGGCATGGTGGCGGACGCGGTGTGGCTCGCCCGCGCCACCATGCGCCACTTCGGCGTCGGTATCGGCGGGCTCCTGCCGTGGGCCAGCACGGGCAAGGTGGCGCTGGCGGCGCTGATCGCAGCCGCGGTGCTCGCCACCTCCCTCTGGCGAGACACGTTCGGGCCGGGCGGCATGGTGCTCGCGACCATGGCCTATCTCGCCGTGTTCGCCCTGCTCCTTCTTGCGCTCAAGGTGCCCGAGGCCCATGCGCTGCTCGCCTGGGCGCGACGGCTGGCGCCGACTCTCTCCACCGCATCGCGCAAGGCCTGACCCCATGCGAATGCTCTTCATTCTGCTCATCTCGACCCTCGCCGCGAGCGACATCCTCAAGACCGGCATGAGCCTGGCGCCGGGCTTGAGCGTCAAGAACGCGCTCCTGTACCCGATCGCGCTCGGCCTTCTCTTTCGCATGGCGCTCACCGGGCGCTTTCGCATGCGGCTGCCCATCGTCAACGTCGCCTTCATCGTCTGGATCTCGTATGCCATCGTCACGTGGATCGCGTGCAGCACGGTGATCCACGTCCCGGGATACGACTGGATCCACAAGGGCATCGAGCTGAAGTCGATGCTGATCGACTCCGCGCTCTTTTTCTTCACGTACTTCTACGGCGTGGAGCGCGAGCAGGATTTCTTCCTCTTCGCGAAGACGCTCGCCGCCTGGATCGGCTTCGCCAACATCCTGACGCTCGCGGACGTGGCGGGGCTCGTGCACCTCGGCATCACGATCGGCACCGGGGGAGTGGAGGCCGATCGGGTGTTCGGCGTGTTCGGCCACGCCAATGACACCGCGACGCTCATCGTCTGCACGCTTCCGATGTTGGTCACCGTGGCCCTGTCGAGCCGTGGCGTGATGCGATTTTTCTGGTATGCCGGTGCGTTCGCCTCCCTCGCGGTCCTGGTTCTCACCGTCTCGCGGGGCGCTTACGTCGGTGTCGTCGCCGGCTACGGCGCGGGGGTGTGGCTCTGCCGGCGCTATCTGCCGACATCCAAAGTCTTCGCCTGGACGATGATCGGGCTCACCGGTGTCGTGCTCGCCGCGGGGCTCGCGGCGGTCCTGATGCCCGATCTCACGCAGGTGCTCGATCAGCGCCTGCTCAACCAGTCGATGGCGAACTCGATGAGCGTC
>JAKBCR010000158.1 GCA_021807675.1 Pseudomonadota bacterium
GTCGCGCGCCCGCGCAGGCCAGCCCGGAGCAAGATCCCGATCGGCAGCGAGGTGAAAGTTGCTGCCGCGCGCAATCGGATCGGCCGGAAGCGGCAGCGTGTCGTCATCCGCTTCGGTGTCGGCATCGGCGGCGGCGTACGAATCCGCGACGATTGACGGCGTGTGATGGGTCCAGCCCGACAACGCGGTGTTGTCGAACAGGCTGAGGGTGAATTCGCTGGTGTCGGTCGGCATGGCGGTCTCCTCGTGGGTCAGTGGCGCGGGTAGCCGCGCTGCCCCGACCGCCTGGAAGCGGCTGGGCCGGATTGCTGTGGGTTGATCGGAAGGGGAGGGCGCTATGCGGCTGCCGGCATCGGTTCCGGGGCGTTCGCGGTGTCGCCGTCGTCGGCGAGCGGCACGCTCTCGGGCGATCCCGCCTGACGGTTCGCGTAGTCGGGATGGAAGGCGAGCAGGTAATCGGCGATGCGCTGCGCGTCCGCCGCCGCGCGGAAGATTTCCTTCCGGTCGGAGCGCAGCCTCTCCAGCCAGGACGCGACGTAGGCGGCGTTGTTGGAGAAGTCGCTGTCGGAGACCGCGATCCCGAGCTCGGCGCAAACCATTACCTGGCCGATTTCGGCCCGCAATTCTTCCCTCGAATAGTCATGCGAGCCGAACCGGTTGCGCAGATCGCGATTGAGCCGCGACGAATGACCCGTCCAATGCGATGCCTCATGAAGCAGCGTCCCGCAGAATCCTTCCGCTGTCGCAAAGGCAGACTGCGGCGGCATCTGGATGTGATCCGTCGCCGGCGAATAGAACGCGCGATCGCCGCCGAAGCGAACGACGGCCCCGCTGTTGGCAAGGATGATCTCGGCCGCCTCCGGCGCGCGCCACGGCGCTTCCGCGATCGTCGGCGGGATGTAGTCGGGAATGCCGTCGATCTGGCTGGCGTGGAACAGGGTGAAGGCGCGCAAGAGGGGAATGCGCTTGACCGCATCAGCGTCGTCCTCGGGCCGGGACTCGTCGCGCAGTTCGAGCCGCTTGAAGAAATACCCGGTCGTGCCGCGCTCGCCCTTGCGGACCTGCCAGCCCCGGTCTTCCGCCTGCTTGTAGGTTGCCCAACGGGGATCACCGCTGCTGAAGGCGAGGGGGGACATGCCGAGCGTCAGCACGTTGATCCCGCGATAGCGCTGACCGGTCGCCGCGTTGCGCGGCATCGCCGGGCCGCCGGCCTTGTCGGGGTCCCACGGCCGGCGCCAGGGCGGCGTGCCGGCCTCGAGCGCCGCGATAATGCGGTCGGTGACGTCCTGGTAGTGATCGCGGGGCGCGTGGTTGCTCCTGCCGCCGCGGGTCTCCGTTCTTGCTGTCGTGCTGGTCCTGTTCATCGGGGTGTCCTTCCCTCATGGGTTGCTGGAACACCCCTCCCGCCCCGCATCCCGGCTGACCGGGGCAAGGGCGTGCGCAGCACGGGAGCGCGCAGCGCGACATCCCCTTGCGGCGGGCAGGCGGCGATGCGGTAGCCACTCTCATTCCATCTTCAGGCTTTGGATTTCTCTGCGGCTCGTCCTGCGTCTTCTTTTCCGTCTGGCGCCGATCGGGCGGCTGGTCTGAGCGGGGCAGGGGAGCGATCCGGCGTTATCGCGCCGGCGCCCGCCCACACAGGGCGTCGTTCCAGTCGTTCAGCCCGTCGGGCGGCAGGATCGCGTCGAAGCGCACACCGGCCGCTGCCGCCAATGCCGCGAGGCGAGCGGCATAGCGGCGGCCGGCGGCATCGGCGTCGGTCGCGGCGATCAGGATGCTGAACCGGTCGGACGACAGGCCGTGCAGGAGTTGCTGCAGCGTGGCCTCGGTCGCCGGGCCCATGCCGCCGGCGGTCGCGGCATACAGCGTGTCGCGGCGCGCGCCCTCGATCGCCGCCAGGCTCAGCGCGTCGATCGCCGCCTCGCACACCGCGACGCGGGACAGGCGACCGGAGCCGCCGGGCAGACGGAACAGCGTCTTGCCGCCGCCGGCCGAGAAGCCGCGCCAGGCGGGGCCGCGCATCTCGATGCCGGTCAGACGTCCGGCGCCGTCCCGGTGCGCAAACCAGGCACTGCCGTGCGGGCCTTCCCGGACGGCATCGGTGATGCGCTCGGTGGTCAGGATGCGTACCGGCAGGTGGCGCTGCCCGGCGAGGTAGCGCCAGGAAGCTGAGCCGTGTGACAGGAGCGGGCGCCGTTCCCAGCGCTGTTCGACCGGGACATCCGGTCCCGCTGTCCGCGGGGCGCGGAGGGCCGCGGCGGAAGCGGGCGTGATGCCGGCGAAGCCGCGCAGCACACGGCACGCCCCGGCAAAGGTCAGGCTCGGGTCGAGGTATTGGACCAGGGTGAAGACATCGCCTTTGGCCTCGCTCAAGGGATCCCACCAGCCGCGGCCGCCATGGTTGACGATCACGATTTCGCCCGGCCCGCGCCGATATTTGAGGCTGCGGCGGGTGCTCTCGGCGCGGTCGAGCCGCCAGACCGGCGGCAGCCGTTCCAGCAGCGCCGCGCAACTCACGCTGGCCTTCAGCCCTTCGTTCTCCTCATTGTGTCCGTGCATTGCTCCGTCCTCCTCTCGGCATCGGCCGGGCACGGATGGGAGCGGCGCCATGCCTTTCCCCTCTCCTTTTGCTCCGCCGTGTCCTCCGGGGACCGCGAAGCCGGCGTGCGGCAAGGGCGTGCGCAGCACGGGAGCGCACAGCGCGACGCACCCTTGCGGCGCGCCTGGCGCAAGCGGTAGCGCTGTCTGATCAGATTCGAATCATGGGAAGCCGCCTGATCGCAGCTGCATCTTTTTGCTCTGCACTGCTCAGCGAGACGTTCCCTCGGGCGAGGACCTCGGCGGCCCCTTCGCCGGCACGGCTCGGGGAGCCGCAGGCGAGTAGAGAGCCGGCCCCGCCTGCGGGGACGCCCCCATAACTCAGCAGCGGCTTGGCAGGTGACGGCGCTAACTACCGGATTGAAATGCCGCCTATTTCCCTTGCAGTGCGTCATGTTTTTGCATATTGTGATGTCAGGTTTTTGCAGGGAGCCTGGAGCTGGCTATGCCGGGACGGCGCATGACACTGAGACAGCGGGTCGAGGCGCGGATTGCGAAGCGCCGCGACGACGCCTTCCTCACGCGCGAGTTCCTTGATCTCGGCGGCGAACGTCAGGTGCTGCGCGCGCTGCGCGAGCTGACCGAAGACGGCAAGCTGATCCGTCTCGGCTACGGGGTTTATGGCCGCGCGGAAATCTCCTCGCTCACCCGGCAGCCGATGCTGGCCGGCGACGGGTTCGGCCCGGTCGCGCGCCAGGTGCTCGACAAGCTCGGCGTGCCATGGGAGCCGACGACGGCCGAGCGCGACTACAACGCGGGCCGCAGCACCCAGGTGCCGATGACGCCGCAGGTGCGGCTGCGCGGCAGCCGCTTCAGCCGCAAGCTCCGCTACAAGACGATGGAGCTGACGGTTGAGCGATGAACTGCCCGGCAATCTCCGGCCGGTCGCCGACTTCTTCGGGCTGCCCGGCACGGCGCCGGTAGCGAAGGATTTCCATGTCGTGCGCGCGATCCGCGCGCTCGCGGCACTCGATGCCGCACCCTTCGCCCTGGTGTTCGGCGGCGGCACCGCGCTGGCGCGCGCGCACAGGCTGGTCCGCCGGATGTCCGAGGATGTGGATTTCAAGATCGTGCCGCAGCCGGCGGCGCCGGTCAGCCGCAGCAGCCTGCATCGCCAGCGCAGCGCGCTGCGCGGCCGTGTCACGGCGGCGCTGCAGGCGGCCGGCTTCATTTTCGACCCGAAGGACCCGGCGCAGACCAGGTCGCGGGACGAGAGCAGCTACATGGTCTGGCATCTCCCCTACAGCCCGCCAGCCGGGGCAGGGGAGGGGCTGCGGCCGACGATCAAGGTCGAGCTGAACTTTGCGCCGCTGCGGCGGCCCACGGTCACGCTGGCGGTCGCGTCCTTCGTGGCCGAGGCGATGAAGCGCACGCCCGAAGTGCTGGCGCTCGCCTGTGTCGGCGTGATCGAGACGGCGGCCGAGAAGCTGGTCGCGCTCACCCGCAAGACGGCGATGGACCTGGCCGGCGCAAGTCGCGACCCGCGGACCCGGCGCTCGTGCGGCATATCTGTAGCGGCGCGCCGCCTGGCAGCACTGCGCGCCCTCGCAAACCCCGGCGCCAACTCGGTTTCGGATCGCGCCGGCAACACGGCATGACGGCACGCCCACCTGCCGCTGATTAGGCGCAAGGGCGCAAGAGCGCTGCCGGTCTGTAGTGTCCGCTACCGTCCGCGGCGACATGTTCATAGGTCTGGACAGCACCAAAGGTGTTGAGCAGTTGGCCGATGAGGACCGCCAAGCCGGCGGGCGCAGCGATGAACAAATGCACCGTGCCGAGATTGCCGTAGTCGCGGCGGGCCGTGCGCATGGCATCCTGCGCCTTGAACGCGATATCCGCGGCTTCTCCCGGCGAGGCAGCCGAATGCGGGTAGGAGCCGGAAGGTTGAATGTGGACCAGCGCCCGCAGCGGGGGGAGATTGCACTGACAGGCGGCGAATAGTGGCTCGGTGTTGTCGGCAACGGACACCAGGACCGCGAGGTCACGAGCGCCCGGGTGCTTGCTCCAGGTGCGTGCCTTGAAGCCGGATTCCTGTCGGGTAGCGGAAAGAGTCCAGAGCTGGTCGGGGCGCCCGGTGGTAAGCTGCCGCCACGACAGCCCGATGCCGGTCGTGCTCATGAAGGCGCAGCCCAGGGCCAGCGCCGCCGGAAGCGTCGGTATGCCGAAGGCTTCCACGTCCCGGCCGGGAGCGTGCTGACGGATGGCGTCGGCAATCTGCGACAGCGAAGGCAGCAGCGTGTCACGCCAGACCGGGGGCGGCGCTTCCTTGCCCGTGAACCTCGGTGACCAGTCGAGCGTGAGGGCGATCCCCGGCTCAAACGGAGGTGGGCGGCGGACGAAGAACCCGACGCGCAATGGTGTGCCCGGGGGCAGGTGATGATGCACCGCCTGCATGCGCTGGGTGAGCACTCGCCTGGCAATCTCCGCTGCATGGTCGGCGGTGAGGGTCGGTGCTGCGACACGGTGCATATTCCAGTCGGCAAGGTTCTGGGCCGAGAGGTAGTTGCTGCTGATGTTCGCGGCGCGGGCATAGTTGAGGCCGCCGGCAGCCAGAGGCACAACGAAGAAGCCGTCGCCGGCCTCGGCGCGCTGAATGACCTTCGGTATCTCGACGTTGCGGATGATGGGCGAGGCCTCGATTTCCGGCGTAATGAACAGCACAGCGCTCGCCGTTGTGGGGTCTGCCAGCGTCCGCCGGATCTCATCCTCGGTAGGAACAGAGCCAAGATTTTGGGTGTCCTGCCAGGTCGGGATGCCGTGGTCGTGCTGCGCGGCAATGAGTAGCGCCGCCTCATCGCTGCGCAGGCGCCGGTAGCTCAGAAAGGATCGGCCGGTGGGGTCCGTCATCGGGGCTATGACAGCGGGAAGAAGTCGCCGAACAGGTCGCGGTATTTGCGTAGCGCAGCGCCGTTCTGGCCGGTGCGGGACAGCTCGATGGCTTCGCGCATCATGCGCTGGGCTTCGGTGAGCGCCCGCTTGGCGGCTGCGCGCTCGGTAGCGTTCATGGTGTCGCTTACCGGCGGCCCGAGGCCCGCGGGATCTGGCCAAGTCTCGTCGATGCGATCGACAGCCGTAGCGAAGAAGGCCAGAAACTCGTACGGAAAGTCGCCCCCAAAGGGCGGGCGCAGGATGTCGAGGGCCATCACCTCGAACAGGAAGGATGGCTTGACGGGCTTGTCCTTGGCGCGGTTCCAGCTCTTGGCCATCCGCACCATGCCCTTCCACTCGCCACCAAAGGCGCTGTTGGCGGCGGTCGCCTTCTCCTCGTGAACTTTGGGGTTGGTCTCGGTCCATCCGGCGGCGGTGGCGGTATCGGGGATTTCATAGTGCGAGGATTTGGTGAAGGCGGGCACCACGTCGAAACTCATGACCCGCTCTTCGTCGTTTCCGTCCGGAAAATCCACGGTCACGGAGCGGCGCTGCTTGTGGACGGTGTCGCGGCCATATTTGTCGACGAGCACTTTCTCCACGGCGGCGAGGACGACCGAGGGATGCTTTCCGTTGCGGTATTTGGCCCGCTCGTCTTCGTGGAAGACGCAGAAAATATCAACATCCTTCAGCGGCTTCGTTTTGGTCCAGCGCCTGTAGGAGCCGGTGAGAAAATCATCGGCGATCTTGAACGCGCCGTTCATGACGCCGCGGATTTCCTTCTGGCGGCGCGCGGCGTCGTCCTGCTCCTTCTGTGTCAGCTCCAGCTTGGAGCGGAACTTGCGGAACGCTTCATTTGGGGTGAGCATCAGCGACTCCAGTACGCGGTTTGCGCATGCAGCCCGTCGCCGCCCACTGTGGCGCCGATGGAGTAGCGGCGGAAACCTTCGGTGGACCGCAGCTCGCACGCCTCCCACCCATCAACCTTTGGCCGACCGGGTTCATTCGTCAGGATGATGTCGTAAAGGCAGGACGACGCTGCGAGTCCCGCCTTGGCGATGGCGTAGCGCACCGCAGCGGTGTCGAACCAAAGCCTGCCTTCTCCGACAGTGGAGTACACCACATCGATGTCCCAGCGAGTTACCAAGCCATTGGTACGGGGGTCGTAAACCTCCAGGGTGATCCGACGAAGATGGCGGCTGGCAAGCCACGTCGACACCGCGTCTTCGTAGGTTTGCCAATGCTTGGTGAAGCGGGTCGGGTCGAGGCCGATCTCACGGATGATTTCCTTCAGCACCAGGAGCATCTTGGTGGTGACGTGGCTCACCGTGTTGGCGTACGAGACGACGAAGGTTGACGTGCTCATGGCTTAAGGAACTCCGCGAGGTTGATGCTCCGGGCGGGCGTGGCAACCTTCGCATCGCTATCTTCGTCGTCCACATTCGCATCCATAGCGCGCGCCGAGATTCGGCTGGACACGGCGGCAAGCTGCTTGCTGCTCCACGGCACGTCTTCAGGCAGGCAGGGGATCGACATTTTCCAATCCCCCTCGGTGGGCGATTTTGCCAGCGCGTCTTCGTTGGCATTGTCGCCGGTGAGTGCGTCCTCGTCGAAGATGCAGTAGACGCGAACGCGGGGGCCCCCTCCCCACACGACGATCGCAGCGTCCCGCGTTGCCTCGGACGCGATCGCGGCGCAGGCCACTCCTGCGGCCCTTTGGAGTTCCGCGCGGGCAGCGCTACCCGCGTCCGGTGCGAGGATCTCGACAATCCGCGTCCAGGTCTGGGAGGCGGTGCGCAGAGGTGTAGAGGCCACGCGGCGCGCCAGGACAGTGCTCACGGCTTGGCCTCCAGACGGCTCCGCTCGGCCTGGGCATGTTCGATCGCCTCCAGAACGGCCCGAGCGGTAAGAAGGTCGGGGTTGGCGGCGATCTGCTTGCTGTGGGCAAGCGATGACAGCGTGGCCTTGCGGATGCGCCGACCATCAAGCCCGACGGCGCAGTCGGCAGCCTGCGCGATGAGTGGATCCGATTGGAGCGAGGCGACTTGCGGGTAGACCTGTGCGATTCTCCGCAGTGTATCCAGAAGGATCGCCCTGCACGCCTCTGGCGTGGGTAGGTCCACCGTGACGACTAAGTCGGCACGGGAAAGGAAGGCGTCATCGACGGCGCCGGCAAAGTTGCTGGTGGCGATGAACAGGAGCTGCGGATTGTCGGCGGCGAGTTGGTCGAGCTGCGTGAGCACCGCATCGGTGGCCCGATGCACGTCGATCGGGTTGGCCTCCATGCTCATCTTGCGTCGATCGGCGGCGAGTGTCTCAACTTCGTCCAGCAACACGATGCACGGTCCGCTCAACGCCGCTTCCCCGATGACCGAACCCAGAAGGTGGGTCACTGCCTGCTGGCTCTTGCCCAGAGACGCGCTCGCCAGCGCATGAGCATCCACCTCGATGTAGGTCATGGCGCCGCCCAGCGACGCGGCTGTGCGCGACGCAAGGCCGCGGGCAAGCGAGGTCTTGCCGGTGCCGGGCGGCCCGACCAGCAGGATGATGCCGTGCAAGGGGAGGAAGACCTGCTGAAGCCTTTCGCGGGCCGTGAAATTCAGAACCGCCTGGGCGAGCAGCCTGTCCTTAAGAGCCGGCTGGAAAATCAGGGAGGCCCACTGACCGTCGAATCCCGCGTCCGGCAGGGACCGGATATCGTGGATCCCCTTCTGATCGACGGTGCGGCGCCTGGGGCCTGACCCGCCGTCGCCGGAGGGCTCGAACGGACTAATGCGGTTCATGGGAAACCTTCTGTGTGCGACGACCACCTGGATGCTGGCTTATTTAGGGCTACACTAACGACGGAACACTATATATAGCACAACGCTGATGTCAAGAATCACCTCATAGCCATACTTGACATGGATGTCAAGTATGGCTATGAGGTCTTAATGATGGAAAGGTCCTGCTTATGAGGGTGATTCCGCCCTTTGCGCCATCCGGCCTGTTGCCGCCCGGTGATTACGAGGTGTCGTTCGCCGAGCTTCACCAATCGGTCCTTGTCCAAGGACCTGGGGATCCAAGTCAGTCGCCGAACTGGGACAGTGCGTGGCGATCCGCCCTCGTCAACAATCTCGAAATCCTGACAAGGCAGCTTTGGCAGGTAGGGATCACGGAGATCTTCGCCGACGGGTCTTTTGCCGAGGATAAGGAGCACCCGAACGACATCGACGGGTACTTCGTCTGTGACCTGGATCGGCTGAGAACCGGGGAACTGGCGCGTGAGCTTAACCTTCTGGACCCGGGCAAAGTCTGGACGTGGGATCCTAGAACACGAAGACCGTATCGCGGCTATCCGAAGAAGCAGCTGCCGATGTGGCACCGCTATCGCGTTGAGCTGTATCCGCATGTGCCCGGCCTCGGCCTGGGCAGCGGCATCCGTGACAGACACGGCAACGAACTCGAATTCCCCTCTGCGTTTCGTCAGTCCCGGCGTGACGGCACCCCGAGGGGCATCATCAAAATCCACTACGGAGGCCCGGTATGATTCGCAATGATGCTGAATACAAAGAAGCAGTCGCCCGTTTGGCTGCGGAGCAAGAGCGCCTTGCCGAGCATCGGACGCGGCTGAAGGTGGCGGGCCTGTCGGACGAAGAGATCAAGCGGGTGACTGACCCGATAGAGGCGTTTCGTCTTCAGTTTGCCGAAGAGGTGGAGAGCTACGAGCGGCTAAAGCGCGGTGAGTTTGACGACCTCGAAAATTTCAGAGGCCTGGGGCACTTGCTGGTCTCGCTCAGGATCGCCCAAGGTATTTCGCAGCGGGAGTTGGCAAAGCGCCTTGGCGTTCATGAGTCGCAAGTCTCCCGCGATGAACGGAACGAGTATTTCGGGATCACGCTGGAACGAACGATGAAGGTGGTTGACGCGCTCAATGTCCGCCTGAGAACGAAAGTTGAGATCGACACGCCGCGGGAAATGGAGTTGGCCTGATTGTGAAGATTGGGCTCCTGCGGCACTCGATGGTCGCGGCGATTGTACCCGGTCTCCGTGCGCAGGGCTAAGCCAGCGCTTGTCCGACAGGCGGCGGATCGGCATCGCTCAGCCCGCTCCTGCCGGCGAACGCCCGGCCTTGGCCAGCACCCGATAGACCGAGGCCCGGCCGATGCCGAGCCGGCGCGCGATCCCCGCGGGACCGAGCTGCTCCTCCTCCTTCAGCCGGCGCACCTCCGCGGCGTCGATGGTGGGCTTGCGCCCCTTGTAGGCCCCGCGCGCCTTCGCGGCGGCGATGCCCTCAAGCTGGCGCTCGCGGCGCAGGCTGGTCTCGAACTCGGCGAAGACGCCGAGCATATCGAGGAAGGCCTTGCCGGCGGCGGTCGCGGTGTCCACCGGCTGCTCGGTCGCCTTCAGCGCCACCCCCTTGGCCTTCAGCTCATGCACGATGTCCTGCAGGTCCTTCACCGACCGGGCCAGGCGATCGATGCGGGTGACCACCAGGGTGTCGCCCTGGCGCAGGAAGTCGAGCAGGACCTGTAGTTCGCTCCGCCCGTCGCGGCGGGCACCGGAAGCCTTCTCGGCGCGGATGATGTCGCAGCCGGCGGCCTTCAGGGCCGCGCGCTGGACGGCGAGGTCCTGGTCGATGGTGCTGACGCGGGCGTAGCCGTAGAGGGGCATGGGGGGCATGGGGGAGGGTCTGTCTTATTAAAGTCTAGACCCTCTGCGGCGTCCGTCTCAAGAGCGGCATTTCGACCCTAACGAGACGCAGAAACCGTCTCGCGATGCCGTCTTGCTACGGTATACCCCACCGAGGCAATCCACGATCGCGGATTGTGAGCAGACCCTCTCCGGCGGCCCATCACTGGCTATCGGTCCGACGCCGATGGCCGCCGGAAATGCCGGTGTGCGGCACCGCCCCGTGCGGCCGGCGCCTCGTCGAAAACGAGCCCCTTGGTGGGATCGTCCTCGCCCGGACGTTCGGCACGGTCTGCCGCCAGAAGCAGATTGAACGCCTTCGCCATCAGCTCGCGAACCGTCGTGCCCCTAGCGGCGGCAAGCCGCCTAAGGGCAGCCGCTTCCTCATGGCCGAAATGGCCTGCGATCTGC
>JAKBCR010000159.1 GCA_021807675.1 Pseudomonadota bacterium
CCTGCGTCGATCGGCAACACGCTCAGCGCTTGCGCGGCATCGGTATGAAAGACCACCCCTGCGGCCGCGCATAGTTCCGCGATTTCGTGCAGTGGCTGCACGGTGCCGATCTCGTTATTGACCGCCATGACCGAGACGAGCGCCACCCGCTCGTCGACGACGGCTGCGACCGCGCGCGGATCGACGATACCGTCGGCACCAACCGGGACCGTGATGACTTCGAAACCTTCCTCGGCCGCCGCCCGCGCGGCAGCCAAGACGCATTTGTGCTCGATCGCACTCACCACGATGCGCCGCCGCTCCGGCGGAGACCCGCGTGCAATTCCGAGCACCGCGAGGTTGTTCGCTTCCGTCGCTCCCGAGGTGAAGACGATTTCGTCGGCATCGGCTCCGATCAGCGCCGCCACCTGCTCGCGGGCGACCTCGACCGCAGCGTCCGCGTTCCATCCGAAGGCATGATCGGCGGAATGCGGATTGCCATACATTATCGACCAATAGGGCTGCATGGCCTCAACGACCCGAGGGTCGGCGGGCGTAGAGGCCTGATAGTCCATATAGATACCGCCAACCTGACCACGCTTGTTCATCCGATTGCCTATCTGTCCTGCCTCAGCTACCGAGCCCACTGGTGGCTACCGCCAGTGGGGGTTGACCTGGCCCGAGTCGGAACTCTAGGGTCAACTGGACATACCTTCCAGTCCGGTTTTCGTACATGGCACGCAGCCTCCTCGATGACGAACAATATAAACTGCAATTCGCCGGGCATGAGACGTTTCCGCTCCGCTATGGCTGGCTGAACAAGGCCTATGATCAAGTATCGCACGTCCTTTCCGAAGGAAACGGCGATACGAATTCTGTATTCAACGACGAAAGCGCTATCTCGTTATTTGGCGTCGGCAAGAATATGGTCGTCTCGATGCGCCACTGGGCGCTCGCGGCCGGCGTCATCCATATGGCGGAGGCCGACGAGGGCGCGCGCATCGGACGGCTCATGCCAACCGACTTCGGAAAAATGCTGCTGGAGGAGAGCGATCCCTACCTGGAGCACCCGGCGTCCTTGTGGCTGATCCACTGGCACCTCGCCTCCCGGCCGGGACGGGCTACGACCTGGTATTGGGCATTCAACGAACTGAACGAGCCCAGCATCGACCGCGAGCTGCTGACCGATCGCCTCTCCCGCCGGATCGCCGCCTTGCGGGAGTCGGGCCGGATGAAGGAGTCGCGGATCACCGACACAACGATCCGGCGCGACGTGGAATGCTTTGTCCGCACCTACCTGGCGCGCCCCGTTTCAGGGCGGGCCGTGCAGGAGGACAACCTTGAATCGCCGCTGAGCGAGCTCGCTCTCTTGCAGCCGGTTGGCGTCGGCAGCGCGTTCCGGTTCCGCCGCGGCCCCAAGCCCACCTTGTCGGACGAGGTGTTCCTGTTCGGGCTTCTGGCATTCTGGCGCCAGCTCTATCCCACCCGCAGAGAGTTCTCCGTGGAAGCGATCACCCACGAGCCGGGCGGGCCTGGCCGCGTTTTTCTGCTCGATGAGGAGTCGGTTGCCGACCGACTGGCATCCGCCGCCGACCTCACGGGCGGTGCCATCCGCTGGGATGAGAGCACGGGAATGCGCCAAGTCTATGCGCATGATCTCGATGCCATCGTCCCCCTCGACCTGCTGCGCGGCATATATCGCCGCACGCTTACCGCGAGGGCTGCATGAACACGCTCGCGACAAAAGTCCGTGTCAATCGCCGCTTCCAGCGATCGGTCCGGGTCGATACCGACATCAACGAACCCTCCGCCCTTGAAGGGTTCATCTGTCCGTCATCGACGGCCCAGGCCCTTTTGTCGATGGCGCGGCAGGTCGCGGAGACAGGACACGGCGCTTTCACCTGGACCGGTCCCTATGGCAGCGGCAAATCGAGCCTGGCCGTCGCACTCGCCGCTTTGCTTGGGTCCGACGGCCGTTCGCGCGCGCAAGCCCGTGCAGCCATCGGGCCGCAGGCCGCGGCCGAGCTGATCTCTCTTCTCAAGGCCGGCCGCAAGGGCTGGACGACTCTGCCGATCGTCGGCAGCCGCACCGATGCGGCACTGGCTATCGCGGAAGCACTCGACGGTCCACGGCGCGGCCGGAAGCGGACGAGCGTTGCAGGCAATGAGGTGATCGAGAAGCTCAAGACCACCGCAGCCGAGGCGCCGGGCGCCGGGCTCATCGTTATCATCGATGAAATGGGCAAGTTTCTCGAACATGCCGCCTTGGGCGATGCGGATGTCTATTTCATCCAGCAGCTCGCCGAGGCAGCGTCACGCAGCAACCGCCGACTCATCGTCATCGGCATCCTGCACCAGGCATTCGACGATTATGCGCACCGACTTGCGCGTGAGGTGCGGGACGAATGGCTCAAGATACAGGGCCGTTTTGCCGACGTGCCGATCAACGTCGCCGGCGAAGAGCAGATCGCGCTCATCGGGCACGCCATCGAGGCCGACGCACCGGTCTCGATCGGTCCTATTGCCGGCGGTATCGCCGCCGCCATCCAGCGCAATCGCCCGGGAACCGGATCGCGCCTCGATCAGGAGCTTGCCGATTGCTGGCCTTTGCATCCTGTTGTCGCGTGTCTGCTCGGGCCATTGTCGCGCCGCCGCTTCGGTCAGAACCAGCGCAGCGTGTTCGGCTTTCTCAACTCCGCGGAGCCGCACGGCTTTCAGGACTTCCTGCGGATCACGCCTGCCGACGGTGACCAGACCTACCAGCCTGCCATGCTGTGGGATTATCTACGCGCCAATCTTGAGCCCTCGATTCTAGCTTCGCCTGACGGTCATCGCTGGTCTCTCGCGGTTGAAGCTGTCGAACGTTGCGAAGCACGCGGCGGCGATCTCGATCACCTGCAGCTCGTCAAGACGATTGCGCTGATCGATCTGCTTAAGGAGCGTTCCGGCCTTCTCCCGTCCGAGGACGTGCTCGCGCATGCCTTGCCGGCGCTTCCGGCGACGCGGCTCAAATCCATGCTCGATCAGCTCGTGGCCTGGTCGATCGTGATCTTCAAGAATTTCCTCGGTGCCTACGCCATCTATGCCGGCAGCGATTTCGATATCGATGCCGCCGTCGGGCAGGCGCACGCGCGCATGACCGGGATCGACTTTGTCCGACTGCGTCATCTCGCCTTGCTTCAGCCCATCCTGGCCAAGCGGCATTACCATGCGACAGGTGCGCTTCGCTGGTTCGACATCGACATCGCGCCTCTGGCGGACGGCGCCGATCGCGTTCGCCGCTATCAGCCGCTAAATGGCGCGACCGGTCTCTTCCTGCTGCTGATTGCAACCCAAGCCGAAACGCCGGCAAAGGCACGCAAGCTTTGGGAACAGGCCGCAAGTGCGACAGGTGATGTGCCTGTTGCCATCGGCTGGTCGCGCGACGGCTATACCATCCGGGAACTGGCGCAGGAGCTTCTGGCACTGGAGACGGTTCGGGCTGAGCGCGCGGAGCTGAACGGCGATGCCGTCGCCCGCCGCGAGGTCAATGCCCGCATCGCGCGCGCGGCTGCCGACCTTGAGGAGCGTGTGAGGCAAGCTTTCCTGTCCGCCGAATGGAAAGCGGCATCCAACCGCGGATCTGACGCGACGCTAACGATTCCCCAAGACGCCGGTCTCGCCGGGTTGAATGCGGTTGCTTCTACCCTTGCCGACAGTCGCTATCCGCACAGCCCGCGGCTGCATAACGAACTGCTCAACCGGATCAAGCCGTCGAGCAACGCCATTGCTGCCCAGAAGGCGTTGCTCAAGTCCATGGTGGACGGGCTTGGCCAGGATCGTCTCGGCATCGTCGGGTATCCGGCGCATGGCGGTCTCTATGCCTCCCTTCTCGAAGCGACCGGACTTTATCAGGCCACGACGGACGAGCGCGGCGGGCGTCGTTTTACCGACCCGCCCGCTAACGCAGCGACCAAATTGGGGCCGTTGTGGCAGGCGGCCGATGATTTCTTCCGATTGGCCGGCGCGGCGGGTGCGACCCTGCGCTCCCTGTTCGACCTCTGGCAGGCGCCTCCCTACGGCTTGCGTGACGGTCTCTTCCCCGTGCTTGCCATCGCCTATGTCCTCAGCAGAGCCGATACGCTTGCCATCTATCTCGATGAGGCGTTCCAGCCGCGGCTCAGTTCACTATTGACCGATCGCCTCGCCCAGGACGCAGGCTGCATCCGCGTGCGATGGAGCACGGTGTCCGACTTCCATCGGCGCATCCTGTCCGGTGTTGCTGAAGCCATCGCGTCGCATGGCGGATTGCCGGACGGTCACACCGTTGCCGAGCCGCTCGAAATCGCCCGCGGACTTGTCGGGGTCATCACGAGTCTCAAGCCCTGGACCCTCAAGACAGGCCGCTTGTCACCGACGGCGGTCCAGGTTCGGAATCTCGCCAAGCTTGCGAACGACCCAAACAAGTTCCTCCTCGACGACATTCCCGCCGTCTTCGGCGATCCCAAACAGAGCGGAGCCACCCGGGCCGTCGACGCGGTGCCAATCATCTTGTCCGTGCGGGCGGGTCTTGACGAGCTGGTCGACGCCTATCCCGACATGCTGCGTGAACTGGCGGCAACCATGCTTCACGAGCTGCGCATCCCGCGCGGCACCGATCCGGAAATCACCGAACTTCACCTCCGCGCCGAAACCGTCAGAGGATTGACCGGCAACTACCGGCTGGATGCCTTTGCCACCCGCCTGACGAGCTATATCGGGACCGAGGAAGAGATCGAGGGCATCGCCAGCCTTGCCGCCAACAAGCCTCCGCGCGACTGGGTGGACCGCGATATAGATCAGGCGCGGATCGAGATCGCCGCGCTGGCGCAGGAGTTTGTGAAAGCCGAGGGCCTTGCCCATGTGAAGGGTCGTGGCGACAGGCGCCATGCCATGGCGCTCTATTTTGGCGATCCCAAACGGGCATCCCCCGTCACTCCGGAGTTTGACATCGCGATCCATCAGCAGCCCGAGATCAATCAGCTGGTAATAGCCCTACGTGCGGTCCTCACGAAGACCAGCCCGAGCCGTGACATCGCCCTTGCCGCTCTGGCCGAGCTGGGAAGTCAACTCGCCGAACATCCGCCCGCCGTGACGCCGCTGGCCGCCGCCAGGGCACTCAAGCGCCAGAGAGCCGGATGACACCAGAACCTGTATGTGAGCGGCATGTGCTTGGGCTTTCCGGCGGACGCGACAGCGCCGCGCTGGCGGTGTTCATGCGTCAGCACCACCCTAAGCTGAACGTCGAGTATTTTTTTACCGACACCGGCAAGGAGCTGCCTGAGGTCTACGAGTTTCTCGGCCGCCTTGAGGGATTCCTGGGCAAGCCGATCGAGCGGCTCAATCCCGATCGCGACTTTGATTTCTGGCTCACGCAATACAAGCACTTCCTGCCCTCGCCAAAGACCAGGTGGTGTACCCGCCAGCTCAAGATCAGGCCCTTTGAACAGTGGCTGCAACCGTCGCTGGAGGCGGGCACAAAGATCGTCAGCTACGTCGCGATCCGCGCCGATGAGGATTATCGCGAGGGCTACACCGCGACCCATCCAAACATGGCGGTACGCCTGCCTTTCCGCGAAGCCGGCGTGGACAAGCCCGGCGTGCTCGACATCCTGGAGGCTTCCGGGGTCGGCCTGCCTGACTATTACAAGTGGCGGTCGCGCAGCGGCTGCACCTTCTGCTTCTTCCAGCAGAAGATCGAATGGGTGCGGCTCATGGAAGAGCATCCCGGTGCCTATGAGGCCGCCAAGCTCTACGAAAAAAATGCTGTCGAGCATGGTTCCCCCTTCACCTGGAGCCAGGGTGAATCACTGATCGATCTGGCACGGCCGGAGCGCATCCAGCAAATTCGCGACGATCATGCCAAGCGTATAACGCGCTTGAAGGGCAAGCAGCCTGTCAATCCTCTGCGGTCGGGCGGTGAGCCGCTCGATCTCGACGAGCTCTACGGGTCACCCAAAGTTTGCCTAGCTTGCCACAAATGACCGCCAGCTCCCGAACGGGCTTTCAGGAGTTTCAGGGCAGCCGGATCTCGTACGTCCCGGATAAGCCGGGCCTCTATGCCTGGTATTACCGACCGACCTCGATCCGTCGTGAATCTACGCCGGGTACGCTGACGCGCTTTCTGTCGTCCGAGACGAGGATCACGACCCATGTCCATCAGCGCTACGGCGTGCGCACGATCGGCCAGTCCGTCGGCGAAACCTTCCTAGGCGCCGAGGAGCAGGCCGTAGGCGCTGCAGTTGCCGAAGCCTTCGACGAGGCCGAGCCTTTTCTTGACTGGTTTTTCCGCTCCGAGCAGTTCGTCCATTTCTGCCGCCCGGTCTATATCGGCATTGCCCGCAACCTTTATGAGCGGGTTTACAGCCAGCATTATCTGTCGTTGACCGATTATTGGGACGACACCTCGCAGGTGAGCCGTTTCATCGCGGCAAATAGCCAGGCAACGGTCCAGAACGTCATGGATCGCCTCGACCTTCCCCACTCGTTCGCCCTCGAAGCCAGGATCCGCGGAATCTCGTCCAAAGACCTGATGGTGTCGGTCCTGGTGACGGAGGAAATGCCCGCAGGCATCGGCCCTGACGCGCCGACCTCGGATTCGTCGACCCGCCGCGCCCTTGAGCGCCTGCTTCAGCTGCTATCCGACCCCATTTGCGGGAGACGCTAACCATGTCGTTCACCTTCTCCGTCCAGAAATCCCCCGCCTATGGTACCTATGGCGAGTTCTCGGTCGGCAGCGGCAGCTCGCAGATTCGCGCGCAGTATCTTCTCACGAAAATCCGCCCCGGCCAGCAAGGGCATTGGGAAAATCAGCTCGCGTCGCAGATGGCGCCATGGCGCGAGATTTTCAAAATCGAGGAGCTGTCGTTCGACGAGCTGATCCAGCGCGATCTCGACGACAGTCGCGTCGCGCACGACCTGATTCCGTACCTGCTTGGTGAAACCGGCCAGCATGCGCGGTTCTTTCCGCCGGTGCTGGCCGTTCTCGTTCCCAAGCGTGAATCACGCAGCGGCATCGGCCCCCGCTATCCCGCACCGACGACACAGGAGCAGACCGTCACCTTCGGCGATCTGTTCGATTTCGAGAAAGCCGTCATGGACGGCCAAGTCAGCCCGCTCGGCGTGATCCGCTACAATCCGCAGCGCTCGGCGATCGTTATCGTCGACGGGCAGCACCGTGCGATGGCGATCCTTGCGCTCCATCGCCAGATCAACAAGAGCTGGGGCGCCGACCCGTTCGCCCCCTATTACAGCCACATCCAGGTCGATCCCGAGGCCGTGGCCCATATCGAGCTTCCAGTCTGCATCATCTTCTTTCCGGACCTGCATGAAGACCGACTCGACTTCAAAGAGAAGGGCGTCGATCTCGTTTCTGTCTGCCGCGAAATTTTCATCGTCGTCAATCGTCAGGCCAAGCAGGTCAGCAAATCGCGCGAGTTGCTGCTCGATGACGAGGACTTTGCCGCGTTCATGATGCGGCGCACGCTGACCCGCTTCAAGGACCGAACGGACGACTCCCCCGGTGTCGCCCGCATCTACTCTTTCGCCTTTGGTGATTCCGAGGCGGACAATGGCAGTCAGGTGATGGCAGGTCAGCTCGAACTGTGCAGCGCGGTCGCTCTTCACAAGATGCACGCAGCCGCCGGCTTCGGCCTGCCAGCCGCATTCAACCTCGTGAAGACCGCCGATATCACAGACGGCCGCAACGTGCGCAATCCGATCCGGCCCGCTGAAATCCTGACCGGAACCAATGGTCCCGCCCTTGAGTCAATCAGCCGCCGCTCGGCCAAAACTCACAAGCCCGACGATGTCGAGTTTATCGCCGCGAAGATCGGCGAGCTGACCGACCGCATCATGCTGCCGTTGTTCGATCGGCTGCGTCCCTACGCGGCCCACAACCAGGCCACCCGGCAGCTTTTAGAAGCGCTCAACGATCCGACCGCGCTCGCCGATCCGGTGCAGGCCAAATGCCGTTCGCTTCTCTTCGACGGGACGGGCAACCGGCATGTGTTTGAGGAGCATATCGGGCGTCTGAAGGAAAACGTTGCCGAGGTCAAAGCGCAGGGACAGACGGTTCCAACGCATCTGACGCAGCAATTGACCTATTGCGATTCGGTAAGCCGCGCGCTTCTGGATCGGGAGGAAGCGGTCAAACTGACCCGCTCCTACATTCTGTTCAACATCGACGTTCCAAACTTCGGTGGCCGCGAAAAAGCGATAGTCGAGGCCGACATCAAGGAACTACGGGCACGCGGCAAGGCCATCTTTGATACGCTTTCGACGCAGGCCTTCCAGCTGGGCTATCTGATGGCCGTGCTGAGCCATGTCGAAATTCTTCTGCCCGCAGCCGTCACTTACGAAGACCGGCTCGCCACGACGGATTTTGTCTCGGCGCTTTACCTTGCCGGCCTCAATACCTTCTTCGCCGTTCCCGCTGCCCGCCACAGGACCTTGAGCGGTTATGTCAGCGAACCCCGTGCGCGCGCCTTTGAGGCAAGCCAGTCCGGCTTCCGCGGCTTGCTCGCCGCCACCAATGTGCGCGAGCTCAACGAGAAGCAGTGGGAATTCTTCCGCTACATGATTCTAGAGATTGTCCATTCGCGCATGGCTTCGGCCGCGGTGCTGGAGGCCCTGAACGCTCCCGAGAACGAGGGAAATGCGGCGCGGTTCCGGGCGTCACTGCCGGCCGTCGCAGACGACATTGAGATACTGCGCAATCGCCTTTTCGAGGCCGCGGTGCGCACGGCCCAGGGAACGCCTGATTTCCGGCGCGAGGTCGATATGCTGGGCATGCAGGCGAAAGCCAACGGCAAGACGGACGACGAGGTGAAGCTGCTCATCGATGCTGCCGTCGCCGCCAAGCGCGCGGCGACCATGGAAATCTGCAAGGGATATCTGAAAGCCAGCCTTGGTCGGCTGGAATCGTCCACGCAAATCCAGCGGCGGCTTGTCCCACCAGCAACGGTTACGATCCCTGTCGAAGGCGAGATCCCTGATGCCGAGCCGACTGAGCGCACGGTTGAGCAAACCGATCTCGAAGTCGCCGTGGCGGCGGATCATCTTCAGCATCCATCCGCGGACGACGACAAGGTCGAGTGACCCCGCAGGATGATATCGCGCCCTGCCGGTGCCGGTAAACGTGTCGGCGGTGCGCTCTATTTGCACGTCTCAGCCGTCCCGCTCGCGGATCAGGCCATTCGTGACCGCATCGAGCGGGCGGCCATCGCCGCCGAGCGTCCGGACTGGAATGTCGCCAAGGTGCAGGGTGACGCCGTCTCCCTGCTGACCTACGAGACGTTCGATGAGGCCGCCTTCCCCGCCCTGCTTGCCGCGGTTCGTGTCAATCTCAGCGACGGTATCGTGGCCCGCATGGACTACCGGGGTCGCGCCAACCCACCCATCCTGCACCGCAAGGAGACCTTGCTGCGGCCCGACGATCCACGGCGCCCGGCCTTTACCGCGCTGACGCGGCTGGCCGAGGAGCACAAGTTGTTTGCGGAACCTCACCGCATCGGCACCCGTAAGGCGTGGCTGGAGCGTGTGGAGGCCGCTGGCCTCGTCGTGCAGGGGGCCAGGCTGCTGCACCGTGAGACGGCGCCCGTGGACGTGGTGCGGCACCGTACCGCCATCATCCGTCGTGACCTGTCCCAACCGGTTCAGATGCTGGTCTCGCACCGGATCGTCACGGAGAGCATGACCGTGCTCGACTATGGCTGCGGTCAGGGGGACGATGTCGCGGCACTGGCGGCCAACGGCTTCAAGGCGTTCGGGTGGGATCCTCACTACGCGCCCGACGGCCCCCGCCGACCCGCCGACATCGTCAATCTCGGCTTCGTGCTAAACGTCATCGAGGACCGTCACGAGCGCGCCGAGACCCTGATGGCCGCATATGGCTTCGCGCGGCGCGCTCTGTCGGTCGCCGTCATGCCGCTCGGCAAATACACGTTCGACGGTCTCAGGCCCTATGGCGACGGCTATGTCACCGCGCGCGGGACCTTCCAGAAGTACTTCGCCCAGCAGGAGCTGCGCGACTTCATCGCGCAGGCGCTCAGCGAGGCGCCTGTCGCCTTTGCACCCGGTATCTTTGTCGTCTTCCGCGACAAGGAACTTGAACAGGAAGTGCTGCTCAAGCGGCAAGCGCGCGATATCGTTCGTCTGGTCGGTTTGCGGCCACCAGAGCGTGAACGGCGTGCGGTGCCGGCGCGCCCGGAGCTGGCCGAGCGGATCAGACCTGAGCTCGATACCCTATGGGCGGCACTGGTGGAGCGTGGTCGGGTACTCGATGTGGAGGAATTTCCGGACGGGCTGCACGACCGCCTCCGTGCCGCGAAGGTGGCGCCGGCGCGGGCCGTCGAAATCTGCCTGTCCGACCCGTCCAGTCGCGATCAGCTGACGGCCGCCACCGCAACCCGCCGGGAAGATCTCCTCATCCACCTTTCGCTGACCCTGTTCCCCGGTGCACCGCGCTACACGACGTTGGCGCGGTCGATCCAGAGGGACCTCCGCGCCTTCTTTGGC
>JAKBCR010000160.1 GCA_021807675.1 Pseudomonadota bacterium
CGGTGACCCGGCACACGGAGGTGCCCCGCCGCCGCAGGTGGCGGACGTTGAGGCAAAAAACCGCGCTTTTTGCCTCAACGGCGCTGGGCCGGGCAGGATGCCCGGATCCAGCGCTTCATACCAGCTGCGTGTAAACCGACTTCGTCTCCATGTAGGCTTCGATGCCGTCGAGACCGTACTCCCGTCCCCAGCCGGACTGCTTGTGACCGCCAATCGGCAGCGCCGGATCCCAGACCATCTGGCAATTCAGCGTGATCATTCCGGCCTTGAGGCGCTTCGCCAGGCGATGGGCGCGGCCGACATCCCGGGTCCACGCAGTCGCCGCGAGTCCATAGACGGAGTCGTTGGCTTCGGCGAGCACTTCCCCATCGTCATCAAAGGGCACGACGCCGACCACGGGACCGAAGATCTCTTCCTGCATCAGGCGCATCTCAGGACGCACGCGTGTCAGGACCGTGGGCTCGACGAAGTATCCGGGACGGGCACGCCGCTTCCCGCCGGCAACCACTTCGACGCCTTCGCGCTTTCCCTCCTCGAGATAGCCGGTGACGCGGTCGAGCTGTTTCTGGCTGATCAGAGGACCGATGACGACGTTCTGCTCGTGGCTGCCGCCCTGGGGCAATGTTCTGGCGATCTGGGCGATGCCCTCGACCACCTGCTCATAGACGCGCCGCTGTACGAATACCCGTGAGCCGCAGATGCAGCCTTGCCCGGAATGGATGAAGATCCCCATCGCGGCGGACTGTATGGCCTTGGGCAAATCGGCGTCGTCGTAGATGAGCACCGGCGACTTGCCACCGAGCTCGAGCATGACCTTCTTCAGGTTCCCGCTCGCGGCTTGGACGATCTTCTTTCCGACCGCGGTCGATCCGGTAAAGGCAACCTTGTCCACATCCGGGTGCGCAGCCAATGCCGCGCCCGTGGTGTGGCCATAGCCGACGACGACGTTGACGACGCCTTCGGGCACACCCGCCTCCAGGAGTATCTTCTCCAGGACGAGAACGGACAGGGGCGTTTCCTCGGCGGGCTTCACGACGCAGCTGCAGCCCGCGGTCAGTGCCGGTGCCAGCTTGATTGCCGCATTGTGGAATGGCCCATTCCAGGGAAAGATCAGCCCCGCGACACCAATCGGCTGCTTGAGGGTGTAGCCGTGGATCTCGGCATAGGCGCCGGTGATCCCCCCGGCCATTCTGACATCGTGGGCGATACCGTTGATCTTCGTGCACCAGCCCGCGCAGTAGCGGAAGAATTCCGCGGAAGCGAACATGAGGTTTCTCGCCTGCGAGAGCACCATGCCCCCGTTGCGCGCATCGATCTCCGCCAGCTCATCGACCCGCTGCTCGATGAGCTCGGCGACACGCCACAGGATCCGTGACCTCTCACTCGAGGTCTTGCCATGCCAGAGGCCCGATTCGAAGGTCGCACGGGCACGCGCCACCGCCGCATCGATCGCGGCCGCACCGCCATCGGCAAACTCGCCGATCTGCTTTCCGAGCGACGGATCGAAGATCGGGATGATGTCGGAGGTACCTGGCCGCCGGCGAATCTCGCCGAGAACATCTGCTAGTGTCATTCGGGGTTTCCTCGGACCGCGCTCACTCGCGCGGCAGTGGTCATGGGCTGCAATCTCACGGGCTCCTGAGGGCATCATGCGACCCGGGGTTGCCCCGGTGCGGCGCATTATGCGGGTCGGGAAGCTACCGAAAGTTCAGAAAATGAGATCAATCGACCAGCGGTTTACGCTTGACTGAGCGGACATTGGAAGCAAGCATGAGCGCACCCAAGAGCAGAGCGACACCGGCGGTGTGCGCTTGCACGGTGTTGCGAGGTAAAGAGAAAAATGTCGCTGAACGGTCGAGTGGCGGTGGTGACGGGCGCGGCGCGCGGCCTGGGCCGGGCGATTGCCCTGCGGCTCTCGCAAGATGGCGCCCGTGTAGCCGTCTGGGATCTGAAGGCGGAGGGTGCCGAAGAGACGGCCGCACTCATCCGCAAGGCCGGTGGACGGGCGATCGCCTGCGCGGGCGACGCCTCCAAGGCGCAAGATATCTCCCGATGCGCCGCGCTCACCCGGGCGGAGCTCGGGCCGGTCGCCATCCTGGTCAACAATGCGGCGCTTTCGCCCTTCGCGTCCTTTGAGAAGATCACGGAAGAGGATTGGGACCGATTGATGGCCCTCGACCTGAAGGGGCCGTTCCTCTGCTGCCGGGAGGTCATCCCGGACATGCTGGGCAGCTCCTGGGGCCGGATCATCAACATCTCCTCATCGGCGGCGCAAACCGGAGGAGCGAGCGCGGCGCACTACGCGGCTGCCAAGGCTGGAGTGATCGGCCTCACCAAGGCGCTGGCGATCGAATACGCCACCCGGGGGATCACCGTCAATTGCGTCCCGCCTGGATTCGTGGACACCGAGGGGTTGCGCGCCTCGCCGGTCAATATCCCGGTGTATGCGCAGACGACGCCGATGAAGCGGCCGGGGCGGCCGGAGAACATCGCAGCGGCGGTTGCCTTCCTCGCCTCGGAAGACGCCGACTACGTCACGGGGCACACGCTCAGTGTCAATGGCGGGCGCTACTGCAACTGAGTCAAGTTATTCGGACACCAGAAGCATTTCACCGGAGCATGACCATGTCGAGTGCGGAGAGCGGCCGGAGCGGCGCGGGTCTCGATCTGAGCGATGTCGAGCATCGCGTGGGACAGCGGGTCGGGGGAGGGGCCCAATGGGACGCCTGCGCCCCGACGGACATCCGCCGCTGGGTGATGGCGCTCGATTACCCCAACCCGATTCACTGGGACGAGGAGTTCGCGCGGTCGTCCAAATTCGGGGGACTGGTTGCCCCGCAGTCGATCGCGGCGAGTTTGGATTGCGGTCACGGGGTGCAGCCGGCGTGCGTGGGCCGCATTCCCGGCAGTCACCTGATCTTCGGGGGCGAGGAGTGGTGGTTCTACGGCTATCGGGTGCGGCCGGGAGACCGCCTGACGCAGGAGCGCCGATTCCACGATTACAAGGTGACCGAGACGAAGTTCGCCGGGCCGACGCTGTTTCAGCGGGGAGACACGCTGCACCGCAACCAGGACGGCACGCCGGTGGCCAAGGAGCGCTCGACATCGATTCGCTATCTCGCCGCGGAGGCGGAGCGGCGCAAGATGTATGCGAGCAAGCTTCCGCCGAAGCCGCGCTGGACGGCCGAAACGCTTGTCGAGATCGAGAGGATCCGGCGGGATTGGATCGAGTCGAATCGGCAGGGAGTCTCGCCGCTCTACGGAGAGGTGAAGGTGGGCGAGAAGCTGCCGCGGCGGGTGATCGGTCCACACAGTATCGCGAGCTTCACGACCGAGTATCGGGCTTTCCGGGAGAACATCTGGGGAGAGATGCACTGGACGGCTCCGCAGGGTGTGAAGGATCCCTGGATCAACCAGGATGCCGGCTGGGTGAAAGGGTTCGAGATTCGCGATGACCTGGCGAAGATCGACCCGCGCTACCGCGATGGGCTCTATACGGGTCCCTCGCGCGGGCACATTGATGAGGAGAAGGCCGATGAGATCGGCATGTCCCGCGCCTACGGCTACGGGGCGACCATGGGCGCCTGGGTCACCGACTACCTGGCCTACTGGGCGGGGCATGATGGATTCGTGCGGCATGTGAAGTCCTCCTTCCGCGGACCGGCATGGGAGCGCGACGTGACCTACTTCCAGGGGGAGGTGACGGCGAAGGAGCCCGAGACGGCCTGGGGATTGCCCCTCGTGGCCGTGAAAGTTACGCTCGCCAACCAGGATGGGACTGTGCTGGTGGACGCGGCCGCCGAGGTCGAGCTTCCCCTCGGCTAGAAATTTCAGCACGAGTGCCGCGCGTGCCTCGAGTCGGACGTTGAGCTCAGGAGACAGACATGGTTTTGGAGCGAGCCGAGGTCTTCATCAAAGAAGGCAAGATGGAGGAGTTCCTGGATGTGCTGAAATCGCAGGCGATACCCCTCACGAAGCGGTTCACGGGGTGTATCTCCTTCAGGGCGCTGCGCGGCGTCGAGGATGCCAACTCGGTCATGTTTCTTGCGGAATGGGAGTCGATCGAGGCCCATCTGGCCTCCAGACCCGAGCCCGCTCACGCGCAGTTCCGCAAGCTCGTGGTCCCGTATACGACAGGTGCCAAGCCGACCGTGCATTTCGAGCCGACCTGAAAAGAGAGCCATTTAGACATGAACAGCGAAGACCGTCTCGCGGCGCTCGAGGCCAAGGTGCAGGAGTTGATGGACCGGCAGGCCATCTTCGAGTGCATCAAGCGCAATTCACGCGGTAACGATCGTTTCGATGTGCAGCTCATAGCGAGCAGCTACCACCCCGATGCCCTGCACGAGCTCGGCGAGAAGCGCATTCCGGGGCCTGAATATGCCACGCATGCCAACCAGGCCCATGCGCGGATTTGCGAGGTGAACCTCCACAACGTCACCATGCATACGTGCGAGATCGACGGCGATGTCGCTCACGCTGAGAGCTACTCGATCGGGCTCTTCGCGGACAAGGGCGGTCAGACATCCCGTGTCCTGGCGGGGCGGTATATCGATCGCCTCGAGAAGCGCAACGGCGAGTGGCGTATCGCCTTGCGCCGGGCGACGGTCGAGGTGGCTCTGGAGGGCAAGGCCGTCCTGCCCAACGGGAAGATGCTGCCTGGCTCCGGTTACCTCAAGGGCAACCGCGACCGGACCGACCCTTCCTACGAGCGCCCGCTCGGGACGGATAGCGGCGGACGCTGGTGAGCATGGCCGATGCGGCCGCCAGGATTCCTTGGCGGCCGCGCCGATGCGCACGCAGGGTTGGGGACTTGCGGCCGGGGCATCGGCGCACTACCATCTAAAAGTTCAGTCGGTCGTGCTCGAGCGAATCGAGCGATGCCACGTCGCGGCGACTCGCCATTCGCACGCCGGGCGATGTGAATGGCAAGGGGCTCCTCTCGGGTAGCGCTGGATGAGTATCTCGACAGACAGTACCGCCGCCGCGGAGCGGCTCAAGCCCCTCCACGCGGATGTATATTCGCGCTTCGACGCGGTGCGCGAGCGGTCGATACTGGGTCTTGGGGCCGCGGGTCTGAATGCGGCGCAGGCGTGCTGCGACCGGCATTGCGGCAGCGGGGCAACGGCGCTCGTCTACCGGCGCAAGGACGGCGGGCGCGACACCTACACGTTCGAGCAGCTTCGCGATTCCTCCGATCGCTTTGCGCAGGTCCTGCGCGATGAGGGCGTAGGCCCGGGCGATCGAGTGGCGGGGCTGCTGCCGCGAACCCCGGAGCTGCTGACGACCATACTCGCCGCCTGGCGCCTGGGAGCGGTGTACCAGCCGCTGTTCACGGCCTTCGGACCGAAGGCGATCGAGCATCGCGTATCGACCTCTCAAGCCAAGGTCATCGTCACCGACTCGGTGAATCGACCGAAGCTGGACGGGCTCGAGACCTCGGCGAGGATCGCGACGGTACAGTCGGGCCGCAAGCCCGTGCCCGAGCGGGATCTGGATTTCCACACGGAAATCGCCGGCCGCCGACCGGGGCTGGGCCCGGTGATGCGGGCCCCGGACGATCCCTTCCTCATCATGTTCACCTCCGGCACGACAGGTCCCGCGAAGCCCCTTCTGGTGCCGCTCGAGGCGCTGGCGGGATTCGCCGGTTACATGCGCTATGCCATCGATCTGCGTCCCGAGGACAGGTTCTGGAACATAGCGGATCCGGGCTGGGCGTACGGGCTGTACTACGCGATCACCGGACCGCTCCTGCTGGGGCACGCCACTTTGCTCTATGACGGCGCCTTTTCAGTCGACGCCCTGATCGAGGTCATCCGGGAAGAGGGGATTACCAACCTCGCCGGCGCGCCTACGGCCTTCAGGCATGTCATCGCGGCCGGCCCCGAGGCGGTCCGCGACATCAGAGGGCGGTTGCGCGCGGTCAGCAGTGCCGGCGAGGCGCTCAATCCAGAGGTGATCCGGTGGTTCGCCGAGCATCTGCAGGCGCTGATTCACGATCATTACGGGCAGACTGAGCTCGGCATGGTGCTCTGCAATCATCACGCGCTTCGACACGCCGTCAACCCGGGATCGGCGGGAGTCTCCGTGCCCGGGGTGCGGGTCGTGGTGGTGGACGACGCCGGTCACGAGCTGGCGCCGGGCAATCCGGGAAATCTCGCGGTGGACCGGCGCAACTCCCCGCTCTTCTGGTTCAAGGGCTATGAGGGCGTGGCCACGCCGTCCTTGGGCAATCGCTACTATCTGAGCGGAGACATCGCCGAGCTCAACACCGATGGCAGCATCAGCTTCGTCGGGCGCGCCGACGATGTCATCACCTCATCGGGCTATCGGATTGGGCCCTTTGATGTCGAGAGCGCACTGCTCGAGCATCCCGCGGTGGTCGAGGCGGCGGTGATCGGCAAGCCCGACCCGGTGCGAACGGAGATCGTGAAGGCGTTCGTCGTCCTGGCGAAGGGCGTCGAGCCTACGGCAGATCTCGCCGAGCGGCTGCGCGGCTACGTCAAGGAGCGCTTGTCCGCGCATGCCTACCCGCGGGAGATCGATTTCGTCGCGAGCCTGCCGAAGACGCCGAGCGGCAAGATACAGCGGTTCATCCTGCGTAACCAAGAAAAGCAACCCTCGGGGGAAAAATGACCTCCAGACTCTCTACCAGCCGGCGCGCCGTGCTCGCCGGCGCCGCGGGCACGGCGCTCGCAGCGCTCGCCGGCAAGACACGCGCAGCCGCCAGGAAGACCGGGCCGGCCACGAGGCGTTTCCCCAAGGGATTCCGCTGGGGCACCGCGACGGCCGCCTACCAGATCGAAGGCAACGACACGGACGCCGACCTGTGGCTTCTTGAGAATGTCGAGCCGACGGCTTTCGCGCAGCGCTCGGGCGATGCCTGCGACAGCCTCCACCGGTACGCGGTGGACGTCGGCTTGAGCGCGGCGAACGGGTTCAACACCTATCGTTTCTCACTCGAATGGGCGCGGATCGAGCCGGTTCGCGGCGCTTTCTCGGTCGCCTTTCTCGACTACTACAGGCGGGTGATCGATTGCTGCCGCCAGCACGGCATCGATCCTGCCGTCACGTTCCTGCATGGGTCCGCCCCGCGATGGTTCGCGGAGGCGGGCGGTTGGCTCAACCCGCAGGCGCCGGCGCTCTTCGCGCGCTTCTGCTCCGTCGCGGCCAAGGCGCTGGCCGCCGACATGGCCTTCGCGTTCACCATCAACGAGCCGGAGGTGCAGCAGGGGTTCGAGGCGCTGCCCGGCAGCGGACCTTATTTCCGCAAGCACAAGGCGCTCGAGCTCGCTTCGCACGCCGCGGCGGCAAGGGCGAGCGGGTGCGAGCGCTATGTGACTCTGAACTACCCGGACATCGACGCCATGACGCCGCAGCTCATCGCGGGCCATGAGCAGGCTTACGCGGCGATCAAGGCGGAGCGGGCCTCGTTGCCGGTGAGCGTCACGCTCAACATCATCGACTTTCAGCCTGCGACGCAGGACAGTCCGTACAAGGAGATTCGCAAGAAAGCCTACGGGGAGTGGCTCGATGTGGTCCGCCGCACCGCCGATTTCGCCGCCGTGCAGATCTACAGGCAAGTTCGCATACCCGGAAGCGGCAAGCCGCTTCCCGCTCCACCACCCATGCCGTACGTGAAACCCGATGACATGTTCGCCGCCATGAGCAGGCCCGAGGCGCTGCGCAACGGAGTCGAATACGTCTATTCGGCAGTAAAAAAGCCGATCTTCGTCACCGAGAACGGTCTCGAGACCGAAAACGACGCGCGGCGGGTATGGTACATCGACGCCGCTCTATCCGGTCTTCACGAGGCGATCGCCGGCGGCGTGCCCGTTCTGGGTTACCTGCATTGGTCCCTGATGGACAATTTCGAGTGGGAACAGGGTTACGGACCGAAGTACGGGCTCTACGCGGTGGACAGGGTCACTTTCAAGCGGAGTGCGAAGCCGAGTGCCGCCCACTTCGGCCGGATCGCGCGGCGCAATGAGATCTGAGGCGATAGGCCCGACGCGGCCGGCTGCTCGCTGCGCCATCGCCGCCGGGTGCTTCCTGCTGCTGTTGGCGATGATGGGGGGAAGGATTCCGCTGCTGGTTGCGGGAGCCGCCACGCGGCCGGTTGTCCTTCACGTCGATGTGGGGCATCGTCTGCACGTGCCGGTGACGATCCGCGAGCTGCCAGTGCCTCCGACGGCCCCATCGGATGCAGTCGGCTCGTGCACGATCGCGGTGAACCCGCACGGAACCGGCTGCATCTCGGCGGCTTGGGGCGCCCTCGGGTCTCCAGGCTTTTACTGGAATCCTCACTACGTGCTCCTTGGGGTAACTTACGCCGGCGCGCCCACAACCGGGTCCTCGAGTGTCTACACGGGTGAGCAGGTGCTTCTGATCAGCACGGACGGCACGCGATTCCCCGATGGGGACTTCTGGAAATGTCTCACCTGCGGGGTGCCCTTCGGCTCCGATGTGTTGCGGGGCAAGATACTCGCCGGTGGGCGGGGCACGCACTCGAGTTATCAATATCCGCCCCCGCATGCGCTGCCCGGGGACACGCGCGCGCTGGTCGGCAACGGGATTCTGGAGTGCGGTCGAAGCGGCATGGCCTACAAGCTCGCGGATCCGCGCTGCACGGCGCAGGACACGCGCATCTATCCGGTCTACTGGGGCCGCCTGCCCCTTGGCGCCCCATTAGGGCGGGGCAGAATGACGCCCTGGGGAAGAATGACGAATGGCCGCGAATGGCGACTCAACCCGGACGGGGTTCACCTGGGATGGAACGAGTTCGCGGCGGTCCGCGGAAATCTCGAGGAATTCGCCTTCGTCGGCCGGTTGACGCTCGATCGAGCGAGGGAAAGGTACGTCCTGACTCACGTCACTTTGCTGTTCAACGGCAAGCCGCAGTACCGGCCGTACCGGGTCGCGCCCGGCAACCGGTTGACGTTCAACCCTGTCGGCTTTGTCGGCGAGTTCCGCGGCTGGAGCAGCGACGGTCGGTCGGTCCTTGGGATCCAGTGCTTCGAGTCGGATAGTGTGGACGCCTGGGCCACCTCTCTCGCCACCGGCCGGTCGCACCCCCTCACGGATCACGCGGAGTACACCGATCCGATGTTCATGTCGCCTGACGGTAAATGGCTGATCGCAGAAGAGGTCATGGGCACCGGCCGGATGGACTTCCTCTCCGGGATGCAAGGCATCCCGCCGATCACGGACCAGCTGTCCACCACAGGCTATGTGGCCGGCCTTCGCAACAACGGTAACCGCCGCTTCTTCCTGCCGTGGTTGGTCGAGCCCTCCCGCGGACGCTCCGAGCAGATCAACGCCGGGGCCGCCCCTGATTGGAACGCCGCGGCCGATCCGGTGTGGCTGGCTGACAGCACCGGGGTGGTGTGGGCGGAGAATCTGGCATGTGGCGCCAATCCCGTTGCGCACCAGTGTCTCGACTCCAGCGAGCCGGGGCGGCGCAACAGCCGGGTGATGATTGCCCGCTTCCCGACGCTGCGCCCGAGCAGGCCGGTCCCGCCGAGTCCCGTCTCTGACGTGGTACCGTGGGGGACGCCTTACATTCCAGGAGACGCGCTACCGACGCCATCGCATCTGCCGGCGGGCCGGTACACGCTCGAGGGTGAGGTGCGTGGCTCGGCGGCGGTGGTGATCACCGAGGACCGCTCGAAGTCGATGATCTCGAGCATACGGGTTGCATACCACGACTTCAGCGATGATGGTGTGCATGTGATCAACGGAACCGAGAGCGTACGGCACGATCAGGACTCGCCGTTCGGCGCTGTGACCTTCCATGAGGATCTGACGCTGTCGGGCAAACAGACTGGCAGCAAGATGACCGGGCGCAGGGGCTTCACGATGCTGCCGAGTGTGCTGCGCGATGACTTTCAGGCACTCGGCACGCTCACCACCACGATCGATGAAAGAACCTACCGGCAACCTGCCAACGGACACTGATTGCGATGCTGAAGGAGGTATTGGCATCGCCAGTCGGCGGTTCGACACGATGTCGAGATCCGGGTTGCGAATACTCACCGTCTGCGCGACGTCCATCGGACTCATCACGGCCGCCGCGCCGGGATCTCGGTGGATCTGTCCACGAGTCTGTTCCGCGCGCCGCCTCCGCTCGAGCCGTCTGCTGAAACGGCTCGTGGCCGCCTCGAGTGACTCCTGCGCCACGGTCCGGATGATTCCTTCCTTGTTCTCGAAGTAGCGGTGCAGGCGCGGCGGCGCAAGCCGTGCGGCGGAATCCATGGCGCTCTTCGCGTGGCGGCTCTCCACAAAGGGCTTGGATTCAAGGATTCGTTCCACTATAATTAGAGTGATCGTTCTGTAAATAATGACCGTTGCCCGGTGACCCCCGAGCTCATGGAAAACGACACCCTGTACCGGGAATCCAGCCCGGTTTTCTCGCCCGCGAAAAGTGGGCCCGAGGTCACGCGCCGCCGCCGCATGGGCTGGCTGCTCGGTCTCGGCG
>JAKBCR010000161.1 GCA_021807675.1 Pseudomonadota bacterium
GTTATACCTAACCTTCCCTACCCGTCCTCCAACGTCCAGACATTGCGTGGAAACACTGGAAATCATTGTGTTTCCCGACCGACGCCCGTCTACCGCCGTCCAAGGGCGTGATAACACCCCTGAGGTGCGCAGTGTGGGGTAAGTCGGTCGGCGTGAGTCCCGGTTACCCCAAAGGGTCGTAGAGTGGCGTCGATGTTGTCGGATGCACGGCCTCCGGCAAAGCCTTCTTAGATCCACTTGCCTTATACGTATTCAATATGCATAATAGGACTATCGACAGGGAATGTCGGCCCGGCCAAGGCAGGGGAGAGCCTGCGCAAGCACCGTGTGAGCTCTGCAGATGCAGAGCAGGGGTTCCGGAACCCCAACGCCGTGACACTGGAGGATCCCGATGCTCAAGGCGAGCAGCGCCTTATCACGCTGGGAATGGGCGCGCTCGGGCGGATTCTCGTGATCATTCACACGCCGCGTGGCGATCGTACCCGCATCGTATCTACGCGGAAGGCTGACAAATCAGAGGCAGCTGGATATGCGCAAGGAATATGACTTTAGCCGCGGCAAGCGCGGCGCAGTAATCCCCTCCCCTGGCAAGACGCGCATTACGATCATGCTCGATGACGATGTCATCGAGGCATTCCGTACCAAAGCGGAAACAGCCGGTCGCGGATACCAGACCCTGATCAACGAGGCTCTGCGCGCTTCGCTCAAGGAGGACGAGCGGCCCCTGACCGCCAAGGTAATGCGCGAGATTGTTCGTGAAGAGCTTGCGCACGCACGATGAAGCGACCTGGCCGGATTGGCAACGAAGACCCTCAACATCGCGGTTGCGGCCGATCTCACAGGCGCAATCACCCCCAGAATAGGCAGAGGTGAGCCATGGAAGTGAAATTGTCCGTCTGTCTGAATTGCGGCAGCTTCTGCCCCACGCTCGTGACGATCGATAAGGGTCGGGTCCTCAAGGTCGAGGGCGATCCCGAGGCCCCGATCTACAAAGGCTTCATCTGCCCCAAGGGCCGAGCTATTCCACAGCAGCACCATCTCCCTGGTCGCCTGCTGCACAGCGTGAAACGCCTGCCCGACGGTCGGCGCTCGCCGATCGGAAACGACCAGGCGATCGACGAGATCGCCGGGCGGATTCGCCGGATCCTCGACGAGAGTGGGCCGGAATCGGTCGCGATGTATCTCGGTGGCGGCGTCGCTGAGCAGCACGCGGCACCGGGTGTAATGAGGGCGTTCATGGCGGCGATCGGCTCACCCATGTTCTTCACCGCAGGTACGATCGATCAGCCCGGCCTCGTTCTCGCCAACGCGCTACACGGCCAGTGGGAGGGCGGTCGCGTCCACCCGAGCCGTTGTGGCGCCTATCTGATAGTCGGCGGCAACCCCGTCATCTCCAAACAGCATCTGCCGCAAAATCCGGGCCAGCAGCTCAAGACGATTACCAAGACTGGTACGCAGGTGATTGTGATTGATCCGCGCCGCAGCGAGACGGCGCGTCGCGCTGCGGTCCATCTCCAGATCATTCCAGGTGAGGACCCGACTGTGCTGGCGGGGCTCGTCCACCTCATCTTCGCGCTCAATGGCCTCGATGAGGCATTCGTCCGGGAGAACACGCGCGGCGCCGAAGCGCTTCGCGCGGCAGTCGCCGACTTCACGCCCGAATATGTGGCAATGCGGGCCGGCATCGCCGCGAACGACCTGATCGCGGCAGCGCGCATCCTGATTGCCGCGCGCTCCGGCGACACCGCGCTCGGTGTCGGCCCGAGCATGGCGACGCGAGGCACGCTGTCGAGCTATCTTGCGCTTTGCATCCAGAGCCTGCGCGGCTTCTGGGCGCGCGAGGGCGAGCCGGTGTCGCGGCCACGAGTTCTGCTGTCTCGACAGGTTCGGAAAGCCCAGCCCGCCCCTGCGCGCAGCGCGTGGGGCTTCGGCCGTCACAGCTTTGCCCGTGGTCTCCAGCAAACGGCGATGGGCATGCCGACCGCGGCTCTACCCGACCTGATGATGTCGAAGGGCAAGAACCGCATCCGCGCGCTCTTCCTCCATGCCGGCGCGATGTATTCATGGCCCGACCAGCGCCGCACTGCTGAAGCGCTCGGAGCGCTTGATTTACTCGTGATGCATGATGTCGAGCTCACCGCCACATCTGCCCTCGCGCATTACGTGCTCGCGACGCGGCGCCAACTCGAGATGCCGGCCGTGTCGCAAGCCGCAGAGCAGATCGGGGCGATCCACCCCGGCTATGACTGGACGGAGCCCTACGCCTTCTACCGGCCAGCCACGCTCGAGCCACCCGAAGGCTCGGACGTGATCGAGTCCTGGCAAACCTACTACAGGCTGGCGTGCAAGCTGGATCTCACTCTGGAGATCGGCGGCACGCCACTCGACATGGAGCAGGAACCGAGCACCGAAGCGATTCTCGAGCTCTACTGCAAGGGTTCGGTCGTACCGCTCTCTCGCGTAAAGCAATTTCCCCACGGCGGACTGTTCGACGAAGCTCGCGACGTTGTCGGCAGTCGCGATGCTGCCTGCGCGGCCCGGCTCGAACTCGCCGATGCAACCATGCTCTCCGAGCTCGCGGATGTTCGCGCGGAAGAGGTTCTGGCGCGGCGTCGCGTGGACGAGGACTTTCCCTTCCTGCTGATCACCCGGCGCGCGCAAGAATCGACCAACTCCGGCGTCCGCGTTGAGGGACGGATCAAGATCTCGCCCAATCCCGCCTATATGCACCCTGATGATCTCGCGTCGCTGTCGCTGGGGTCAGGCGATCGGGTCGAGATCCGCTCGCGCCACGGCAGGGTCATTGCCTTCGTCGCTGCCGACTCTGATCTGCGCCGAGGCGTGGTATCGATGACACACGGCTTCGGAGCGCGCCACAGCCGCGATTACGATCCGCGCCGCGATGGCGCGAACGTCAACCAACTGCTCAGTTGGGAGCAGGAGTATGATCGCTACCACGGCATGCCGCGCATGAGCGCGGTGCCCATCGGCGTGCGCGCCGCAGACGAGCCGACGGAGGGCCCGAGATGCACCCATGGCGGGCCGGAGCGAAACGCGCCCGGAGATGCTTGACGGCGATGAATCGGCACTCGTGGCTCACCCCGCCCCGGTGGCGGGGTTTGCCTTTAGGGAGGCGATGGCAGACGGCTTGGTGTTTTCAGCGCGCTGGGTGTTTCAGTGCGAGCCTTACGGCATGCGAAATCCGACTTTCCTGCTCCCTGTCCAACACCGGCTCCGTAGTCCCGCCTCGCGCCCGCTTACCCAGCCGGCGCCACGGCAGTCTTCGCCGCTTCCACGATCCATTGCCCGGAATCCCGCGCCTGCTCGTAGATGTCCAGATGGACGATCTTCTTGCGGTCGTTGAACCGGTACACCGCGATCACGTTCTTGCGGATGAATTCCTTGCCGCGGTGATGCCGCTCCTCGATCTCCTGGAATACCGTGTTGCCGACCTCCGAAATGTGGAATTCGGTCATCTCGAAATGGGTGCCGCCCGCGGCCCAGGCCGTGAGAAATTTCTTATAGGCCGGCCAGTCGAGCTCTTCCAGATAGGCGCCGACCCGCTTGAACACCTTGGGGTCGATGTATTCGGCCACCGGATCCCAGTCGGACGGCGATTTGACTCCCGCCGCCAGGACGTTACCCTGCGCCGCCACGAAGTCGTAAGCGATCTTGGTGAGCGGCCCGATCTCGTTGACGACGCCTTGAGCCGTAGCAATCTGCATGTTTCATCTCCGCAATGTTGATGAGCCGGGCGGGCGGGACGCTCAGCGCCCGGCCCTCCGCGCGAGCCAGGCGTCCAAGATCGAATGAAAATAGGCGAGGCGCACTTCCTGCCTGGACAAGGCCTCGTAGGGCAGCTTGCGCTGACGCAGTCCCCGCTGCTGCCGCTGCATTTGCACGTAATCCTGCTCCAGCGTGATGTAGTAAGGCACGTGCTGACCTTCGGCGATCTCGGTGATCGGCGTCCGATGGGCTTCTCGCTCCTCAGGCGGCAACCATTGGAACATGGTGACATGCCAGATGCATTTCTCAGGGTCGCCGCCGGGATGGGGAACCGCGGTGATGAGCGTAGCCGACTCCGGACGGATGGTGAGGAAGAAGTTCGGAAAGAGCAGATAGAAGTGATTGTCGCTCATCTGGATGTCGGTGAGCTTGCCGACGTCCATCCCCTTGGCGGTGAGGATTTCACGCGTCGCCTGCTGCAGCAGCGCGCGGGCGGTGACGCCCGCCGGAAATTCCAGCGTTCCATCCTTCCCGCGGCCCGCATTCACCAATTCCTCGAAGCGGGGCATCACGTCCGCCATTCCGGGAAAGTTGGTAGGCAGGAAACGAATGGCCTCGACGGCCTCCTCGGGGCTCAGATTGGCCATGTTCGCCGCGCCGAACGGGGCGGTGGCAACACTGTGATCCCCGAAAAACCGGTACCGTTCCTTGGACTCATCCATCGCCGCGATCAGCTCCGGATGGATGCCTTGGATGTGATAGCCCTCCTGGAAGGCATCCATGACGATCTTCCAGTTGCAGTCGAGTGGCTCGCGGGTGTTGAGTCCTACGGGGACCATCTCCTCGAGCGCATAGGCCGACAACAACTCGACCGCCTCGCCGAGGAAGCTGGCAAGGGGCTCCGCGCTCTGGTCGGGGTTGAGGAATATGAATCCTGCGAAACACTCGACCGGAATCTGCACGAGCCCGAGCTCCTGCTTCGGGCCGACGAAATCCTCGATCGATCCCTCGAAATCGGGCTTGGCGACTCCGATGAGGCGCCCGTCGAGAGCATAGGACCAGTTGTGGTAAGGGCAGCGGAAGAGCGTGGCGTGCCCCTTGCCTTCACAGAGGGAATTGCCGCGATGCCGGCAGGCGTTGACGAAGCCGCGGATCTGTCCGTCCTTTCCCCGGACGAGCACGAAGGACTGATCGAAGATCCGATATTCCTTCCAGTCACCAGGCGCTGGCAGCTCATCGGCACGCCCGGCCACCTGCCATGCCCGCATCCACAGCAGCTCCCGCTCGCGCTCGTGATGCTCGCGCGAATAATAGCGCTCGGTCGAGACGCGCATCCGGAAAGGCGTGAAATCGAGCTCGCAGATCAGGGGGCTCACGTCGACGCGTTCCCCAGGCTTTGCCACTTGCATTTGGATGACTCCTCCGGCATTCGCCCGGGGTGTCTATCACCCACGAGGCGATACTGTTCACAGACAGGTCTAGGGCGCGCGCCATTGCGTCCGCTCGCCAACCATTTCCTCGCTCTCGGCCCAGAGCCGTCGCGCCCGCTCCGGATGCACCGCGTATGGCCGCACGCCGGCACCACCCGTTTCGGCCACAACGCCCAGGTGGCAATCCTCGCAATACCGGCCGCCCACGAGATCGGGCGGTGCCGTGACGGCGGCCCAGACGGTTGTCGCCGCTCCCTGCGGGATGCTCTTGAACTTCAAATCCGCGAGAGCACCGCCGGCGTCGGCCGCCATCATGACCATCATCTTCCCGGTCAGCTCGGGCGAAATATACCGCGCCAGCTCCGTGGGAATGCCTCCGGGATGAACGGCCACGGCGCGCACCCCGCGCTCCCTTGCGAGTCTATCGAGCTCGACGGTGCACAGTACGGTCGCCGTTTTCGAGGCCCCATACGCCACGATCGGGTCGTAATCCCTGCGCTCGAAATTGACATCGTCGAGATCGATATCGCTGAAATGGTGCGCGACGGACGAGAGGCTGACGATACGCGCGCCCGCCGGGAGCAGCGGAGCGAGCCGGTTGATCAGCAGGAAATGCCCGAGATGATTGACGCCGATCTGGCTCTCGATCCCATCCACCGTGCGCGCGAACGGCGTGGCCATGATGCCGGCATTGGCAATGATCAGATCGAGCGGCCGCCCTTCCGCCAGGAGCACGTCCGCGCATGCCCTGACACTGGCGAGTGAGGCCAGGTCCAAGTGGATCAGTCGCAGGCGATCGCCGTGCGCCTGGCGAAACTTGACCGTAGCCGTCCTTGCCTTCCTGAGATCGCGCGCGGCGCCGATCACCTCGGCCCCATGCGCCGCCAGCGCTCGCGCCGTTTCCACGCCGAGCCCCGCGGAAACGCCCGTCACCAAGGCGCGCATTCCGGTCAGATCACGGCCGCTCAATACATCGTCGGCGCTCGAGCCCGGTCCGAACACGGTCATGCAATCCTCCCCAGCGAGTCTGTCTCGGTCACGCAACCATCCTCGTGGACCATCCAATGAACCAGGCGGTGTAGCGGGTAGGTGGCATCGTGCGGGTTGCCCGCGCTCACGCCCCAGCACTCGCCGAGCCGCGTCACTCTCTGCGCGCCCCCGCTGGAAAGTCCGTCGCGCAGCTCGAAGGCGCGCTCGTAGGGATAAACCCCGACGGTCTGAGTCGCAACGTTGACGTAGCGAAGAGCCTCGTCAAGGGAGTCGACTCTCACCACGTTCGCGGTTTTGCTTACGGGATGGAAGTCGACCGGCTGCTCCGAGCGGATGACGAGCCCCCTACCCGCACCGAGCCCCCAGACGCGGAACTCCTCACCCATGAACTGCAGGGCTTCGATCTCATCGAGCAGCTGGCGATCGAGCGGCGGCGCCTCGGCCGAGGCGCTGTACCGATCGACGCCGAGGCGCTCGATCAACCGCGAGCAGAAGCGATCCACTTCCTCGATGTCCCCTTCGATGAAGATGATGCGGCTGCAGACGCAAGCCTCCTGATTGAGCAGGGACACATCGATCGCCGCGCCCTCGGCCGCCTCTTCCAGCGTGGCCTCAGACCGGAATGCGTCTTTGCCGATCATGGAGATCGAGGTTTTGGGATCGAAGGACACGAGTTGGAATCCGGGGGCGATGTACTTGATCACGTTGTTGATCGCATCCCCCCCTCCCCAGGCGACGATCTTGTCGAAATACTGCGATCTATAGAGCGTACGCTCGGTGACCTCATCGCCGCCGCGCCAATAGACCGCCGACATGGACTTCACGACCGGATGCTGCGCATCGATGTCCCGCATGGTCCTGAGGACGGCGACCGCGGTGAAGGGGTCGCTCGAGCCCATCTTGAAGAGATTCACTGCCTTGACCATGGCCGCCCAGGCGATGGTCTGAACGGTGGCCACCGCCGCGTTGCCCGGCAGCACGTGGATCAGCCGCGGCGGAAAGGCTCGAACGTAGCTGCGGCGGCCACTGCGGTCCACGCGTGGCACCCACTCATCGAGCGCCTTCGGATTGGGAAAGTTCTGCTCGATGACATCCTGCAGCACGGAGCGCTTCAGCATCTCCCGCCCGACATCCACCTGGTTCTTGATGACCCGCAGTGGCAAAACATTGGTCAACGCCATCCGCTCGACGCAGAGCTGCATATGCGGATTGGCATCGAGCGCAAGACGTTCCCCGGTTTCGACGAGGAAGTCGATGATCTCACTCAGCTTGACATCGAAAAGCGGCCCTGGCTCGGTGCGCTGCGTGACGAGCGCATCGAGGTCCAACGCGGGCGTCGCAAAGCTCACGCCCAGATCGCGCGATCGATGGATGACATCGCAGCCCTCCACCAGCCTTCCCTTGATGAAGAAGGGAGCCGATTCGGCCTCGCTCGAAGCGGCCTCACGCGCTGCGCTCGCCGCGCTCATGCCATGCCTCTCACATATGCATCCACGGTCCCCGAACAGTTGATCTTATCGTCGCCTTCGAGGTCGGCGTAACGCACGATCGCATCCCGGATCGCAGGCGTTCGGGCCCCGCACGCGCAGCCCCCGAAGTCGACCTCGATCCTGTCACCGGAGATCACGCCGCCCCAGCGACCGTCGAGCGAGAGATCGAAAAAGGCCGCCCGCCCCTCGACCTCACCGGTCATGGGCAGCAAGGTCTCGCCGCCTTTGTCGAGCGGCAGGCAGACGACCCACGGTGGAATATGGTAACCCCCGCGTGGGCATCTCGGCGCGATGGAGTTGAGCTCCTGCATCCCGTAAAACTGAAAATTCCGCTCCGGCGAGATGTTGAAAGTCTCACAGACGTACTCACGATAGTTCGCCGGCAGCTGGGCACGTTTGAGCCCACCGCCCACGTACACCATATTCTCGCTATGGAAATCCTTCGCGCCGAAACCCCGCTCGCGGACCGCCGCGGCCACTTTGTACAAGTCTCCCCAGAGCCCAATGAGATACAGCTTCTCGCCTCGCGCCTGCACGAGCGCGTCCGCGGTGATGGTGAGCGCCCCCTCGACGGCGCGGGTACGCTCTTCCGTCGTTTTCTCGTACGCGGCGATCTGCGCAGGCAGTGCGGTCCCGTCGACGACCGACTTCCTCAGGGCGACCATTCGAGTGATGGCCCCGATCGTAATGGGCGGCACCGGATAGGTGAACAGGGGAACGTCCGGCTTGCCGAATCCCTCTCTCAGACCCCGCATGATGGCGAAGTTGCGCGGAACGGCGGCCACCGGCGCCAGGGCGAAGACACGCCGGTCGCGCGCCGGTCGGGTTCTCGTGGCCCAGGCACAAGCGCGAACGGAGTCTTCGGCAGCCCGCTCAGTGTCTGCCCTCGAGGCGATGAGCATGGCGGCTTTGCCCGTCGTGCCACTCGAGCACGAGACCGGATGTCCCGCCGCATCGAGCCGGGCGATCCAATCATCGACGTCCTTCACTGCGGCGAGGTCGAGGTCATCGAGCGGATAGGCCGAAACCGATCTGAGCCACTGCGTCAGCCTGTCCCACTTCTCCTTCACCAGGAGGCTCTCGGGGTAACTCTTGTATGCCGTATGGGGCAGCAGCAGGGGAACGACGTCGCGGAAATCGCGGACTGCCTGGATCCGGGCATTTTCCGCGCGGTACTTGACGAGCGGTATGCTGTCGAGCCGCTCTCGAAGCCGCTCGTTCATCGCCTCCAATTGCAAGGTGGCCAGGTCCGTCGGCGGCGCCGCATAACAATCTTCCGCATGCCGAAACGTCAGCAATCTCTCGAGAGCATCCCCCACTTCGATCCTCCTCTTGCTGCGGCGAAGGCAACGCCCTTGCGGTGAGCATCGCGGCACCGCGCTGACTGGACGACGAGGCTCGCGCTTCGCGCGCACTTCTGTTCAGCCGCCCGAGGACGCTCCCGCAGGGCTACGGCGCCTTTCTGGAGCCTCACTCGGCGTCCCGCGGGCGCCCGGTGCAACAACTATATAATAGCACCCATTGGGGCACAATATACCCTCTCCCGTCAGGACACCGGTTGCGCCCTGGCCTCACCGCGCGGCTCGGTCCACAATGACCTGCTCATGGAATCTCGGGGACAACTCAGAATCACAATGCACGCCAAGCTCAAAGCCCAGCGCGCCAAAGGGAGACAGGGCCCCATCCAGCGGGCCAAGGGCCCCGGTCCTGGCCGCCCAACCAAGGCCGAAGCGGAAGAACGCAGCCGCGAGCTCCTCGAGAAGGCCTTGGACCTCTTCCTGCAGAAGGGTTTCGAAGGGACCACCATCCGCGAAATCACCCGCGTAGTCGGTATGGCGAAACGCACCGTTCTGGCCCGATACGACAACAAGCTCTCGCTGTTCAAGGCAGCCTTGAAGCGAGCGATTGACGAGTGGGTCGTGCCGGAAACCCGGCTGAGGGCGACTGAGTCCCCCGATCTGGAGAAGACGCTCTTGCGGATCGCTCACATCCTCATGGCGAACTACGTGAGCCCGGGAGCCGTTCGGCTGCTGCGGATCTGCAATGCGGAGTCCATCAGAACGCCCGACATCAGCACCTACATCTACGAGCAGTGCACTCGGCCGCAAATCGAGTATCTCGCGGATCTCCTGCGCCGTCGGGGCCCGGATGGCGATGAGTTTCCCGACGCGGAGCGGTATGCGCTTTCCTTTCTCGGTCTCATTGCCACTCCGGCGCGAACCATAACCTGGGGCGTGCAGATGGGCGATGTGGAAATCGACTCCTGGCTGGATCATGCGGTCAGGCTTTTCGTGCACGGCCTCGTCCATCGCCACGCTTCCAGGGTCGACCGCGAACGAGAGGATCCTCGATTAGTGCCGCTTGCGCCGGTATGAGGGTGGGGGCTCGAGGGGTCTATTCCCCCGTCGCAGTGAGAGCAGGCTGAGCGCGCTTCCTGATGTTCACGGGCACCGCTGACATTCGGGGCATCGCGTTGATCGGCTGCACGTCGGCCGAGCAGCTGATCAGGAGATTCGTGTTCACGCCGGGACCTGACTTGCCCGGCAGGCCGCCCCAGCAATGGGAGATGGAAATCACGCCCCGACGCAGCGCCTTGTCCGGTTGCACCACCGCCTCGATTTGACCGTGCTCGGAGGCGACCTCGACAGTATCTCCCGGCTCGAGACCCCGCTCGGCGAGCTCCTCGGGATTCATGAATGCCGGATTGTAGGGGACCCGCTTGAGAGTACCAGGCAAGAGGCTTCCCATGGAATTCATGACTTGGTGCATCCGA
>JAKBCR010000162.1 GCA_021807675.1 Pseudomonadota bacterium
TTCGACGTCGACAACAACGATGTGCTCTGGTTCTGTCCCCGCTGCCATGACGAGGGACGCATCGCGGGGTGGGAAGGCACGTTCTGGGACAACGGGGACATTGCCGAGCATCCCTCGTGAGGTTCATCATGGAACTCGACACCGACAAGATCGATCAGGCCGTGCTCGCGCTGCTTTCCCTCGGCCGGCACGAGGGGTACCGGGTCTGGAAGGGTTTCGACTGGGCGGTCATGAACCGGCTGCACGAGCAGGGCTGCATCACCGATCCGGTCACCAAGGCGCACTCGGTGCTGCTCACCGAGGAGGGCGCACGGGAGTCTGAGCGATTGCTGCGCGAGCTGTTCGGGCGGTCCCAAGGCCGGAAATAACCCGTCCTCTGCATTGACCCCATATGAAATACGGCTACGCACGCGTCTCGACCGAGGACCAGAACCCCGCCCTGCAGCTCGCCGCGCTCAAGAAGGCCGGCTGCAAGACCGTATTCAAGGACGAGGGAATCTCCGGCGCGACCGCGCAGCGCCCTGCCCTCCTGCGCTGCCTCAGGGCCCTCGAGGCCGGCGACACACTCATCGTCTGGAAGCTCGATCGCCTGGGACGGAGCCTCCGCGACCTGATCCATATGCTCGATGAATTGAAGCACCGCGGCGTGAAGTTCCGTTCGCTCACCGAGGCGATCGACACGGACACCGCGACGGGTCGCGCCATGTGGCAGATGATCGGCGTACTCGCCGAGCTCGAGCGCTCGCTCATCGCCGAGCGCACCCGCGCCGGCGTCAAAGCCGCACAGCGGCGTGGGGTACAGTTCGGGCGGAAACCGAAGCTCTCAGCGCCGCAGATCGCGCATGCCCGGCAACTCATCGAGGGCGGGCAGAGGGTGCAGGACGTGGCCGCCCTGCTCAGCGTTGGCCGCGTAACCCTCTATCGAGCTCTGCAGCGGACGGCGGCATAACTGGGGTGACCTCAAGAAAGGGGCCATTACGTACGTTAAGGCGCGGCGACCGTTGATTCCATTGACCGAACCCGCCGTAAGGGTCTAAATCCGCCTTTGGCGACCCGCTTGTTGGCGTGCCAGTTGTAATCGCCGGTCAACCCGATGTGATTCCAGCCCAGAGGAGCGATATGTCCGAGCAGCGCGTCGTTGACGGCACCACGCTCACGCAGTGCATTCACGGCTCGCTCGAGGTACACCGTATTCCAGAGCGTGATGGCGGCGATCACCAGATTCAGACCGCTGGCGCGATACCGCTGATTCTCATAGGAACGATCCCTGATCTCGCCCAGCCGATGAAAGAACACCGTCCGCGCGAGCGCGTTGCGTGCCTCTCCTTTGTTGAGTCCGCCGGTGACACGACGTCGCAGTGCCGGATCGCGAAGCCATTTGAGGGTGAACAGTGTTCGCTCCAATCGACCGTATTCCCGTAACCCAGTGGCCAGGCTGTTCTGGCGCGGGTAGGCGGCGAGTTTGCGCAGGATCAGCGAGGCCGTCACGGTCCCCTGCTTGATGGAGGCTGTAAGACGCATGACCTCATCGAACTGTTGTTCCATAAGTTTGACGTTCAGCGGTCCGCCGATCAGCGGGGCGAGATTCGGCCAGTCTCCCGGCTTACCGGGAACATAGATCCGCTTGTCGGCAAGATCTGCAATTCGAGGCGCAAATTCGAACCCCAGCATGTGGCAGAGCGCGAACACTTGGTCGCTGAACCCAGCGGTGTCGGTGTAGTGCTCTTCGATGCGCAGCTGGGATTCGTGGTACAGAAGGCCGTCGAGCACATGGGTCGCGTCGCGGACATTGGCGTTGATCACCTTGGTATAGAACGGCGCGTATTGATCGGACAGATGGGTATAGAACAAGACGCCGGGCTCGCTTCCGTACTTGGCGTTGCGGTTGCCGGCGGATTCCCCGTGGCCGCCGGCGCGGAACCGTTGGCCATCGCTGGAGGAGGTTGTGCCTTCTCCCCAATGGGCCGCGAACGGCAATTTGTGTTGGGCGTTCACCAGTTCGGCCAGCCCCTTGGAATAGGACTCGTCGCGGATATGCCAGACCACCAGCCACGCGAGCTTTCCGAGGCTCGTACCGGGGCAGGCCTCGGCCATCTTCTCCAACCCCAAGTTGAACGCGTCCGCCAGGATGGCGGTCAACAACAGCGACCGATCCACCGCTGGCTCGCTGCTCTTGAGGTGCGTAAAATGACGGGTGAAATTCGTCCAGCGATCGACCTCGAGCAACAGATCGGTGATTTTGACGTGCGGTAACAAACCGTAGGTCTGCGATTTCAAGAGCTTCGCCTCGGGAGGCGTGTCGTCCTCGAGCGGGGTGATCTTCAAGCCCTTATCGTTGATGCGGGCATCCGGCAGCTCGTCGGCGCCGGCCAGTCGATTCGTATCCTCGAGTGCCTCTCGTAACAGCTTGAGGCGATCGGAGAGATACTCATCGGCGGTGGTGGGCACATCGAGGCCTAAGCGGCCGGCGCTGCGCATCGAGCGAAACACTGTGGTCGGCAGCAAGTAATCTTCGAAGTCCTGAAACTGCCGGCTGCCAACGACATATAGGTCGCCGGCGCGAAGACGATTCTTGAGCTCGCTGAGCGCACACAGCTCGTAAAAGCGACGGTCGATGTCGCTGCCGGCGCCGACACTGCGCGCCCAGCGCGGCGGCACGAACCCCAGCGGAGCATCGGCCGGAACCTTGCGCGCGCCGGTCCGATTCATCGCTCGCAGGAGATCAATCGCATCCAGCAAAGATTGCGCGACCGGCGCACCGCGGAACTGGAACGCCTCGAGGAACGCTGGCGCGTATTTACGCAGCGTCGTGAAGTAATCGGTCAGCAAGGCGAGCGGATCGAAGGCCTCGTCGCGTGACAGTTTCTCGGCCTGGGCGACAGATGCAGTAAACTCATCCCACGGGATCACGGACTCGATCGCAGCAAAGGGATCGGTCTGGGCGGCCTTGGAGGCGATCAATGCCGAACCGATCTTGGCATAGAGCCGTACCTTGTCGTTCACGGCCTGGCCATCGGCTGCAAATTCCCGGTCGTATTTGCACCGCGCCTTGCTGAAGAAGGTGCCAATCAATCGGTCATGCAATTCCAAGGTCTCGTCTGTAAGCGTCGCCGTCGTGTCCAGCAAGATCGCTACCAGCGTCGCATACCGACGTAGCGGTTCGTATTCTTGCAGCTGGAAGACGGCAGTTTGGGCGCCTTCGCGCGCGAGCCGCAGCAGCCGGTTCTGGTGAACGTCCCAGCCGAGGTCGGCCGGCACATCGAGCGCACGCACCGCCCGTAGGCGCGCCAAATGGGCGAGCACCGCATTGGCGCTCGGCGCCCCCGGCGGTTGCCGGAACCAGGACAAAGTGCTGCTACTGCCGCCAGGACGCACCAGCAAAACGGCATCGAGAGCGGAGCGGTGCTTGTCCGTGAGCCCCGAAGTCAAGCGCCGGAATGCTTCCCGCTCTGCGCGGGTCAGCGCGATGGCACACATCTTTTCGATCAGCGCGACGGTCGGCAACAGGATGCGGCGCGCGCGCAGTTCGTTCGCAACCGCGTGTGCCAGCACCATCCCCTGTGTCGTCTGCAAGGCGAGAGGCATCAGCCAGTCGATCAGCTCCCGGAAATAGCTTCGATCAAACTGTCGCAGCTCGAACCGCTCGAGGAGCTCCTGGAGGTGCTCGCGGCGGGTCTCATCGCGCTTTGCGTATTGCGACCAGGCGGCCGGCGTCACCTTTAATTGCGCGGCCACGATCCCGAGCAGCGGCGGGTATGGTGCTTCACTGGGCGGGAGCACCCGACTCGGATGGCGCAAGTAGACCATCTGAATGGCCAACCCCAGCCGATTGTGATCGCCGCGGTGCTGGCGAATGTACGTGAGGTCACCTCGTGCCAAGGTCGCCAGCCGGATCAGCTCGCCCTCGCCCGACGGAACGGCGAACAGTTGCACTCGTTCAGTCGGCGTCAGCAGTTCGCGTCGCGGCATCGGAGTCCCTCCCGGATGGCTCGGCTGTCCCAATTGAAGTACACTTCGAACAGAGCAATACTTTGCCACAGGAAAGCCGCAGAAATCGCGGCTTTCACGCCGTCCGCCTCGAGAGGGTTCAATTGGGACAGACCGCCGCACTCTACTGCCGGGTATCGACCGCCGACCAAACCTGTGCTCGCCAGGAGCGGGATCTTCGCGCCTTCGCCAAAAAGGCCGGCTACAAAATCGCCGGTGTGTGGAAGGAAACCGGCTCCGGCGCCAAGGATGATCGGGCCGAACGGAAGGCAGTCCTCGCCCTTGCTCAAGCTCGCGAAATCGATGTCATCCTCGTAACGGAGCTCACCCGGTGGGGCCGCTCGATGCTGGATCTCTTCCACACTCTGCAAGACCTGCAGGCCTGGGGCGTTTCCCTGGTTGCTCAGACCGGATTGCAGTTTGATCTGCGCAGTGCCCAGGGCAAGCTCATCGCTTCGCTGATGGCGGCGCTAGCGGAATTTGAAAGAGATTTGCTTCGAGAGCGCGTGCGCTCGGGCATCGCCGCCGCGCGTAAGCGCGGCGTTGTCTTCGGCCGGCGACCCGGCCAGCGCGTCAAGGCGGATAGATTCGCGCCGAGAGTGCTGAAGCTCGTCGGTGAAGGGCAGTCATACCGTGAAATTAGCCACCGGCTCGGACTGAGCAAAAATACGGTCCTCGACATCGTCAAACGCGACCGTGCGGCATGACCGCCACACAGCGGAATCTTGGATCCATTAATCGATAGCTACGACAGGCGCTAGGTGATGTGGAATGTAAACCACACATCACCCACCAACAAAGCGATCGTCGCGAGCAGTGATATTGCGAACGACACGGTTCGCCAGGGCTGCTTCGCAGCAAGATAGAACCCGGAGTGCGCTAATCGCGAGGCAACAAAAATGGCAAAGATAGGTGCGGCAAAAGTAAATGTCCCTCCAGCAAGAACGTAAACAAGGCCGAGCAGTAAGAATGGATAGATTACGGCCTCAGCATTGCGATGCGCACGAAGAATTCTTGCAACAGCCGGTGGATCTTGGTCTGAGACAGGCACGTTATAGCGCGCACCGTCCTCCCGATTGACGGCGAGTCCGCCTCTCGCTCGCACCGTCCCACTGGCGATCCATAGAAGCAGAAGGTTTAGACACAACAACAAAGAGCTCAAGCTGTAGGCTAGGAATACCGAGTCGCCCATCGCATGATTAAGCAGGTTCATCGAGTTTCCCTTCTACTTCCGCCCAACGCCTCAGATAACTGTCTCGGGTCCCACAGGGCGTATCCGGCCAGGTTATCGAGCGTGCGCGCAGTTCCAACGGCGACGCCTATTTTCAGCAACTGATCTCGCTCAGCTTCCGACTTGCACTCGATGCTCACTACTAGCCGTGTCTGTGTTCCATCTTCAATAAAGACGACGGTGCCGATCAGGCCGTTACTGTTGAAAACGATGCGCTCGGGGGGACTCAATTCGCGGTAAACCCCCGCAAAGCTTTCCCCTCCTTCGGGACGATCATTCACAAACTGGAAAGCTCCGCCCGGTCGCAGATCTATTACGCACGCAGCAAGGGGTTTGCCTGCGGGGTCCCACCAGCGAGTTACGTGTTCCGGTTGCGTCCAGGCCTCATATACCTGATCTCTCGGCGCCCCAATGATGCGGGTCAGCACAATATTCCGCGTTCCCGGCTCAGCTCTTATTGTTGTTTCGGTCGCCATGCCCTTTCTCCCTTTTGCTCATCGTCACAACGTAATTATCCAGGTTGGAAAACCTCGCATCCCATTGACGCCGAAATGGCTCCATCCATTCAGCGATCTCCTTGAGCCGAGCGGACACCAGCTGTCGCGGCCGCCGTTGAGCATCCCTCCCGCGAACGATCAGGCCAGCGTCCTCCAGAACTTTCAGGTGTTTCGAAATCGTCGGCTGAGCCAAGCGGAACGGGCGTGCCAAGTCGGACACCGACGATTCGCCAGCAATAAGCTGGGTAAGAATTGCGCGTCGGGTAGGGTCTGCAAGCGCCGAAAACGCTCTGTTCAATCGGTCAATTGAAGATGTATTGGCTGCCATTTGTGTATATTGCCATCTGGCAATATACGAGTCAATGTCCGATGAAAATGCGATCGCAGCGAAGGATTGGCGCTACCGGAGAGCTAGCCTATCGATGTGTTGTTCGAGGTGATGCCGCCGCCTGATCCCGATCGGTGGCCCTTAACGTACGTAATGGCCCCTTTCTTGAGGTGACCCCTAACTCAGCCCTTCGCGATGATCAACAATCCTGCGATCAGCAGGCCGGCGATAATGAGTCCTTTCGCCTTATCTGCCTTGACTTGCTCGGCTATGGCAGTGATCTGCACCTTGATGTTCTCGGCGGAGGCTCCGGTCAGATCAATCGCCTGAATCTGCCCCGTCCACCCGGGGAGTTCCGAAGCTGTCATGTCCCATACTATTGGCACTAGCTTTTTCTGTTTCGCAATCGCCGCGCCGAGTTCCTGCTGCACCCAAGGAGAACTACATGCAGCACGGCTCGCCAGAAATAACACCCATGGAGACGCCTCGAGAGACTTCAGAATGGCCTCCGACCACCGCTGGCCGGGCGATAATGAAAGAGGCGCCAGGAAGACGCTCAGGCCTTCGCTCGTCATGTGCCGATGCAACACCTCCGCAAATTTCCTATCGGCGGATGAATGACTTATGAATACATCTGCCATAACCCCTCTCCATCAGCGGCTCTGATCCACCAGAAGGCTCAGCGGTAATGGCGAAGCCACACCGTCGTGTAGAACGATGATGTGCTCCGGCTCTGCCGCGAACCACGCGAACGATCTCCAAGCCAACTCCGAGGCCGTCTTCCTGAATGCTCCCTGAGAGCGATCGAGATACGCTGTGACGAACGCAATTCGATCTGTCTGGAAGCCCGCATTCTTAGCGATCTCGAGTAGTGCCTCTTTTCGCTTAGTGGTGACGGGCCCATCAGTGGCCACAGCCTCAACAAACATCAGCAGGAACCCAGTCTCGGCTGTGCCGAGATCCACCAGGATAATATCCGGGAGGTTTTGATCCGCATTTATCTTCAGGCCAACCTTGCTCGCAAGCTCGTCGTCCCGGGCGACGACCTTCGCCCCGCTCTCACTGACCCAGAGCACGGCCGGGTGTACCAAAAATCGCTTGGCAAATTCCTCAATCACGGCCTTCGAGATCAACGAGCTCGGCCCAGGCGCCATGCGGCGGGTCTCGCCGTTCGGGAAAGTAACTAGGATGCCCTCACCAGTCGTTGCAGCGCCGCGCCGCAGTATTGCCGTTCTCGCTAAAGCAGCGGCCGACAGATTCGCGGTTCGCCATGCGTCGGCCGCTTGGGTCAAGGCCTTTTCATCGAGGGTGGGATCAAAAAGCGCTGCAAAACTCTGTCGTAATGCATAGCGCGGCAAGCTCGAGGTCGTCGGCAGCCCGCCTCGTTCCATCACCGCATTGTTCGGAATGAATCCCTGGCGGATCGTCTCGTCGCGCAGCGGTTCCCGGCTGTTGTCCTGATACCAGCGGGTCCCCTCCTGCACATGAAATCGAGGTTTCATGACCTCGTCGGCGTAAGCCCTCCGCTCGTACTCGTCCTTCCGAGACGCTTGCTGACTCGTCATTCGCATCACATGCTTTGGAGCCAACCACTTTTCCGACCCCTCTACGGCACCGATATAGAGCATCGTGAAAACAGCGGATGCCGCCATCTCCCGCACACAATAGGACCGGTTTGACACCCCCTCCGGGAAGATCACCTGCAGTCGTTCGTGAACGGTCTTCCGATCAATATAGGGTGGCAGCATCAAGTCCCCGCCTCGGAATACAGAGCCGTCGCTGCCCGCTCTACAGCCGACGCGCTCATGCGCGGTCCAATCGCGCGCCTTAGTTCAGAGGCCGCCGGCAGCGGCAGATTTTCGAGCTCATAGGCGGAGACCGCCACGCTACCACTCAAACAGCGGAATGCGCGATCAGTCGCACTCGAGTTGAGGAATGCCGCAAGCAGCGCTGGCGAAACTGCTGGCCGCGGTTTAATCGGCAGGAGCATATTCAGGTGATTCTCGACGGTCACAGATCCGTGCTCCTCGAGGAATGTCCCTGGCATCTCCGCGGCAATCAACCTCCGTGCCTGCTCTTTGGCCGTCGTCCGCTGAAGTAGGACACAAGAACTCCGCACGACCATCCATTCATTACCTGCTAGCACGCGGAAATAGGGTTTGTGGTTACGCCTTTCTGACCGGAACACGAATCGACCGTCACTCGTCACACACTCCGCCCAGATGAGCGGAATCGCCCCTTTCCCCGGTTGGCCAACGATCTGATCTTTGAAGCGGTTCCAAACGAGCGGTCCAGTGCTGACTTTATAGCCCCAGTCTGCAAGGCGGCCGGGCATCGCTCGCAGCCGGCGCGACAGGGCCGCTTCACCTGCGTGCCGCGGCAAGATCCATGGTTCATTAGACTGATGCGGCAGCGTGAGCTCTCCCGCCGACTCCGGGATCACCTCCCTCCCCGGCTCCGGGTGGATAATGAATACCTGCGCGCTCCTGCGTTTACCGGATTTGCGATAGGTAGCAAGCACCGTTTCCTGCAGTACGTCCTCAAACACGCCTTTCCGCATGGAAACAAAGTCGATGCTCACGGGCGGCGCGTCGCTCCAGAGAACAGCCCGCAGATTTTTGAAGTACTCTCCCGCCAAAAAGCTCGAGGGCGTTAGAAACGACACTAGACCGCCCTCCTTTGCAAGTTGCACCGCCAGGTCCATGAACACGCCATATAGATTGGCGTGCCCATACAAACTGCGAGCGAATCGCGTGCGCTGTGCGACCGGCAGTTGAAGGCGTCCGAAAGGCGGATTACCTATCACTAGGTCGCATGAGGCCACGGCGGCGTCGACTGTCAGGCTATCGCGGACCGTGATCATTTCACGAGGGCGGCGGCCGTTTGGTCCCAGGATCGGTAACATCGCTGCCTCGAGAAAGATCTGGCCAAGCCAGGCGGCGAAGCGATCTTGCTCGTAGCCTCGAACTCGAGTCGCAATATTCTGCGCAGCGATCGACGGAGTGCACTGCTTCAGCGTTGGTAATAACCGCTGTACAACAGAAATTAGAAACGCCCCTGCCCCGGCAGCCGGATCGAGCACAGTCGCCGTCGACCAGTCGAGCCCCGCAGCTTCCGCTTGGTCGAGAAGACGATTTGCGAGAGCTGGCGGCGTGTAGTGGATTCCATGACGGCTCCGCCATTCTGTGGGCAACAGGCTCGTGTACAACAGACTCAGGTGGTATGCGGCTTCCGAAATGGTGAGTTCTGCCGCGGTCGTGCCGAAGTGCGCTGCGGCCCCAAGCATGGAACTATTCACGTGCGCAGAGGCACACCCTACAGGCAGCTGTAGGAGCGATATCTTTCCCGTTCTGATGCGCTTCCACCAGGCGCCCACGGCTTCGATAGTTACTCTTTCGGAAAGCGCTATCGCCGTCATAAGTGCCGAAGCGCGCACCTGTGCGCGGAGCTCAGCCCGCAGCTCTGCGAGCGTCGGCGGGAAGCACTCGAGACCCTTGTCTACTTGAGTGTCGAGCGGCTTTAGAATTTCACGGTGCGTCATGAGACTCTCGGAGCGGCGGCCACCGCTCGGCGACGTATCGTTCCGCCGCGTTGTTGCGCTTTCTTCGAATCAGTCTTCAACGTACATCTCGATCAATTTCGAGATGACGCCGCTCCGAAAACAGCTCTCCCTGCGCCGCCGCCCGATTGCGCGCGATGTAGTCTCGCATGTACTCCCGCAGCACCTGCGCCGCCGTCTTCCCCTCCCCCCGGCACACCTCCACGAATTCCTGGCGGATCTCCCTCTCCACCCGGAGCCTGAGCCCCGCGTCTTTGATCTTGAATGGCATGCTGCAAGTATGCCCCCTGGATACACGCACGTGCATCCGATATGATTCATCGTACACGCGTACATCCGTGACATTGTGTGAGTGTGTACACGTGGAGGCGTCCACATGAAAATCATTGCGGTGATCTCCCAGAAAGGCGGCGCGGGTAAGACCACCCTCGCCGTGAACCTCGCGGTCGCCGCGGAGCTCGAGAGCGCCGCGACGGTACTCATCGACCTCGACCCCCAGGCGAGCGCCAAAACTTGGCACGACATCCGTGAGCGCAAGGATGCCCCCTTCGTCGTCTCCTCCCAGGCGAGTCGCCTCGAGGAGGTACTCGAAGTCTCGCGCTCGAACGGCGCGGAGCTCGTGGTCATCGACACCGCGCCCCACTCCGAGTCGACCGCGCTAGCGGCCGCCCGGGCGGCCGACCTGGTGCTCATCCCCTGCCGTCCCGCGATCCTCGACCTCAAGGCGATCGGCATCTCCGCGGATCTCGCCGCGCTCGCCAAGAAGCCCGCCGCCGTGGTGCTGAACGCCGTGCCACACC
>JAKBCR010000163.1 GCA_021807675.1 Pseudomonadota bacterium
CTCCTCGAGCGTCTTCAGGAGCGCGTTGAAGGAGTGCGTCGAGAGCATGTGCACCTCGTCGATGAGGTACACCTTGTAGCGGCCACGGGTAGGAGCGTACTGCACGTTGTCGAGCAGCTCTCGGGTGTCGTCGACCTTGGTGCGCGAGGCGGCGTCGACCTCGATGAGATCGACGAAGCGCCCGGCATCGATCTCCCGGCAGCTGGCGCACTGGCCGCAGGGAGTGGGGGTGACCCCGGTCTCGCAGTTCAGGCATTTGGCAAGAATGCGCGCGATCGTGGTCTTACCCACCCCGCGGGTGCCGGTGAAGAGAAAGGCGTGATGCACGCGGCCGGTCTCGAGCGCGTTCACGAGGGCACGCCGCACGTGATCCTGGCCGATCAGCTCGGCAAAGGCCCGCGGCCGCCACTTGCGCGCAAGCGCCGTGTAGGTTTCAGTCATCGATCGACCCTGAAATGGAGGCGGCCCGTATCAGCGAGAGCTCCGGCACCCGACATCGCCGCTGCCGCTGCTGCCTTCCGGCCCTGACGGGGTTCACGACTGGTCGTCGCGGAGTAGCCGACACGGGCCACCATAGCCTTTATGTGCCCGGTGCCGCGTACGAAAGCTGGGCTCCTCGCAGCGAGGCTCTATGATAGCAAACGGCCTCCGCCGGCGCCGCGTGGTAGTCCAGGGCACCTCCCTTGGCGCACACCTCCCCTGAGGGGACGCAGGAGCACAACCGGGGCCTGTGCGGCTTGCGCACCCGCCGACCGCTCTGCTAAAAGATCCCCTCTCCTTGGGGAGTAGCCGCCCGGCTCCGAGCCGGGCCGTACGTCAACACACTTGGGCGTTCCGCTCATGGCGTACGGGGCCGTCCGCGGCATGGCGAGACCAACGGCAGAAGCCTCCGGATTCGAGCGGCGGGGGCTCTCCGCCGTGGTCTGCCGACCCGCTCGCCTGGAGCCTCCATTGCAGTCCTTCCTGATCTGCCTGTCGACGGTCGCGGTCGCGGAGATGGGCGATCGCACCCAGCTACTCTCGCTCATGCTCGCGGCGCGCTACCGCCGGCCGTGGCCGATTCTCGCCGGCATTCTCTGCGCCACTGTCGCCAATCATGCCATCGCCGCCTTCATCGGGCAGCGGCTCGGGCGGGCGCTCACACCGCGCATTCTCGACGCCACTGTCGGCGTCAGCATGATCGCCATGGCGCTGTGGACGCTCAAGCCCGACACCCTGGAGGCAGAGTCACCGGGTGCTGCCCGAAGGGGTGCCTTTCTCGCGACCCTGATCGGCTTCTTCATTGCGGAGATAGGGGACAAAACGCAGATCGCCACCCTCGCGCTGGCCGCCGCGTACCCCAACCTGCTCGCGGTCGTCGCGGGCACGACCACCGGCATGCTGCTCGCCAACGCGCCGGTGGTCCTTTTCGGCAAGACCTTCTCCGCCCGCCTGCCACTGAAGCCCATCCGTTATCTCGCGAGCGCCGTATTCCTCACACTCGGTATCTTCTTTCTCGTGCGCGAGTTTCCGACACCATGAGCTCGCGCGGGCACCGATGCGGACGGGAAGGCGTCAGCTCACCAATGCCCGGTCCAGCAACTCGATCCAGTGCCGGACAGGCCGTTCGCCGCCGGAGGCGAGGTGCAACAGGCAGCCGATATTCGCCGTGGCGATGAGGTCCGGGCCGCCCGCCTCCAGGGCCGCAAGCTTGTTGGCTTTGAGTTGACGCGAGATCGCTGGCTGCAGGAAGGAATAGCTGCCGGCCGACCCGCAGCAGAGATGGCCGTCGGCAACGGACGTGAGGGTGTACCCTGCCCGCTTGAGCAGCGGCTCGATGACACCGCGGATCTTAAGGCCGTGCTGCAGCGTACACGGTGAATGGAATGCCACTCGTGGGCCTCCTTCGCGGGGGGCTTTCAGGTGAAGCGTGACACCCGGCCGCGCAAGCTCCCGCGTGACCGCATCCCCGATGTCGCGGAAAAGACCTGATATCCGTGCCGCTTTGCGCGCATATGCCGGATCGTGGCGGAGCAGCCCGCCGTAGTCGCTCACCATCGCGCCACAGCCGCTTGCCGTGACGATCAGGGCTTCGGCGCCCCGCTCGATCTGTGGCCACCAGGCATCGATGTTGCGTCGCATCTGCCGTCGCGACCGCTCCTCTTGTGACAAGTGGTGCGCGAGGGCGCCGCAGCATTCATCGTCCACCGCGACGAGTGATACGCCCAGGCGATCCAACACTCGAGCCGCGGCGGCATTGATCGCGGGGGCCACGACAGGCTGAACGCAGCCGGTAAGCACCAACATGCGCCGCTCGTGGCGCGGAGCGGGCCACACGCCTGACGGCCGCACAATTGGCACGCTGCGCCGCAGGCTCGGCGGCATGAGCCACCGCAACGCCCTGCCGACCGCCATGAGCCGGGCGAATCGATTCCGGTGGGGCACCGTGGCCAGAATCGCACGCCTGAGGACCCGTTCGCGCAAGGTCCGAGGCACCACGCGCTCGATGTGATGCCGACCAATATCCAGCAGGCGTCCGTAGGACACGCCCGAGGGACACGTCGTCTCACACGCACGGCAGGTCAAACAGCGGTCGAGGTGCAGTTGGGTTGCACGGGAAGGCTCTGCGCCCTCCAGCATTTCCTTTATGAGATAAATGCGGCCCCGTGGACCATCGAGCTCGTCTCCGAGCAGCTGGTAGGTCGGACAGGTGGCCGCGCAGAACCCGCAGTGCACACATTTGCGCAGGATACCGTCGGCCTCCCGGCCATCAGGCGTGTCCAGAAATTCGGCGCTCAGTCGAGTTTGCATGGCTACAGATCGGGATAGAGCCGGCCCGGATTGAGGATACCCTGCGGGTCAAAGGCTGCTTTTAGCCGTTTGTGCACCGCGAGCATCGCCGGAGACAGAGGCTGGAACGGGCTGCCGGAAGGCTTCGAGAAAGCTCGATACAACGAAGCATGGCCGCCGATCCGCGCTGCAAGAGCTTGCAGGTCACTGCCGTCCTGCGGACCAGGGAGCCAGCGTAACGACCCTCCCCACTCGATCAGCGTCGGGCCAACGACGGGTAACGGCGGCGAATGGGGTGGAAGGGAGATCCGCCAAAGCTCCCTTGCCGCCGCGAAGAACGGCAGCTGCTGCTCGCGTACGCTCTCCCAGTACGCATCGGCCCCGGCCATGATCTCGCCCCCCAGTGCCCCGCACGCGGAACTCACCGCCGCGTCCGCGCCCGAGAGGCGCACATGCAATGCGCCCTCATGCCAAGCCGTCGCGGAAAGCGGCAAGGGGCGCGCCGCCCAACGCGCCATCGACTCGAGCGCCTTCGGCTGATCCATCTCGAATCGAAGCGTACATTCCGCGCGCGGCCGCGGCACGGTCTTCAGAGTGATTTCGGTGAGCACGCCCAATGTGCCGAGGCTTCCGGTCATCAGCCGCGAAACATCGAAACCCGCCACGTTCTTGATGACCCGGCCACCGAAGCGCAGCAGCCCACCCCTGCCATCGATCATCTCGATACCCAGGACGAAATCGCGCAGCGCCCCGCAATAGGCGCGACGCGGCCCCGAGAGGCCGCTCGCCACCGCGCCGCCTATCGTGGCCCAGCCGTCAAATTGCGGCGGCTCACAGGCCAGCATCTGCGCGAACGAGGCGAGCACACGCTCGATGTCGGCGAGGCGCGTGCCGGCCTGTGCCGAGATGACGAGCTCCGTAGGCTCGCAGTGCGTGATACCGGACACCGCGCTGACGTCGAGCAGCTCACCTTTCAGTGGGCCACCGTAGAAGTCCTTGCTGCCGCCGGCGCGGATGAGCAGCGGGCGGCGCGCGGAAGCTGCCGCTCGAACCCGCTCTTGGAGCGAGCCCAGGTCGGTCAAGATCGCCCTCTCAGCGAGTCCATGGGTGCCGTTAGAAGCGCGGCAGCTGCGGGTGCGGCACCTTCCCGGCATGCACGTGCAGGCGGCCGAGCTCCGCGCAGCGATGCAGTGTCGGCACCGCCTTGCCCGGATTGAGCAGCCCGAGCGCATCGAAAGCCCGCTTCACGGCATGGAAGGTCTCGAGCTCATCGCCGCCGAACTGGACGCACATCTGGTCGATCTTCTCCACACCCACCCCGTGCTCCCCGGTGATACTGCCTCCTTCGCGGACACAAAGCTCGAGGATCTCGGCGCCGAACGCCTCCGCCCGGGCGACCTCGTCCGCGATGTTGGAATCGAAGAGGATGAGAGGATGGAGGTTCCCGTCTCCGGCGTGGAACACGTTGGCACAGCGCAGGCCGTACCTCGCTTCCATCCGTCTGATCTCCTGCAGCACCGCCGCGAGCCGCTTGCGCGGAATGGAGCCGTCCATGCAATAGTAGTCCGGCGAAAGCGCCCCCATCGCCGGAAACGCGGCCTTGCGGCCGGCCCAGAATCGCAGGCGCTCCGCCTCGTCGCACGATACACGACACGCCGTCGCGCCCGCGCCGCGCATCACGGCCTCCATGCGGACGATCTCCTCCTCGACCGCTTCGGGAGTGCCGTCGGACTCGCAGAGGAGGATCGCCTCGGCATCGAGCGGATAGCCCGCATTGACGAAGGGCTCGACGGCCGCGATGGTGGGGCGATCCATCATCTCGAGCCCGGCGGGAATGATGCCGGCCGCGATCACATCAGCCACGGCCTGACCGGCACGGGTCAGACTATCGAAGACGGCGAGCACTACGCGGGCACACTCGGGCTTGGGAATCAGGCGCACGGTGACCTCGGTCACGACACCGAGCAATCCCTCGGAGCCGGTCAGCAGCGCAAGCAGATCGTAGCCCGGCGCATCCGGCGCCGCGGAGCCGATCTCCAGCACTTCGCCCTCGATGGTGACCACCCGCAGCGCCAACACGTTGTGCACGGTGAGCCCGTACTTCAAGCAATGCACGCCGCCGGAATTCTCGGCGACATTGCCGCCGATCGTGCAGGCGATCTGACTGGAGGGATCGGGGGCGTAGTAAAGATCATGCGGCGCGGCGGCCTCGGAGATGGCGAGATTACGCACGCCGGGCTGCACGCGCGCAGTTCGGGCGAGCGGGTCGATGCCGATGATGCGGTTCAGACGGGCGAGTGACAGCAGCACGGCGTCGCTCCGGGGCGTCGCACCGCCTGAGAGTCCCGTACCGGCGCCGCGCGCGATGATGGGGATTTTGGCCTCATGGCAGATGCGAAGCACCGCGATGACCTGCGCCTCGTCCGCGGGAAGCGTTACCGCGAGCGGCAACTGACGATATAACGTCAGCGCATCGCATTCGTAAGGCTTGAGCTCCTCGGGACTCGAGAGTACCGCTGCGGCAGGGAGCACGCGCCGAAGGCGCTCTATCACCTGATGGTACACGGCCATGACTCTGGTGGCGGAGAGGGTGGGATTCGAACCCACGAACACCCGTTGAGATGTTACTGGAATTCCAGTCCAGCGCCTTCGACCGCTCGGCCACCTCTCCGCATCATCAATCCGCTCGTACCCTGAGCGTCACCACGCTTCGCGCCCCGCGCGATCGCGCGTACCGCGCCCATGATACTACGCCCCGGTAAGGCGGGGCCGGACGGGCGCTGCCCGATTCATTCCCCTACCCTCGCGTTCGGCTGCGGCACGTTGAAAGACGGCGGCGCGCTCAGGCAGGGATCCTTCGGGGTGCGCGGCGGCGGGGCCGGCGTATCGAGTTTCGGCACATCCAGCGCGTGGCTGGTGTCCGGCGCATCGAGGCCCTCGGGAACCTTCAGCGGCGGGATGCTCGTCGCCTTCATGTAGGGTTGCGGCTTGTTGCAGCTGTTGCCCCGGGTGAAGTGGTGGATCGTCTTGCAGCCGCCAAGTGCGAGCAGTACGGCGCCGGCAAGAGCCAAGCCGGCTCTGGACTTCATTTCTGGACCCCTCTTCAAATCTACTGTAGTGCACACGTCGCAATGGCCGTCCGTGGCGGCAGGGCACCCAGCCCACGCTGTCCTGCACGGGCGTTCGCGCGGATCGAGCGCACGTCAAGTGTGCTCGATGACAGCACCGCGCTCGCCCGCCTGCCGTAGTGCTGCGAGCACTGCGGGCCGAAGGGCCGCGGACAGCTCCGTCAGCGGCAGGCGGATACCGCTCTCGATTTTGCCGGCCTGCGCCAGCGCCCATTTGACCGGGATGGGATTCGCCTCGAGAAAAAGATCCCGATGGAGCGCCGCGAGCGGCGCATCCAGCCGCGCCGCAGACTCACGGTCACCGCGCATTGCCGCGGCCACCATCGCAGCCATGGCCCACGGCGCCACGTTGGCGGTCACCGAGATCACCCCGCGCGCGCCGGCGAGAATCGCTTCCCGCGCGGTCGCGTCATCCCCGCTCAGCACCGCGAAACCTTGCCCGCAGGAGGCGAGCAGCTCGCGCACCCGCTCGGGTCCCGGCACCGCTTCTTTGACCGCGCTGATCCCCTCGAGTTGCGACAGCCGTCCGACGGTGGCCGGCAGCATGTCCACTGCCGTGCGGGAGGGCACGTTGTAGAGGATCACAGGCTTGGAAGAGGCCTCCGCCACCGCCGCGAAGTGCCGGTAGAGGCCCTCTTGTGTGGGACGGTTGTACGCCGGCGTGACCACCAGAATGCCTTCGATCTCGAGCTGAGAGAGCCGGCGAGCCCGCTCGACCGTGGCGGCGGTGCTGCTCGAGCCCACGCCCGCCACGATGGCGATGCGGTGCCGTGCCTGCTCGCAGGCACGCTGGCTGAGCTCCCACAGCTCCCGATCCGTCAGCGTGGCGGACTCCCCCGTCGTGCCGCCGACCACCAAGCCGCTGGTGCCGCTCTCGATGTGCCAATCGATGAGGCGCGCCCATGCGGCATAATCAATGGATCCATCGCCCCGCATTGGCGTGACGATCGCGACGAGACTGCCTGAGAACATCGAACCCCTGAATCTGAATGCCGGCGCGCAGCGAGTGAGCCCGCAAGTATAAGGGGCAATGCGTCCCGCACGAAGTCGCATCCGTTTCCCACCGACCCGCTCACCCGGTACACTCCCCGCCAGAGCACCTGGAACGTACAGAGCCCATTGACCCGATGAAGCAGCACCTCGCGGTTTCGGCGATCGGCAGCGACCGCACCGGCATGGTGCACGAGCTGACCCGGGTGATCAGCGAGTGCGGCGGCAATATCACCGAGAGCCGGATGGCCGCGCTAGGCACGGAGTTCGCGATGCTGCTGCTCGTCGCGGGCAACTGGCACGCCCTGGCCAAGCTCGAGACAGAGCTGAAGCGTCTGGCTGAGACGACGAGCCTCAGTGTGCATCTGAAGCGGACTGAGCCCCGCCCGGCCCGCACAGACATGCTGCCATACTCGATCGACGTCGTGTGTCTCGATCAGACCGGCATCGTCTCCGGTCTTTCCGGCTTCTTCGCGAGCCGGAGCATCGATATCGCGGAAGTCTCGACGCGCAGCTATCCCGCCGCCCATACGGGGGCGCCCATGTTTTCCGTGCAGATGATCGTGAATGTGCCGAGCCGCATCCAGGTGGCGCATCTGCGCGAGGAGTTCATGGAGTTCTGCGATTCCCTCAACCTCGATGCCATCCTGGAACCGGTGAAGTCCTGAGCGATGCACAAACTCGAGCCCGGGGCCAAAGTGCCCCCTTTCTCCCTACCTGCGACCGGCGGCGGAAGCTGGCGCCTCAAGGATGCGGCGGGTCGCGCCCTCGTAGTCTATTTCTACCCGAAGGACATGACTTCGGGCTGCACACGCGAATCGCAGGATTTCCGTGACCGGCACCCGGCTTTTCGCAAGGCTGGCGCGGAGATCGTCGGGATCTCCCGCGACAGCGTCGCTAGCCATGAGAAATTCAAAGCCAAGGAGGCGCTGCCATTCACCCTGCTCTCGGACGAGAATGAAGAGGCTTGCAAGCTCTTCGATGTCATCCGGGAGAAGAGCCTCTACGGCAGGAAGTACCTCGGCATCGACCGCAGCACCTTCCTGATCGACGCGAAAGGCGTGCTGCGCCGGGAGTGGCGCAAGGTGAAGGTTCCGGGACACGCGGAGGAAGTGCTTGAAGCAGCGAAGTCTCTCTGATCCCGCTCCGGCCGGCGGGCAAGCGTGCACATCCTCGCCGGAATCTGCGTCCCTACCCTCCTCAACCTCAAACACCTCCGCCTCCGCCCCCGCTGCGGCCGAGCGCGTGGAAGCACGGGCCAGGCCCCGCAGAGAGGCACGGATACCGAACGTCGGGCGGCGCCTCTTCGTCCTCGACACCAACGTCTTGATGCATGACCCGACCGCGATCTTCCGGTTCGAGGAGCATGACGTTTATCTGCCCATGGTGGTGCTCGAGGAGCTCGATGCGCACAAGAAGGGCCTGTCGGAAGCCTCGCGCAACGTGCGCCAGGTCAGCCGCTTCCTCGACGACATGATGCGTGATGCCACGAAGGAGCAGATCGACCGGGGCTTGAGGCTCCCGAGCGGTTACTCCGGCAACCATGGCAAGAAGCCCTCCTCCGGCCGGCTCTTCTTCCAGACGCGCCAGCTATCGAGCGCTCTGCCCGAGAGCCTGCCGGGCCAGGGAACCGACAACGCCATCCTGGCGCAGACTCTTGCGCTGCAGAACGAGCAGACCGATGCACGCGTGATCCTGGTCTCGAAGGACATCAATCTGCGCATCAAGGCCGCCGTGCTCGGCGTCCACGCGGAGGACTATTACAGTGACAAGACGCTGGAGGACACCGATGTCCTCTATAGCGGCATGACCGCACTGGCGCCGGACTTCTGGGAGCGGCACGGGCAGAACATGCGCTCCTGGAAGGAAGGCGAGCGCACCTTCTACGAGATCAGCGGCCCCGCCGTGCGCGAGTGGCAGCCGAACCAGGGTGTGTACGAGGACAGCCCGGAGGGCATCGAGGGCATCGTGCGGCGCTTGAGCGGGGACACCGCCATCATCGAGCTGATGCGCGATCACCGCAATGAGCGCCACAACGTTTGGGGCATCACGGCGCGCAACCGGGAGCAGAACTTCGCGCTGAACCTCCTGATGGACCCGGAGATCGATTTCGTGACGGTATTGGGGCCTGCGGGTACCGGCAAGACCCTGCTCGCCCTCGCCGCCGGCCTCGTACAGACGCTCGAGAGCAACCGCTTCGCCGAGATCATCATGACCCGAGTCACCATCCCGCTCGGTGAGGACATCGGCTTTCTTCCTGGAACGGAGGAGGAAAAGATGGAGCCCTGGATGGGCGCCCTCATGGACAATCTCGAGGTCCTGACCGGCAGCCAGGAAGGCGGCAACTGGGGCCGCGCGGCGACGAACGACCTGCTGCGCAACCGCATCAAGATCCGCTCCCTCAATTTCATGCGCGGGCGCACCTTCCTCAACCGCTTCCTCATTCTCGATGAGGCACAGAACCTCACCCCGAAGCAGATGAAGGCGCTCATCACCCGTGCGGGCCCGGGAACCAAGCTCGCCTGTCTCGGCAACGTGGCCCAGATCGATACCCCGTACCTTACGGAGACGACCTCCGGGCTCACCTATGCGGTGAACCGGTTCCGGGGATGGCCGCACTCCGGGCACATCACCCTCGTTCGGGGGGAGCGCTCGCGCCTGGCGGACTTCGCCTCGGATATCCTGTAAGCTGAACCGAGCGGCGGGCATCACCCGGCCAAGGGGCCCGCCCGGTTTTGTAAGCTACTGTAATTGCACGGAAACCTGCCCCTCGGGGCCGCGGTCGAACACAAGATGCGCGCGTTCGTCCTGATCCTCCTCGCCGCGTTCCTCAACGCCACGACCGTGGCTGCGGCGGCTGAGCCATTCAATCCGCTCACCACGGACCTGCCGTCGGCTATCAATTCGGAGCTGCCGAACCTCAGCAGTCCGGCGGATGTCATGCTCTCGAAGCGAGATCAATACGAGCTCGGCTACTCGGTCATGCTGCAGATGCGCCAGAAGCGCAAGCTCTTCGATGATCCGGAGACCGAAGAGTACGTCCAGCAGATCGGTCAGCGCCTCGCCTCCCAGAGCGCGGACGGGGGCGGATACTTCCATTACATCGTCCTGCGAAGCGGTCAGATCAACTCCTTCGCGGTAACCGGTGGCTGGGTGTTCATCTTCACCGGCCTGATCACTGCCACGCATACCGAGTCCGAGCTCGCGGCCGTGATGGCGCACGAGACCGCGCACATCACACAGAATCACGTCGCACGCAAGCTCGAAGAGTCCAAGCGGGCGACTCTGACCTCCCTCGCGGCGATGCTCGGCACGATCCTGCTCGGGGCGCTCGGCGGCGGCGGCGGGCAGGCGATCGAGGGCGGCATCGTCGCCTCGCAAGGGCTGGCCGAGCAGCAGCAGATCAACTACAGCCGCAGCGTGGAAGAGGAAGCCGATCGGGTTGGGATCCAGTATCTGGCGGCCGCGGGGTTCGACCCTGAGGCCATGGCCGACTTCTTC
>JAKBCR010000164.1 GCA_021807675.1 Pseudomonadota bacterium
CGATCCGTCGTCGGCACGGCACAGAGAAACGGCATCAATGCTTATCACGCCATATGTGCCGTTTTGCGCGGAGAGACTGTACTACAGGCGGGTTGAGCAGTTACGATTTGCAGGAGCCGTCAGGTGTGGACGAAGGAGAACCGAGGTCAGTATGACCGAAGCAAGCTGCGCTACCCGATCGACCTGACTGACGAGGAGTGGGCGTTCATTGAGCCATTGATCCCGGCTGCGAAGCCGGGCGGCAACAAGCGGACGGTCGACGAGCGGAACGTGGTCGATGGGGTGATGTATATCCTCAGCACCGGCTGCCAGTGGGCTGCCCTGCCGAAGGACTTGCCGGCGCGCAGCACGGTGAACGATTATCTCCGCCGCTGGGACGAGGACGGCACGCTGGACCGCATCCATCAAGCGCTTTACGTGCAATGCAGGGAGTTGGCTGAACGAGAGGCCAGTCCGACGGCTGCGATCATCGACAGCCAGAGCGTCAAGAGCGCGGAAAAAGGGGGGGCTCGATTGACCCGCCCGGCTACGATGCAGGCAAAAAGATCAAAGGCAAGAAGCGCCATGTCCTGGTAGACACTGAAGGTCTGCTGTTGTGCGCCATTGTGCATGCCGCCGACATCCAGGACCGCGACGGCGGCGTGCTGCTGATGAGCACGCTGTTTGGTCTGTTCCCATTTCTGCTGAAGTTCTACGCGGACAGCGGCTACCAGGGTCCGAAGTTCCGAGCAGGATTGCTGGGCGTTTGCGGTCAGATCAACGTGGAGATCGTCAAGCGATCCGACATCGGCAAGTTCGTTGTGCTGCCCAAGCGCTGGATCGTCGAGAGGACGATCGCTTGGCTCAACCGGTGTCGCCGCCTGGCCAAGGACTGGGAATGCCTGAACCGGAATGCACTTGCATTCCTACGCTGGGCATCCGTCCGCCTGATGGTTCGAAAGCTCTGTAAAGTCATTAAATGATCCCGGATGGACTCTAAGCCTGACCCGCACAAAGCCGTTTCGTCGGCCACGGATCGCGTCGCGGCACGCCTCGCGGCGGTCCTGAACGATGGCGCCAGCGTACAGGCCTACAAGGATCTCTTCGACCTGCGCAGCACCTTCGTCCACGGCCGCGCTGGGCTTCAGAAGGTGTCGACCAAGCAGCGCGTCATGGCGCGCAGCCTGGCGCGCGGCGTAGCCCGCGGCCTCGTTGACATGGCGCTTAAGGGGCCACGGCCGCGTACAGACGTGCTGAGCGATCTTCTCACGCGGGGCGCACTCTACTTGTAGACCTTCAGGGCAAAATGGTCTGATCACGAATGGCCGTGGAAACCGAAACTCGCCTGATCAAGCCCATCAGCTCGCGGCAGTTCGAGATGTACGCCCTGTCACTGGAACGCGGCCCGAACTTCGACGCCGCAAGCGTGTTCGCCGCATATCAAGTGGGTCGTGGTGGCGCCTGTGGCGGGATTCTCCTCGACCAAGAGACCGGGACCTTCAGCACGACCGCCATGCGACGCCGAGTCGATCATTGTTGGACCTGCGTCGCGAAAAACGGTCCGTTTCCGGCGCCCGAACAGGCCCTCGATAGACTTAGCATCGACATGCGCGGCGGCGATGCGCCTGAACCGCTTCCGCCCGGCGTCCGTCGGAGGCCCTTGTTGATCGAGGTTGGACCGCGTGGAAGCTCTCCGGAGTTTGACTTGCTGCTCAAGTCGATGAGTCATCTGCCGGCGCTGATGGCGGTAGGAGAGTGCTATCTCGCGCTACCGCGGCCAGATCGGAACTTCATCCCCGATTTGCAGACCAACAACGTCGCCTCGCGACTCTTTGAGCTCTACCTGCTTGCCTGCTTTCGTGAGCAAGGCTTGCAGGTCCGCCAAGATCACGTCTCGCCAGATTTCCAAATCGAGAAGAACGGCGCGACCTGTTGGGTGGAGGCCGTGACCGCGAACTCCGAAACGCCGCGCGCTGGCGGCATCGGAGATTGGGTTCACGCGCCTGCGGATCGAACCGAGCGCCTGACCGGCGCCCCGGCCGAACGCTTTGCCAAGACGCTGCGAGGAAAGTTGCAGCGGGAATATCACGACCTCTCGCACGTGAAGGGGCATCCCTTCGCCATCGCGATCGCAGATTTTCACAGCTCCGGCTCCATGGTGTGGAGCCGTGAGGCACTGCCAACCTATCTCTACGGTGTTCGTGCCGATGTCGAAGACGACGGCATGAAGCGACGCGCTGTCGGCACGGCGATATCCAATCTGACGGGCAAGAACACGATCCCGGCCGGACTGTTTCGAGACCCGGACTTCGCGCATTTGTCCGCCGTTCTCTTCAGCAACGCCGGCACCTTGGCGAAATTCAACCGCATGGGCTTTTTGGCCGGATGGCGTCCGCCCGGCCTGTCGATGATCCGTCGGGGCATCTTGTTCGATCGGACGCCGGGCGCGTTGGAACCGATCGACTTCGAGCTAGAAGTGGGAAGCCAAGAGTACGACGCACTATGGCCATGGGGCGAAGCCTGGTGCCAGGAACTGGAGGTCTTTCACAGCCCGCTCGCCTCCCATCCCATTCCGTTCGACCTGATCCCTGGCGCGACGCATTGGTTCGAGCGCGACGGCGAAGTGGAATGCAGCACGATTTGGGCGAACTCAGTGATTTCATCGGTCACCCAGCTTCAAGCGCCGAAAGGCTATCACCCCGCAGCAGAAGGATAGGCCCGCCCTAAGCTTGTTCGCCTTTTCGCGTGATGAATTTAAATTCTGTGTGACCAGCTTTGGCCGCCAACTCGAACCATTTCTCACGGTAGTCCGGCAGCTTTGCTCGACTTACGGCAATGGCGGAGAGCGCCGAACAATAGGCGATCCCGGCATGCACCGTTTCGCCGAGATAATTGAGAAAGCGCGTTAGATCGGGTGGGTAAGCAAGGTCTGTGTCGCTCTCGAAAACCTTGTGGCGCTCACCGTCGACGAAGGTGTTGATCGCCGTTTCGAGAATAGCGTAGCTCAGAAACGCGTCCGCGCCCGCGTCGGGCGCAGCGAGCAACGCGTTCAGTTCAGGGCGCCATTCGATCGCTTTCCGGCAGAGCGCCGGATTGACGTGGCCGACCGCAATATTTCGCATGTACTTTGCAAATTCGAACCCGCGCCGGTTTGTCGAGATGATCTCATTGAGCTCCGGGTGATCATTGTAGAGTCCCCGGCTTATCCCTTCCAGGTCGGCGACATTCGCGCACGAAACAAGCAATTGCTTCAGGAGCACCAAGCGCATGGCGTGATCGTCCGGCCCGGCTTCCAGCGCCTTATCCGCAGCAACGAGATCGCCATGTGCGAGCCGCGCCGAAATCACAATCCGGACGTAGTCCAAATCCATTCGTCTGCTCGCTCTCCTGATCGACGACTACCCTATGCGTCATCGTCGCGGCCGGCCCGCCGTGTTGCAGGCGCAGCCAACATCGGGCTGGATCGACCAACGCCCAATTGGAACCGCTGCGCTGCATCGACAAGGTCTAGGGCGCTCTTGCGTCCGAAGGCAATTTCCAGACGCCGCTTCTTCAGGTCGAAGGTGAAGCTCGCGCCGTCCCGACTATAGCTCACGCGCTGATCGCGATCATCGTCGTCCACATCGCCTCCGGACGCTTCACCGATATCCTCCAGCCGATCGACCAACGCATCGAAGGAATCCTCCATGCTGTCGAACTCCACCACCAACCGCTGGAACTCATCGGAGAAAAGTTCGTCGAGAGCCTCGCGATGCGCCGCCCAGCCTTGCCGAAGCTCAAGACGTCGCGTGATGTAATACTCGCTCGGGTCCTCCGGATTTTGACCCGTCTCGACGATATAGCGGAAAGCAGGCGCATCGAGCGTGTCGGCCTCCTTCCTGAGATCCTTGCGCTTGAGGCCAAGGACATCCCGCGCATTTTGGTAGAGGGTTTGCAGCTCCTCCGCGACCGTGTCGGCAAGCAGTCGATTGCACCAGCCGTCAGCCGACTCCGACAACCGATCAGGCACCTTGTGATATCCGCGGCTGAAACCGTCGAGGCTCCGGATTGCCCCCGTCTCGGTTCCCTCCAGATACTCGCTGTTGTTCTTCAGCCGGATGCCGGCAAGCGCCGCGTTCGCAGGTATGGCGGGCGGCTGCGGCACATAGTGGATCCGAAAGCTGTTCGACGCGGACAAGATGGCCTGGGGCGTCTGTGTCGCCCGCATCGACATCTCTCGGGTGATGTAGCGCGGCACTTCCTGGCGCAGATAGTTCTGCAAGCTTTCGCCGGTCAGCCAACGATCGCGAGCGAGCGCGTCGGGTGCGCGGCCCCCAAGCGCTTCCAGCAGGAAGTGCGTCCAGATGCCATGACCCAGCGCGTTTGACGGGTAGGATTTCTCCCCCGGCGAGCACGAGAGGAAGGCGCCGAGATACCAGCCGCTATCGAGAAATTCGTCGACCTCGTGGGGATCGAGGTTCCCGATCACATCCCGCGATTGAACGACCTCGCGGAAATGTTCGGCGCAGGCGTCGATGAAAATCAGCGCCTGCTCACAAGCGCTCTGAGACAACGGCTCCAGGAGCGCATCGCGCATCGAGAGCGTCGTATCGGCAATGTTGAGCCGGTTGGTGTCGTAGGTGCTGAGGCGGTTTCCACCGGCGCCATGGAAGCCGTGGCCGGCATAATAGAAGACGAAGAGGTCATCGGCCGAGAGGTTGCGGATCGTGTAGGCCAGATGATCTTGAACCGCGACGAGGCTCGCATCGGCGTCGGTCATCACCTCGATCTCGACATCGCTGGCCGGCAGATTCTTGAAGATCTCCTGCACCGCCTCGCTCACCGCGTCGGCATCGGCGTGCGCATACGCCACCGACGGCAACGCATCGCCGCTCTTGGGCTTGCGATAATTCTCAAGGCCGACGATCACGGCGACGACCCGCGTGAAGCGTGGCGCCGCAGGATCGTCGTCGACTGGCCGGGCCGGCGCCGGCACGGGTTTGCGCGCCATCACGCGTCCTCCTCAAGATATTCGCGTTCCAGCCGCCTGGCCGCCGAGCGGATCGCGTCCAGGTTATGGCCGTCACGCTGCAGAACCAGCAGCACGAAAAGCAAACGCCGCGATGTCGGCGTCATGGCGCGTTTGCGCTCCTCGCTGGCGCCGGATGCGCCCCAAGATCGAATGGTCGCGACGGACGCGCCCATGAGACGGGCGAGACGTGTGCTACGCCCACTGCGCTCATCGCCATTCAATTCCTGTGCGATCGCCCGCACTGCAGCCGCTTGTTCCATGGCTAGACCTATAACAGCGTCACGGTCACAGAGTTGGGGTGGGATTGAATGTATTTCAAGAACAACTGGCTCGAAGGTGGCTGTCGTTCTTCCGAGCTTGCCGGGGCTTGGCCCGCCTTCCAAGCGCCTTGCCCTCCTATCTGTCATTTGCTATCATATGGCATCAAATGACGGTGGATCATGCTTGCTCTTGAAGAAAACTGGCTCTCTCTCGAAGAAACTGCCGCATACATCGGTGTCGGCAAAACCGTGCTTTACGGAATGGCTCGGGAGAGCACGATTCCAGCCCGCAAGTTGGGAAAGAAGTGGATCTTCGAAAAGGCGGGCCTGGACGCTTGGATGCGTGGGCATCGGCCCGTGCAATCCTTCTTTACCGACATCGAATTCAAGATCGAGGGCAATGACGAGCTCCGCGATCCCCAGCGCGAAGGATATCTGAGGACCTACGAATTCTTCCGGGCCGGCAAGAACAAGGCGATCCTGCAGATCCCGGTTGGCTGCGGCAAAACCGGACTCGCATCGTTGCTGCCCCTCGGCCTCGCAGAAGGCCGCGTCCTGGTCATCGCGCCCAACCTGACCATCAAGCAGGGGCTCTATGAGGCGATGGACGTCACCAATCGCCAGAAGTGCTTCTGGCGAAAGGCGGCTGTGCTCACCGCGGACCAGATGATCTCCGGACCTCTGGCGACCACGCTCGATACCGGCAACATCACCGTCGCGACCCGATCGCATGTCGTCATCACCAACGTCCAGCAGCTCGCCACGGACGTCGATAAGTGGCTGAACCAGTTCCCAGACGACTTCTTCGACATGATTATCGTGGATGAGGCCCACCACAGCGCCGCCGCCAGTTGGCAGCGCGTGATCGACCGTTTCTCCAACGCGAAGGTCATCCTGCTCACCGCCACGCCGTTCCGCAGTGACCGGCAGGAGCTCGATGGCGAGCTCGTCTATCGCTACCCGTTCCGCAACGCGACCCTGAAGGGCTACATCAAGCGCCTGAAGTCGACCTATGTCGCGCCGTCGACTATCGAGCTTGGCTTCGCCGACGAGCGCGGCCGCACCTATTCGCTCGAAGAGGTCGTGAAGCTCAAAGACGAGGACTGGTTCAGCCGCGGCGTCGCGCTGGCATCGGTGTGCAATCAGCATATCGTCGACACCAGCCTCGAGCGCCTCGAACAGCTCCGGCAAACCGGCACCCAGCATCAACTCATCGCCGTCGCCTGCTCCATCAACCACGCCCGGCAAATCAGCTCGCTCTATCGCGAACGCGGTTTCACCGCGGAGGTCATCCACAGCAAGCAGCGCGAGGACGAACAGGCCGCGATCCTCGCGGCCCTGCGCAACGGCACGCTCGACTGCATCATCCAGGTTCAGATGCTCGGCGAAGGTTTCGACCATCCGAAGCTCAGCGTCGCGGCGATCTTCCGGCCATTCAGGTCGCTTGGTCCCTACCTTCAGTTCGTCGGCCGGATCATGCGCGTGGTGGTCCAGAACAGCCCGGGTCATCCCGACAGTCTCGGGCATATCGTGACGCACCTCGGCATGAACCTCGACGCCCGGTTCCAGGAGTTCAAGGATTTCGAGAACGACGACAAGGCGTTCTGGGACAAGGTCATCGGCGGCGAAGAACCCGAACCGCCGCAGGCCGTCCTCGACGGCATGACGCGTTTACGCGCCGGCGAGCTGGTGGTGGTCCACGATGAAATCGTCGATTCCCTATGGGAAGAGGATTTCACCAGCCACGAAGACCAGCAGATCGTCGATGACCTGCGCGAGCGGTTCAAGCTTCTCGGCCTCGACGACAGCAAGGTCGAGGAGATGGTGCGGGCAGCCCAGAAGGCGTCGGTCCGAAAGCTTGCGCCGACGGCGTCCTTCGCGGTTCAGCCGCAGCGCGAATGGGAAGAGGCGCGCAAGCGCTTGAACGAAGAGGCCAAACGTCTCGCGACCGTGGTCCTCAATCATGTCGAGCTGACACCCGCCGGAACCGAGCTGATCTACAAGTACAGGTCGCTGAAGCTCAGCGGGCGATCGAACTTCATCGCGGCGCTGACCATGGTGAATCACGAAATCAACAAGCGCCTGGGCAAGGACCGGCAGGCCGCCTCGATCGAGGAATTCAGATCGGTCTTGGACAATCTCGAAGACCTTCTGCAGGCGCTGGCTAGGCGGGTCCGAAAGGCAAAGGCCGACCATGACAAAGAAAACCCCTAAGGGGCGGGTCCCCTCGCTGATCGGCGGGACCAACGGCCGTCCGGTGCGTGTGGACGTGCAGCGCCGCTCGGAATGCTATCGCTGCGACGACGAGATCGCCGCTGGGACGTCCTGCGTCGCCATCCCGAAGCTTGGCGGCGCTTTCACCAACGAGCGGCGCGTTTGTGATGCCTGCTACCAGGCCATCTTGAAGCAGACGTCGGACGATTTGGAGGAGCTTCGCCGGCTGTAAGAGGGGACACTGATGGGCGACGGCTACAATTTTCAGCAACTCAAGAAGCACATTCTCCCCCTCAGCCACGCCGGCGCCTGGGAGGTGGCCGTGAAGGAATGGAGTCTGGTCGGCATCCACGAGGCCGACGAGCCCGAGACCTGCCCGTGCGGGCACTTTCCGATCATGGAAGTCTGCTCGATCCACAACCGCGTCACCGGCCAGTCGACCGAGGTCGGCAATATCTGTGTGAAGCGGTTTCTCGGGTTGCGATCCGATTTGATCTTCACCGCCATCAAGCGAATACGGAAGGACCCGGATAAGAGCTTGAACGCAGACGCAATCGCCTTTTTTTACGAGCGTCGCGTGCTCAATGAATGGGAATACAATTTCTGTCAGAACACGATGCGTCTCAGGAACCTGACGTCAGCACAGCTAAGCAAACGTCGGGACATCAATCACAAGGTTCTCACAGCCATCCAAAGACGCGGATTTCAGGGGCCAGCGTAGTCCGATGACCGAGGAGCCCAGCGACCTAATAATCCTTCTTCACCTGCTTCGAGGCGCCGTCCCTGAGCGAGCCAATGAAATCAGCTCACTCTGGAGCGAATACGCGCCTGCTGTGGAAGTCGCAGCAAGCGCCGCCGGGACGACGATGAATGCGAACCGGCACCGCATCCGGTTCGATACGAAGACTATCGACCTGTTCTGGCTCGTCGGATTTAGCGCTTGGAGGTCCATTGAAGTGTATTCGCCAGCGCTGGCGATCACCATGCAATCGGGTCTGACAATCAGCCAAGCGCTCCAGATTGATGGAGAGCTAACGACGTTCGAACGCGATTACAAGGAACGCCTTCAGGCGGCGGCTTCTCTGATATCTGCCACCTCAACGGACGAAATCGCGTGGCCACCCGACGTCCCACAGCCTCAGGCCGACCGTGACCAGCTCGCCGATCCACAAGACAAGGTGGCGTTCGACCTGACCGCGCTCGCGCTCGCCTTCGCACTGCTTCACGAATTCAGCCACGTGAAGCTCCTCGCCGAAAAAGCCCAGCCGGATACGCTGCCCGAGGAAGAACTCGCATGCGACGTCTGGGCCCGCGATTTCATGACCGCGAAACTGGCTGCGTACGCTCAAGCCCATGGCCACACATATGAAGAGGTCAGTCAAAAGCGCGCGATGGGTCTGGCGCTGGCTGCCACCGTCATCCATGCCATCACACCTACAGCGGCGCAGTGGGGAAACTCCGAATACCCGCCGTTGTCAGATCGGATCCAGGCGATCGTCGCCGGCTTCAACCTTCCGCCAGGCTCGCGGTTCTGGTTCTTCGCAGCGTGCCTTCTCGTCGGCATCATGCGTCAGGAACACCGCCCGCTCGATATCACCGGCCGTACACCACAAGCCCTTGCCGAGGCGCTGATCGCCCAAATACGGTAGGGTACATGTTGTTCTAGCTCCTTCGCGCCTCTCCATTCCAAAGACTCGACAGCGGCGCTGCTGCCAGCCCGTCACCGAATGGCACAACATCTGTGCTGTCATAGAGGACGACGCCAAAAGCAAAGCGGTCACCGCAGGCCTCGGCCAAGGCCCGCAGGCCGCCGAAATCCCCAGCTTTGACCGTCGCGCTCGCCTTGACCTCGATGCCTGCGATCATGCCGTCGTCGCGCTCCAGCACGATGTCCACCTCGCGCCCGTCCCGATCCCGAAAATGATAAGGCGTCAGCCGCAGGTCCGAGGCTGTCATCAGCTTCAGAATCTCCGCGAAGACGAAGCTTTCGAGCAGCGCGCCGAACGTGCTGCGATCCGCCTTGACCCTGTCGAAGGAAAGACCGCGCACAGTGGCAAGCAGGCCAGAATCGAGGAAGTGCAGCTTCGGCGTCTTGACGATGCGCTTCAGGGCATTGGTGAACCATGGTTGCACCGTTGCGATCAAGAACACCTGCTCAAGCAGCCCGACATAGCGCTGCCCCGTCTTGTGGCTGACGTTAATGCCGGCGCCGAACTGCGAATAGTTGACCAACTGGCCGGAATGCTCGGCCAGCAGCCTTACGAATTTCGGGAGTTCCGTCAGCTTCTCAACGTCAGCGATATCCCGCAGATCGCGCGTGAGGACCGACGTGAGATAGGATCTCGACCAGTCCTGCCGCCGGCGCTCGCTGTCGCGGCTGATCGCTTCGGGGAAACCGCCGAGCAGGACAAGCTGGGTCAGGTCGTCGCCAAGGATTGCCTCCCGCTGGCTCCGAAGCTTTCCCGCGAAGAGATGCTCCAGGAAAGTCGGTGTCCGGCCTTCGATCTCAGCCCTTGCGAGCGGCAGCATCTGGATGGTCTCCATCCGACCGGCCAGGCTGTCGGCGACTCGCGGCAAGGTCAGGACATTCGCCGAGCCGGTCAGCAGGAAGCGACCCGGCCGATAGTCCTCGTCGACCGTCTTCTTGATGGCCAGCAGCAGGTCAGGGGCGCGCTGGATTTCGTCGATGATGGCCCGGTCGAGGCCGCGGATGAAGCCGGCGGGATCGGACTGAGCGGCCTCAAGGACCGTCTGATC
>JAKBCR010000165.1 GCA_021807675.1 Pseudomonadota bacterium
GTCCCGCGCATCTACGGCTCGATGGTCGACCAGTTGATCGACGTCAAGCGCATCGAGGTGCTGAAAGGAGCCCAGGGCGGCCTCTACGGCCGCAATGCGACCGGCGGCGTGGTGAACATCATTACCCGCCAGCCCGACGTCGATAAGTTCAAAGGCAATGCGCTGTTCGATTATGCATCGTTCAACACGATTCGCGTGGCTGCCTACCTGAACCTCCCGATCAACGACAAGATGGCCTTCAACATGTCCGTCGAGCGCGAGTCGCACGACCCCTACATCCGCAACGTGTCGAGGAATCCGGCTCCCTACACGGCTGCGATGTTTCCGGGCGGGTCAGCGCTGGGTACCGCGCAGCAGACCGCCGCCACCTTGGATTCCGTCTTACATCCTCCCAGGGGTGATAACTCGATCGGTCTCACCGCGGCCGATGCGAAGCTCCTGATCAAGCCGGTCGACAACTTCAGGGTGACCCTTGCCGGAGATTACACGCTACAGACCGGCAACAGCGGCGGCCAGCTCTACTCCGGCGTGCCCGCCTTCAACCAGATTCTCCTCACGGGAATTCTGGGTGCCTTCGGTGCCAACGCCCAACTGCCGCCCGGCTTCCTGCAGAAGCCCGGCGAGAGCTTCACGGAGTCGGTCGGCGAGCCGACTTTCGTCCATCTCATCGACTATGGCGAGTCGGCCACGATGGTGTGGGATTTGCCGACGGTCGCACTGACCTCCATCTCGGCCTATCGCTACCAGCAGACGTTCTTCTACACCGAGCTCGGTGGCGACACGGTGCCGATCATTTCGGTGGCGGTGCACAATTTCAAGCACTTCTTCTATCAGGAGCTGCGCGCGGTTTCGAGGGGCTCGGGACCGTTCCACTATCTCGGCGGCGCGACCTTCCTGAGAGACATCTTCACCGGCAACACGACGACCTACACTCTCGCCCTCGCACCGAACCCGGGGGCTGCCCATGTGGTGACCTCGGTGCACGACTGGTCCGTCTATGCGCAGCTCGGCTACGACTTCACCAGGCAGCTGAACCTGACCGTCTCGGGCCGCTATCTGCGTGAGACCAACGACACGAAATTCGCGCAGCCGGTGGTGGCGGGCGCATCGACCGTGGAGACCGCCTTCACTCCCTCGGCGACCCTCTCCTACAAGCTCGGCGCCGGGAACGTGTATGCCCGTTGGGCCCGCGGCTTCAAGGCCGGCGGCGTGAATCCCGTGGCCTCGCCGACTGCCTTCCCGCTGTCGAGCGAAGGCAGCGTGTTCGGGCCGGAGCACGTGGACACCTACGAGATCGGCTATCGCAACACGCTGTGGCACGATCGGGCCCATTTCACGACGGACATCTTCTACAACAACTACACGAACCTGCAGGTCTCGGCGCATGCCCAGCCGGCGTACGAGTCGCAGATCGTGCTGGCGATCGTCAACGCCGGGAAGGCGAGGACCTACGGCTGGGAGGAGACTTTCGACGCGCTGGTCGCCCGCGGACTCACCCTCGGAGTCAATGCGGGGTACTTGAACGCCAAGTACCTGCAGTTCGCCATCCAGAACAACCCGGTGCTGGCGAACTTCAATCTGGACAATACGACGATGACCAACTCGCCGAAGTGGCAGCTGGGTCTCACCGCCAACCTGGACGAGCCCATCACCGACCGTCTGGACCTGGTCGGCAACCTGCTGGAGAGCTACACCAGCAGCCTCGTCTTCGGTCCGGCTGCGGGGCAACCGTTTGGGCCCGGGACGCCCACGCTCCCCGAGCCGGGAACTCCCGCCTATTGGATAACCAATCTTCGAGTGGGATTGCAGACCTCCGATGGCAAGTACGGGGTCGCGGTCTACGCCAACAACCTGTTCAACAGGGCGTACTTCACGCAGGGAACGTCCACGGGCGTCGGCAACCAGTACATCTGGGGCGATCCGCGCGTCATCGGGGGCGAGATCACCGCGAGCTTCTGAAGCCGCGGTATCGGATCGAACACCTCATCGGCCGCTGAGCGGCGGCTCGGCCGGGCAGGCCTCCTGTCCGGCCGAGCCTCTCATCGAGGGCGACCCCCCGAGCGCAGCGGCAGGCGGTCCGGACTTGTACGTAGGGGCGGCGGCATGGCGGCGGGCAAGGCTCGATCCATCCTCGACCATGCCACGCTCGCGAGGTTGGAGACGGTCCGACTGGCCGCTGCGGCCAGATAGTCGGGCGTGCCGCCAAGGGAGTCATGGCGCACCAGGGCGTGTCCCCGTGGGGTCCACGCGCCGCATTCCGCAATCGCATAGGCACGTAGCGTCCGGTGCCGGCTGCACTCGAGCCGGCGCGCAACCCTCCCTTCGGACATCCGATCCGCGAAAAGCGCGAAGCGGTTCAACGCACCTCGGCGCGGAAACAATATGCTGCCGCGATGCTCCAGATCGTCGGCTCTGTCGTAGTGTTGGGATGTGTCCTCGCCGGGTTCCTGATTGCCGGCGGACACCTGCTGCTTCTCTGGCATCCCACCGAGGCGCTCATCATTTGCGGCAGCGCGCTCGGCGCCTTCCTCATCAGCAATCCGCTGAAGGTCGTGAAGGCCTCGTTCGCGGGCGCCCTGGCCCTCCTCAAGGGTCCCCGCTACCAGCGCGAGGACTACGTCACGCTGCTGAAGCTCCTGCACGATGTGCTGCAGAAGATTCGCAAGACCGGCCTGCTCGGGATCGAAGGCGATATCGAGAAGCCGGGCGAGAGCGCGCTCTTCAAGAGGTACCCGAGCATCCTCGCCGACCATCACCTGATGGAGTTCATCACGGACTGCCTGCGCCTGATGGCGGGCGGGAACATGAATCCGCACGAGCTCGAGAGCCTGCTCGAGTATGAGCTCGAGACACACCATCGGGACGCGCACGAGCCGGCCCACGCGGTACAGAAGGTCGCCGATGCGCTTCCGGGATTCGGAATCGTCGCCGCGGTGCTCGGTATCGTCAACACCATGGCGTCCCTCGAGGGCGCCGACACGGCGACGATCGGGCGCAATGTCGCCGGTGCGCTCGTCGGCACTTTTCTCGGCATCCTGGTGTCTTACGGATTCGTCGGTCCGATCGCCTCGGCCATGGAGAGCCGCGCCACCGAGGAGGGCAAGGCGTTCGAGCTCGTGAAGATGGCGCTCGTCGCCAACCTGCGCGGCTATCCGCCCACCGTGGCGATCGAGTTCGCACGCAAGCTCCTGTTTGCGGATGTGCGTCCCTCCTTCGGCGATCTGGAATCGCATCTGAAGGCGAAGGCAGCCGCCTGAGGCGCACGTCATGGCAGGCAAGTCACAGCCATCGGATGACCCGCAGCCGCTGATCATCGTCAAGCGGTATCGGCGCGCCGCGGGCGGCCATCACGGCGGGGCATGGAAGATTGCCTACGCTGATTTCGTGACCGCGATGATGGCTTTTTTTCTCGTGATGTGGCTCGTCGCGTCCGTGTCGAAGCCGCAGCGGGCGGCGATTTTCCAGTATTTCAAGAATCCGAGCATGGAGCAGGGCAAGAGCGTCCGTCCCGCGCCGGGACAGGATGGGCCGGGCGGCGCGAGCACGAGCCCCATCAACCTGGGTGGTGGCCTCGATGCCCCGCGCACCAGCGTCCTAGGCCTGCCGACCCAGATCGGGGCGGGCCCGCAGAGCGCGGGCACGGAGCCCTCTACGACCCGCACCGGCCAGCCGATCTCACCACAGGCAATGGAGCGTAAGCGACTCGAGGCGCTGAAAAATCAGCTCCGCGAGGCCATCTCCAAGAGCCAGGCGCTCAAGCCCTTCAAGGATCAATTGCTGATCGACATCATGCCGGAGGGCCTGCGGATCCAGATCGTCGATTCGCAGAGCCGGCCCATGTTCGACGTCGGCAGTGCGAAGCTCAAGGACTACACGGTCGCCATCCTTCGCAAGCTGGCTCCCTATCTTGCCTCGGTACCCAACCTCATCAGCATCACGGGGCACACGGATGCGACACCCTATTCCGGGTCACCGAACTACACCAACTGGGAGCTGTCGGCCGATCGGGCCAACGCCGCGCGCCGTGTGCTCGTCGCTTCGGGGCTCCCCGAGGACAAGATAGGGCGGATCGTAGCCCTTGCGGATTCTGCCCCGTTCGATCGCTCCGATCCTTTCAGCCCCGTCAACCGACGCATCAGCATCATCGTGATGACTCACCAGGTGGCCTCCACGCCGGAGGGCCTCCCGATGCCTCAGGCGGTGAGTCCGCCGGTCTCGAAGCCGAATCGGCGATAGCCCTTCGCTCGCCCTCGACCGGCCTCCCATGACGCCGCTTCGGACCCGATCGGCAGCGCAGCCGGATCGAGCTGCGAGGCGCGCGCGCCGCGGTTACCATTGGGCTTCCCCATCGGAGGAGGCAAGCCATGTCCCTATCGCTCTACGCCGCGACGATCCCTTCGTATCGCCAGATCCTCGGAGCCGTCTCCGGGCTGCTGCACAAGGCTCAGGCGTTCTGTGCCGAGAAGGGAATCGAAGCGCCGGAGATCATTCAGGCTCGCCTCGCCTCGGACATGCTGCCCTTCGCCTATCAGGTGAAGTCGACGGCGGTGCATTCTCTCGGCGCCATCGAGGGCGTTCGGCGGGGGGTGTTCTCTCCGGACATGACTCCGCCGCCCGATACGTTCGCCGCTCTCGAGGGCAGGGTCGCGGCGGCCCTGTCCGCCCTCGAGACGATCGAGCCGTCCGAGGTCGAGTCCTTCGTGGGACGCGACATGCGCTTCGAGGCAGGCAACCGCCGGTTGGAGTTCGCCGCCGAGGACTTCCTCCTGTCCTTCTCCGTGCCCAACTTCTATTTTCACGCGGCCACGGCCTACGACATCCTTCGCTGGAAGGGTGTGCAGATCGGGAAGCGGGATTTCATGGGCAGAATGCGCCTGAAGGGTTGATCGCACGCGCTCGCCCGATTGCATCAGAAGCAACGGCAGGACATCTCATGACGGGTCAGACGCTGACTTCCGGCCGCGGTCGTGCGCTCAACCCGACTGCCAGCTGGATGATCGTGCTGTCGGTGGCCGCCGTCGGGCTGGCCCACGTCAAGTGAGTGCCCTACTACCACAAGGGCGTCACCGCATACGCGACTCACTCCTTGGGCAGCTCGATGCTGACGGGTCGGGCCGACCAGCCGCCCCCGGCGTCACTACAGTCGGCGCGGGACTACGCGGTTGCCTATGGCGAGGCGACCTGGAAGGCGTTGGTGCTCGCGCTCGTCCTGGGATCGGCCATCCAGACTTTGCTGCCGAGACGCTGGATCACCTCGGCGCTCGGACACTCGGGACTACGCAGTGTGCTGATCGGAAGCATATTGTCTCTGCCCGGGATGATGTGCACGTGCTGCGGGGCGCGTAGAGCGAAGCCGCCCCGCAATGGTCAACCGAGCTCTTCGCCTTCCTTGATACCGAGGTATTTGCGGACGGCACGATGGAAGTTGATGATCGGCGATTCCTGCAGGGGGTTGGCCCTGGCGTGGGTGAAGCCAGAGGACTTCAGGCCGCGCTGGACATGCTCCATGTTGAGGAAATCCTGAGTGAGGATCAGCCCGAGCTCGCAGTCCTGCCAGCGCTCGTAGAACTCATGCTTGATCTCCGGCTCCGCACCCGGGACGTAGCGCACGAGCGACCAGATGTCGAAGATGCAGGAGCCCGGATCATCGCCGTTGGGACGGATGCGGTAGAAGAGGCCCGCATCGAAGTTCATCAGGAAGATGAAATTGGGAAAGACTTGCCAGTCGTAGCCGGCCTTCGCGACCTGCTCCGGGGTGATGGTCGGCCAGCCCGCCCCCTCGGCGTCAGCGGCCTCCTTCCAGTACTGCATCATCTTGCCCAGTGCCACCTCGTGCGGCGTGTCCGGCGGCAGCTCGGTCATCAGTCGGTGGGTTGCCGCCACGGCCCGCGGTGACCACAGGGCCTTCAGCGTTCTCTCGAACTCGTCGACGCCTGCAACGAGCTGCGGTCGCATGTCCTTGGGCACGGGCATCCCGGTGCGCGCCGCGGGTGCTCCCCACATCCGATTGAGCTCCGGCGGATAATTCATCATCGAATGATCGCCGTGCAGCTCGCAGCGGGAGATGTCGTCCTGGTATTGCTGCAGCTGAGCGTGGGTGGCCGTCACGTGGTAGAACTCATTGAAGGCTTCCACCGCCACCTTCCAGTTGCACTGGACGATGACCGCTTTGTGCCAGCGGTAGCGCCACTTCTCGAACTCGTACGGGTCGACCCGCTCGGGCACGGGGGAGAGATACTTCGCGAGAGGCGGCGCATTCGGGTCGAGATTGATGAACACCCAGCCCTGCCAGGTGTCGACCCGGACGCTCTTGAGTGAGAGGTCCGCATCGCTCATGTGCGGGCAGCCGGCCCAATCTCCGCGCTCGACGACGGTCTGGATGCGACCGTCGATGTTGTAGCGCCAGCCGTGAAAGCGGCAGGCGATCTGCTGAGTCTTGCCAGAGCCGTCGAGGAGCCTACGGCCACGGTGGCTGCAGACATTGTGGAAGGCTTGCAGCTTATCCGTCGCCGTGCGGATGACGAAGATCGACTCATCGAGATTGTCGTAAGTCACATAGCTGCCCACCGCGGGCAGCTCTTCGACCCGCCCGACGACTTGCCAGACCCGCGGCCAGAGATGCCGCTTCTCGAGCTCCGCGACTTCCCGGGAGAGGTAGAGCGTCTTCGGCAGCATGAACTCCGCTGCGCTCGCGCTCTTCGCACCCGGTGGCGAAAGATCCTGTCTGACAGTGGCCATGTTCAGTACCTCGATTACTTGGAGTGAGCGGGCGCGGTGCCCTGGGCTCGCGTCGATGATGGGGGAGCGGAGCGGGAGGCGATTGCGAGGGCGTTTTTCACCGCGGTGTAGCCGAAGATGAAGGAGGCGGCGATGCTCGCGCCCGCCCCGGGGTAGGTCCGCCCCATCACCGAGGCGGTGCAGTTACCGGTGGCGTAGAGCCCTTCGATGCGCGAGGCATCCGGGCGCAGCACGCAGCCGTGCTCATCGGTCATCAAGCCGCCGAAAGTGCCCACATCCCCAGGATAGATCTGCACCGCGTAGAAAGGGGGACGCTCGATGGCGCCGAGCCCCGGATTGGGGCCGTGGGAGCTGTCGGCATAGTAGCGATCGTAAGCGCGCGCGCCGCGGGAGAACTGCTCATCCCGCCCCGAGCGGGCGTAGCCGTTGAAGCGCGAGACCGTCTCGGCGAGCCCCGCCGCATCGATGCCGCAGGCGCGTGCCAGGGCATCGAGGGAGTCGGCCGAGCGCATGTAGCCTGAGCTCTGCCACTCGGGGGGAGTCTTGCCCGGGGGCGTGGAGCCCCAGGAGTAGTAGCGACGGTGACGGCTCTCGAGAATGGCCCAGGCCGGCACGCCCGCCCGATACATCGCCTGGCCCACCTCCATGTAGGAGGAGGCCTCGTTGACGAAGCGCTGTCCCTTCGCATCCACCATGATGCTGAAGGGCTTGGCCTGATCGTGCGGGTTGTGAAAGCCGCCGATGGTGCCATCGGGCAGAACGGAGATCGGAATCCAGATCGCCTCATCGAGCATGTCGGTGGCGGCCCCGAGGGCCATCACCTTCTCGAGAATCTCCCCGGTATCGCCGGGGTTGCTCGCGCTCCAGGAGGGGAGGGAGGGCTGGGGGTGGAAGCGCTTGCGCATCTCGGGGTTGCGTGCAAAGCCGCCCGGATCGACCACGACACCGTAGCGCGCGCGCAGCTCCTCACGCCTGCCGCTCGCATGGCGGACCTGCACCCCGCGCACCTGGCCGCCCTCCAGCACGAAATCCTCAACCGCAGCGTCCGTCCACAGCGGGACGTTGCGCCGCAGCGCCGCGAGCAGCATCCGACCCTGCACCGCCGCCCCGCGACAGAGCAGCCGCTGGCGGGTCAGCCGCTCGCGCAGCATCCGCCCGGAGAGGCGCAGCGCCGTCATCTTCCCGCCCCAGGTGCGCTTGACGAGCGTCAGGGAGTGGAACTCATCGGTGTTGACCGGCAGCGCCCAGCCGCCAAACTGCCGCAGCTTCGGATACCAGTCCTTCAGCTCCCCCGAGGGCAGCATCGGGGCTTTCAGCACCCGCCCGCGCGCCTTGCCGCCGGGCCGCTCGTCGTAGTAATCGGAGTAGCCCTCGCAGAACTGAAACCCCACTCCCTCGCTCTCGAGAAAGGCGAGCAGCTCCCGGCCCTTCTTGATGAAGGCCTCGCGCCGGGCGAGGCTCGATGCGGGCCCCGCATCGCCCACGACCGACTCGAAATAGCGCATGCCCTCCTCGAAGGAGTCCGCCGCTCCAGCGCGCTCGGCCGGCTGGCTGTCCGGGATCCACAGCACTCCGCCCGACATCGCCGTCGAGCCGCCAAGCTGCGCGGTCTTCTCCAGCACGAGCACGCTGGCACCCGAAGCGGCCGCGGTGAGCGCGGCGCACAGACCCCCGCCGCCGCTGCCGACGACGATCAGATCGTACGGACTCGAGTCAGTCATCTTCCCCCTCCCGCGCCTGCGCCCGAGGAGCGCAGCAGGCTGCGACATGGCAGGCCTATCACTTGCGTGTCACGCTAACTCTTTGCGCTATAGCGCGCAACATCTCGTTGTCTCACCGGCCTTTCTGGTAGGCTACCGAGGCACCCAGGAAGGCCGGGGCGGGCCCGGTCGAGCCATAACGTCACTCAAGAGGGTCGCCCGCACCCGAGCCGTAACGCATGGTGAGCAGAACGAATACCGTCGAGGCCGTCAAGGCAGAGCAGCCCCGGGTCCAATCGCTGCGCGATGAGCACAAGCGCCTGACGCGCGAGCGGCTGATCTCCGCGGCGGTGCAGCTTTTCACCGAGCACGGCTATCGCTCCACCAGCGTCGGGGAGATCGCCCGCGCCGCCGGGACCACGGCGACGACCTTCTACCGCTACTTCACCAGCAAGGCGGACATCGCGCGGCTCCTGCAGGATCGGATCAACGTCGAGGTGAAAAAGCATCTCGATGCGCTCGATGAGATCAAGCGCCCCACCCGCCAGGCGGTGCGCGCCTGGATCGAGCAGTATGGGCAGATGTGGCACCACGTGCACGTGCTGTGCAACGCCTACTGGGAGGCGACCGCCGCGGACCCCAAGCTCGCCGCGGAGGTGGTGCCGGTGACCTACCGGCTCACCGAGTCGATGGAGCTGCTGCGCTCCCTGCCCGAGGGCAAGGCGCGGGACAGGCTGCAGAGCCGGCTCGTGCTGATGTACCTTCTGATGGACCGGCTCTTCTACCTGGTGAACATCCAGGGGCGCGATGCCACCGCCACCAAAATGCTCGATGAGTTCGTGGAAATCCTCTGGAGCTCGCTTTTCTCGAGCGCAGGCTGAGCCAACGGCCGCGGCGCCGATGCGCAGCAAGCACCGCCCGGCCGGCACCGGTCAGTAGCCGGCGAAGCCCGGTGACAGTCCCCCCCGATCGCGCGCTCGAGGGCGAGGCTGGTCCGGGCTCGAGGCCGTCAGTGCTCTCCTGACACACCCCGGGTGGTGAAATCCAGGAAGTGACTCCGGCGCAATTCGGGCCCGGACCGCTCTCCACGAAGGTGGTCGGAGAAGAGTGCGCGAGGGCACATAGTGACACACTCAGTATCGCGAGTATACTGAGTGCCTCACAATCAATCTCGCTGTACCAATATGCGATCGGAGCGAAGACGATCGACATCCGAGCCCGAAGCGCGGCGGCTTGCGATGAGACTTTGCTGACGGGCTGACAGAGCAGGTCGGGGGAACATGAAAGCCGAAGGCATAGAATACGATCCGTTCTCCAGGGAGGTCATGGCGAATCCGCTGCCCTTCTACAAGGTGCTTCGCGAGCGCTCGCCCGTCCTGTATCTGGAGAAGTACGACACCTGGGTGATATCCCGCTTCCAGGACATCCTCGACATCCTCTCGATCGGCGACAACACCTTCATCGCCACCGACACCACCCTGCCTAATCCCGAGAGATTGCTGCAGCACAACGATGGAAAAGCGCAGGAGTTGCCGCTCGATCCCGTGCCGATTGGCACTCTGCTCGGCTCGCCTCATTTCGAGATCCTGCGGCAGGCGCATATGGCGCCCTTCCGGCCTCGAGCCGTTGCCTCGCTCGAGGAGCTCATTCGCAAGCTCGCCAATGAAAGGCTTGATGAGCTGTTGCCGAGACGGCGCTTCGATCTGACTCAGGAGTACGGTGGACTG
>JAKBCR010000166.1 GCA_021807675.1 Pseudomonadota bacterium
CACTGCGGATACCGGGGGGATTTTCCGCGCGTCATGCGCCTGGTGCGATTCCGGTGGAGGCGATGTTCGCAGCGTTCGAATCACATGCCAGGGCGCCGCCGGCATTCCAACTGCATGAGCTCGTGCTGCATGCCCGGGCGACGGTCAACCAGTTCGAGGCCAAGGCGTATTTCCGCATCGTGCCGGATTACTATGCCATTGCCTCCCGCACGCCGGCGGCGCCGGGCACGGCGGTGAGCCCGCATGAGGTGGTGAACCTCACCGGCCGCATGAGACCGGACGGCGCGCTCGACTGGACACCGCCGCCCGGTCGGTGGGTGGTGCTGCGCATGGGCTATTCGCTCGAGGGAGCCACCAATCACCCCGCCCCGCCTGCGGCAACCGGTCTCGAGGTCGACAAGCTGAGCCGCCGGGACGTCAAGGCGTACATGGAGCATTACCTCAATCTCTTTCAGGCGGTCACCGGGCCTTTCGGTCCCAACAGCCTCACGTCATTCACGAATGACTCGACCGAAGTCGGCATGCAGAACTGGACGCCGAAGATCCTCGCGGACTTCAGGAAGCTGCGGGGCTACGACCCCTTGCCATGGCTTCCCGCGCTGACGGGGGTCGTGGTCGCAAGCCCCGCGCAGAGTGACAAATTCCTCTGGGACTTCCGCCGTACTATCAACGAGCTGCTCGCCCGCAATCATTACGGGGAGATCGCGCGCGTCGCGCACGCCCGGGGCCTCAAGGTCTATGGCGAGGCGCTGGAGAATGGCCGCCCCACCTTCGGTGATGACATGGAGATGCGCCGGTACACCGACATCCCCATGGGGGCGATGTGGATGTACCGCGCCGGCGGGAAGCCGTTCCCCAGCTATGTGGCGGATATCCGCGGTGCCGCCTCGGTCGCGCACATCTATGGTCAGAATCTCGTCGGGGCGGAGTCGCTCGACTCGAGGGACCAGCCGTGGGCCTTCGCCCCGCGGCAGCTCAAGCCCGTGGTCGATGAGGAATTCGCGCTCGGGGTGAACCGGGTCGTGATCCACGAGTCGGCGGAGCAGCCGCTCGATGAGCCTCCGGGACTGACGCTCGCCTACTTCGGCCAGGCCTTCAATCGGCTGGACACCTGGGCGGGGGAGGCGGGACCCTGGCTGCGGTACATCGCCCGCTGCTCGTACCTGCTGCAGCAGGGGCGCTACGTGGCCGACATTGCCTATTTCTATGGCGAGGAGGCGCCGCTCACCGGGCTGTTCTTCGATAAGTCGATCGATGTCCCGAGCGGCTACGGGTTCGATTTCGTCAACTCCGACGTCCTGACGCATCAGTTGAGCGTCGAGGGCGGGCGGCTCGTCACCCACTCGGGCATGCGCTATCGCATCCTCTACCTGGGTGGCAGCAGCCGGTGGATGACGCTCGATGTGCTGCGCCGTATCGATGAGCTGGTGCGCCAGGGCGCAACCGTGGTGGGCCGACGGCCGGTCGGGTCGCCAAGTCTGCGTGACGATCCCGCGAAGTTCCAGATGTTTGCCGAGAAGGTGTTCGGGCCGCCGGGGAGCACCGCGGTGCGGCAGGTAGGGAGGGGAAAGGTGTTCCCCGCCGGCTCGCTGTCCAAGGCGCTCGAGGCGCTCGGATTGCAGCCGGACTTCGAGTACTCCCGGCCGCAGCCGCATACCGAGCTGCACTATGTTCACCGCAGGCTCACGAGCGGGGACCTCTATTTCGTCACCAATCCCAAGGATCGGGTCGAGAGCGTGAGGGCGAGCTTCCGGGTGGCCGGGCGGGCTCCCGAGCTGTGGGACGCGGTGACGGGAAGCGTCCGGCCGGTCAGCTTCAAGATCGCCGACGGCCGCACCTCCGTGCCGCTTCATCTGGTGCCCTATGGCTCGGCCTTCGTGGTGTTCCGCAAGCCTGCGCAAGGCGATTCCCTGGATGTACCCGCGCCGCAGCGGCGTACGCTGCTGACTCTCGAAGGGCCCTGGAATCTGTCGTTCCAACCGGATCGAGGCGCGCCGGCCGCCATCGTCATGCCGCACCTTGCCTCATGGGCCGTCAGTTCGGTCCGGGGTGTGAGGTACTTCTCCGGAACGGCGACCTATACCAAGACGTTCCAACTCCCGCCTCAGGCGCAGGGATGCCGGGTGGTGCTCGACCTGGGCAAGGTGCGTGAGCTCGCCAGGGTGACCGTGAACGGCAAGGAGGCGGGGATACTCTGGACCCCGCCTTTCCGGATCGACATCACAAAGGATGTCCGGCCGGGCCGTAACGAGCTGGCGATCGCGGTGACCAATCTCTGGGTCGATCGGCTGATCGGTGACGAGCAGCCGGGCGTGAAGAAAAAGTACACGTTTACCGTGATCCCGACATACGAGCCCGATGCGCCGCTGCGCGTCTCCGGGCTTCTCGGCCCGGTACGGCTGGAAACGGCGGTCATTGCCGTCGATCGAACGACTTGCAAGCGCACGCCGAAGCCGAGCGCGAGCCATCTCGGGCAAATTGCGCGGCGCAATGCGCTGTAAAATCCACTGAACCCAAATGGGAGTGATGGCCTGATGTCCAGATCCATGGCCAACAAGGCGTGTCTGCTGGCGAGCATGATGGTCTTCGCCGGGACCCCCGCGGCGGCGCTTGCTGCGCAGCCCTGGGGGAACGGCGAGCTGACGCCCGGTGAGCGTGCCTCCATGGTCGTCAAGCGAATGACCCAGGCAGAGAAGTTGTCGCTTGTCCGGGGATGGCTCGGGGTTCCTTATCGCCCCAATGTACCGACGCGGTTCGCCGCACCCAAATGGGCGCACAATGTCATCGGCTCGAGCGGTTACGTGCCAGGCATCCCGCAGCTGGGGATCCCCGCATTGCAGGAGACCGATGCCAGTCTCGGTATCGTCAATCTCGGAGGCATGCTGCGGCCCGGCGATGTCGCGACGGCGCTGCCCTCGAGCCTCACGCTCGGCGCCAGCTTTGATCCCCGAATGGCGTATGCGGCCGGCGCCATGGTCGCGCGGGAGGCCTGGCACAAGGGACTGAACGTATTGCTCGGCCCCGGAATGGACCTGGTGCGTGATCCTCGCGGGGGCCGCAATTTCGAGTATCTCAGCGAGGATCCGCTGTTGACCGGCACGCTCGCCGCGCAATACGTTCGCGGCGTGCAGGACCAGCACGTCGTGGCCGTGGTCAAGCATTTTGCGATGAACGACCAGGAGACCGGTCGGGGCTGGGCCAATGCGGTCATCAGCGACAGCGCGATGCGCGAGTCCGATCTGCTCGCGTTCGAGCTCGCGGTCGAGAAGGGCGATCCCGGCGCGGTCATGTGCGCCTACAACCTGGTCAACGGCACGTATTCCTGCGGCAACCGGTACCTGTTGACCGAGGTCCTCAAGCGCGACTGGCACTTCAAGGGCTGGGTGATGTCCGATTGGGGCGCTGTCCACAGCGTCGACTCGGCGAATGCCGGGCTCGATCAGGAATCGGCGGCCGTTCTGGATAGAAGGGCTTACTTCGGCAAGCCGCTGAGGCGGGCCCTCAGGGATGGCACGGTGTCTGAGGCGCGCCTGACGGACATGGCCCATCGCATCGTGAGGTCCATGTTCGCGGTGGGTCTGATCGATCATCCGGCGACGAAGTCCGCCATCGATTACGAGGCGGATGCCGAGGTGGCGCTGCACGAAGCCGAAGACGGCATCGTGCTCTTGAAGAACGATGCCCAACTGCTGCCCCTATCCCATACCGTCGCGCGCATTGCCGTGATTGGCGGCCACGCCGATGTCGGCGTGCTCTCGGGAGGGGGCTCTTCGCAGGTCTATCCGATCGCGCCAGGGGCCATCGTGCCCATCGTCGGGGGAGATGGGCCGTACGAAGGCCTGCGGATGATCTTTGACCCGTCGGCGCCGCTGGCCGCGCTACGTGCTGCGGCGCCCGATGCGCAGATCCGCTTCGATCCGGGCATCTATCCGAGTGCGGCCGCCAAGCTCGCCAAGTGGGCCGACGTGACCATCGTGTTTGCGACGCAGTGGTCGGCCGAAGGTCGGGATTTGCCCGACCTCTCACTGCCCAGCGGACAGGGTGAGCTGATTCGTGCCGTCGGTGCCGCGAATCCCAAGACCATCGTCGTCCTCGAGACCGGTAGTGCGGTCACGATGCCGTGGCTCGACAAAGTCGATGCGGTGGTGGAAGCCTGGTATCCGGGGCAGCGCGGGGGCGAGGCGATTGCCGACGTTCTCTACGGCAAGGTCGACCCTTCCGGTCATCTGCCGATCACCTTTCCCAAAGACAGCGGTCAGTATCCCCGTCCGGTAATACCGCGCAGCAATGTCGAGGAGCCAAAGGGTCTGGGACCTGCGAAATCCGCCGGTACGGTGTTCGACGTCGATTATTCGGAAGGCGCAGCAGTAGGGTATCGCTGGTTCTTCAACGAGAATCTCAAGCCGCTCTTCCCGTTCGGCTTCGGCCTTTCCTACACGAGCTTCCGCTATTCGCATCTGCGGATCGCGGGAGGCCGACGACTGACCGTCGGTTTTGACGTAACCAATACGGGCAAGGTGGCCGGCAAAGCGGTGCCCCAGGTCTACCTGATGTCCCGGACGGGGCGGAAATTACAGCGGCTGCTTGGCTTCTCCAAAGTGCCACTGAGCCCAGGACAAACCCGACACGTCTCGGTCGCGGTCGATCCGCGCTTTCTGGCGGACTTCGATACCACCGATGATGATTGGCGCGTTCCGGCCGGCGCCTACGCCGTCATGGTCGGCCGTTCAGCGACGGACGCTGTCCTGACCGGCTCCGTGAGGCTAAAAGGCGAGCTGCTGCCACCGTGAGCGAAGCGTGACGCGGAGGCCATAGGGCGCCGCCCAGCCAGTATGACCTCGCCCCCGGCCCGCGCGAGCTCCAAGCCCGTTTCGAAGCCAATCCCGCCGACCCCGGTGATGATGGCGCTGCGGCCTTCCTGCGGCGGGATGTTAGAAACCGGTCAGCGCCGGATCCGACCGCGATGCTGAGTACAGTCGCGGTGAGCGCGTCGGCGCGTGAGGCACGGATACCGAGCCGCGCTACATCCTACATCGGCCGCAGGCTCGAGAACGGAGATTTCCATTTCGGCAGGAAGCGCAAAGATCGGCTCGAAAACGGGACGGCACGCTTCCGTGTGGTTTCGGGGGCGATAAGACTGGTCCTTTTGGAGGATGGATAGCATGAGCTTGGAAATGAACATATCCGTGCCGGTGTCTCTGACAAGTCTGACTGCGGAGCCGTTGACAATGGCGGCAACGCTTTATCTGCCGGAGACGCTTGCGCCGGGAGCGCCTGTGCTCTTCTGTTTCCCGGGAGGCGGCTATTCACGCGGGTATTTCGATCTTTGCGGCCCGGGGTTGGAGGGCTACAGCCAGGCGAAGTTTCACGCGGGCGAAGGGATGATCGTGGTGACAATGGACCCTCTGGCGGTTGGCGGCAGCAGCCTCCCTGGCGACGACCAGCTCGCCTTCCCGCCCGGGGATAATGGTGCACGGCGATTCACTTCCGCCGTCCCCTTTACCTTGCAGTCCATGGCCGCCGGATGCGATGCCGGTGTGCGGGCGGTTCTGGCGGGTTTGCGGGAGGGCTCGCTGACGCCGGAGCGTGGTCCGGCCTCCCCGGGGATCGTCATGGGGCTTGGCCAGTCGATGGGCGGTCATATCGTGGTCATGGCACAGGCACAATTCGGCACCTTCGATGCCGTCGCGGCGCTCGGTTCGAGCTTTACGCAGACCCGCCTTGCGCTGCGGCCTGGCGCCCGCCGCCCGCTGCGCAACGCGCCGCCGGAAAGACTGTTGGCGGCAGCGCTTCAGGATAGCGATCTGGCCGCAACATTCCACTGGCCCGAGGAGCCGGAGGCGCTGGTCACGGTCGACATGTCCCCGGCCTTGGATGCGCCCTGGCGTAGCCGGGCCATTCCACGTTGTGCCTCCGACCTGCTGCTCCCCGGCGTGCTCGCCCGGGAGGCCGGATCCGTCCGTGTGCCCGTCTTCCTCGGCTATGGGGAGATCGACGTGACCGCCGAGCCATTGGCGGATGTGGCCATGTTCCGGTCAAGCTGCGACATTCGTCTTTCAATCATTCCGGGTATGGCACACATGCATAATTTTGCTCCGTCACGCCGCCTTCTTTGGAGGAAGATCAGTGCTTTCGTCGAGGAAATGGCGCGGACCTGATCCTGATCGGGCGCTCACGCGACAATGAGCAAGCCCCAACCTCCCCGCCACGCCGCTGTCGGGAGTTTCTCTCCGTTCTGTGTCGGATCGAAGTCATGTGACTGTGCTCCCGCGGCCTGACCGAGCTGATCCGACATCGACGTGAGCCCATTCAGGCGCGCCATGATTTACGCGGAAGGATCAAAGAGGGAAAGGGCGTATTCATGCCGCCACACCTCCGCCTACGGATCCTTAATCTCACTTGGCATGGCGTTGGTGCTATGGTACAGTGACAAACATTTCGGTTGAAGGAGACTCACTCGTGAACGCCAGGCGCCGCGTTTTGGGGGAAGATCCCGAGCTTCGCCGCAGCCAGATCCTCGGGCACGCAATCCAACTCGTCGGCGAGCGCGGCTCCGGTGGCCTGAGAATCCAGGAGCTGGCGGAGCGATGCGGACTGTCCAACGCTGGGCTGCTGTACTACTTCGGGTCGAGAGAGGAGCTCGTTCTCCAGATGATCAAGGAGCTCGAGCGGCGTGAGACGGCCGCCATCGAGCCTTTTGCCCGGGCCGCCGAGCGGGAGCTGGAGCAGGGAAAGCCGTCCAAGCGCACCCTGGTGGAGCTGCTGCACCTGATCGTGGTTTCCGCCATGGAGTACGCGGAGCTTAGTTTGCCGGCTCTGGTATTGCAGGCGGAAGCTCAGGAACGGAGCCATCCGGCATACGATTATTTCCACCGTCTCGACAAAATGTTCCTGGATCTATTCACGAGACTCGTTGCCCCTCATGTCGAGCATCCGTCTTCGACCGCACGTCAATTGCTTGCGCTGATGATCGGCCTCCGGCAGCAATGGGTAGGGTCGCAGCGCAGCTTCGATTTCGTGGTCGAATGGGATCGGGCCGTTGCTGCCGTGCTCGGTGGACCTGCCGCTTCGACGGCGGGCGCGACGCGCGGCAAGGGCGCCTCGCGCCCGAGGCGAAATCGCACACTTCATCGAAAATGACCCCTTGGTAAGGGCGCCCGGCGTCAACGTACGCAGCGCGGGCGCCAAAAGGCCCCGGCTTTCTGGTTTGTGAAGAGGGTCTAGGCACGGTCCAGGCAAGCTCCTGCCCCGGCGAGCATGCCTCGGGGCGCGCACCGCCTTTGGCCCTGCGGTGCCCTCGGGACCCCTCAATGCTCGAGAATCAGCCGCCAGCGCTTGCAGGCGGTACGAAGGGCTGCAACCAAGTCAGTGGTCTCTCCCAGTCCTTCGGCAAGGCGGCGCGAAATGCCCGCCTTGCCTGCAGCTTTGCGTAGTAGCTCGCGACAGCGGGAAATTCCTCGATCGCGATGAACCGATGCGCCAGGTGCACGCTGTAACCGACGCTGACATCGGCTGCACTGAAGCCGCGGCGCAGGAGGCAGGCGCGGTCCTGAAGGCGCGCGTTGAGCACTTCGATGGCCTTTCGCAGCCTCCGGCCTTCCAGGCGAAGCACTGCCGCGGAACGCTCCGGCGCTGCAAGGAAGTGGTATTGCTGGACGAGCGCCGCCGCGTGGACCGCGATCGTCTCGCTGTAATGAATCCATTGCAGCCACTCGTAGCGCTCCGGGTCGCCCTGCGCACGTCCCAACCCCGATTGTGGAAAGCGCTCACACAGGTATTCCGTGATTGCGCCGGACTCGAAGAGCTTGAAGTCGTCATCGACAAGGCATGGCACGCGTCCCAGCGGGTGGACGGCAAGGTAGCCCGCAGCGCGGAGCACCGACAGATCGAACGGCATTTCGATGAGCTCAAAGGTGGCGCCGATTTCGTGCAGCAACCACAGGGCACGCATCGAGCGAGTCTCGGGACAGTGATAGAGCCGGAGCATGGTTGATTCTATCATCATGTTTGATGAGCGTCAGGGCCTCTCGCAGCAAGCGATGCACCCCTCGCGCGGGAGCGGCGGAAATTGGCTGCTATCGGCGCAGGAACGTCACGCGGTGATGTCATTGACTAAATAATCAGTCTCTCCTAAACTGAAGCCTTCCAACGCATGGCCAACTTGCCGGGCCGGGGCTGGAGCGGGCTTTCGCGAGACTGGGGGATTGTCGTGACATATGACGAAATCATCTCGACCGGACTTCGGTCCGGCTCGGCGAGAGGAATGGGCCGCGGGCTGATGCCGTTGACCGTGTTGGCGGTGGCGCTGCTGGGGATGACGGGCCGCGCGGCGGCAGCGGGGCCGGTAGGCAAGACTGTCGTGCCCGACCTCGCCAAACTGTGCCAGCCCGCCGCCGTGGCGACTCTTGCTTCGCGGCTGTCGATCAAGGTGACAGTGCGTGAGCTGCCGCGCGCGGAAATACCCGGGCCGTACTTGCCGGGCGGTGTGAAGTACACTCCGGCCACGAAAAAAACGCCGGGCTACTGTCAGGTCACCGGCAGCTTCGTCACCAACCCCAGGACGGGCAAGACCGCCAATTTCCTCGCGACCCTTCCGGTTGTCTGGAACCGCCGATACCTGCAGCTCGGCTGCGGCGGACACTGCGGGACTTTTGCCGTCAGCGACGCCGCCCTGCCCACGATCACGATCACGACGCAGGGCAAGCCGGGCGATATCATATCGAGAGGCTTCGCATCCTTTGCCACCGACGAGGGACACGCCGGGTTCACGCAAGGCGCATGGGCGATCAAGGGCCCCGGACGGATCGATGAAGACGCGCTGCAGGACTTCCTGTATCGCGCGGACGAGGTTCTCGCTCGGATGGGCAAGGCGTTTACCGTGGCTTTCTACGCCCAGGCCACCGGATCGCCCCAAAGGATCGCCTATTCCTATTTTTGCGGCTGCTCGGGCGGGGGCCGCGATGCGTTGGTTGCCGCATCCTATTTCCCCCAGGAGTTCGACGGCATAGTCGCCGGTTCGGCGTACGCGAACATGGCGAATATTGCGTTCCTCACCACCGGCGTTTCGCTGGCTGCGGACCGCTCCAAGGGCGCGAGACTCTCTCCGGCGCTGATCGCCCAGATCGATCCGATCGTCAAGGCCCAGTGCGACGCTCTCGACGGCGTCAAGGACGGATTGATCCAGAACCCGATGGCCTGCAATTTTCGGCCGCAGACCGATCTGCCGCGCTGCCCGCGGGACAGACCGGGCGATCACTGCTTCACGCGGGCGCAAATCGAGACGGTGAGCACGCTGCTGACCGCGGTCACCGACCGTCAAGGCGATGTTGTGCAGCCAGGCTATTCGGTCAGTGAAATCCAGTCCGCCCTGCTCATGCCGCCGCCGGATCCGAGAATGCCCAATCCGTGGCCCGACACCGGAAATCCGGCGACCGGGGCGAGCGGAGGCATGGGGTTGCTCGGTGATGTCGTATTGAGGATATTCACGCACAGGAATGACCCGGACTTCCACACGCGCTCGGTCATTTCGTTCGGGTCGGGCGGGTCGGGCCAGGTGACCGGATACAGGGTGATCGTACCGAAGGCCGAGGTGGCCGAGGCGAATGCGGCGATGCGCATGGGCATCGGCGACATTCCGCAAAACGCCGCCACGCTCATCAGGCTCAACCACAAGCTGCTGATCTGGGCCAATCTCAGCGACCAGTTGCTTACGCCCTACACGTCGATCGATTACTACAAGCGCCTGGCCAAGATGTACGGCGGCTACAGGAAGCTCCAGCGCAACATCAGGCTGTTCGCCATTCCCGGAACCGCGCACTGCAGTGGTGGCAGCCCTGGGCGAGGGCCCGGCAGCTTCGATGCATTGGGTGCGATCCAGCGCTGGGTCGAGAAGGGGAAGGCGCCGGACGGTCTGCTCGCCACGCTGTACGAACCCAACGCCTACGGCGTCGATTTCAGCAAGCCTCTGGGGCGAACCATGCCGCTGTGCAAGTTTCCTGAAATGGCCCACTACAGCGGCCACGGCGACGTCGACGACGCGGCCAATTGGAGCTGCCCGGCCAACGACAGATCCATGCTCGAGGTCGGCGAGAGCGGCAAACAGGCGGGGGTCATCCAATGAGAGCGAAAGGCCACGGCACGGTG
>JAKBCR010000167.1 GCA_021807675.1 Pseudomonadota bacterium
GGCCGAAGCGCCCGAGATCGGGTGTAGGTCTACTGGCGTTATCTCGAGGCATTGGCTGCCGAGGAGGAGGCGCCCGTGAATGTCGCCGAAGCATCTGGCGGCTCGAAGAGCTCCGGATGAGCCGGAGGCAACGGTTCGAACGAATTTGGAAGTGCGATAGGGAAGCCGCATGGGGTTCGCGCGGCACGAGGCCGATTCACCTGCGCTTTGCCAGGCAGAGACCCGGCCGCATGAACTGATCATTCGTTCAGTGTTCGCGTGTACGGACCGGCTGCAATGGCCGGCGGTAAAGTCAACGCGTTACTGAGCGAGAACCGCAGTGTTCCGCGTGGTGTGTACGACCTATCGGAGCTGATCCGGAACGGCGCTGATCCGACGGAACTATGGATTCGCCGCATCCGGAGACAGGTTCTCGAGCGGAACCGGCCGGCCATCATGGCCAAGATCGAAATCATTGATTTCGCCATGGCTGCCGCGGAACTGTTGCCCTATATCGCCCCGGAGATACGACAGTCCATAGACGAGGCCCGCTGGGATGCGATCCGCCTCGACGTCGCACACCATGTCGAGCAGTGGATGGATTCCGCGATAACAGGCGCCAATGGCTCCGGTGAAGATGACCATGTCCAGACCACCGAAATCGATCTTGCTGGGCGCTGAAGCGCCGCGTGTCCTGACGATCCCGATGCTTGCCGCGGTTCTCTCGGATCGTCGCAAGCCGCCGGCGCGCAACACGCTTTTCGATGGGTCCGCGAACAGGTCGCGAGCGGAGTTCTGCGGCCGATGACGCGCGGGCTCTATCTCAACCAATTGGCGGCACCGAGACCGACAGCAGCCGAAGCTGCCGGATTCATACGGACCGGCGCAATCGTCAGTCTTCAGACCGTACTGGGTGAAGCTGGTATCACGAACAATTTTCCTGATGTCGTCACGAGTGTGGTTCCTCACGAGCGCGGCCATGTGCCGTCCGTAAGGCCGGTGAAGGCGGCCGATATCGAATTCCGCTTCCACTCCATGCCGGTCCGACTCTTCGACGATCGGGCCGGGCGGCTGGAGGATCGTATGGACCTGGAGTTCAGGTATTCTCGGGCAACGCCGGAAAAGGCACTGCTCGACTGGCTTTATCTCGGTGAGTCGCGTTATTCGAAAATTGCAGGCCCACCTCTGGATGTCGATATCGAGCGGCTCAACGGCCTGCGCTTGCGCAGGCTGGCCCAGTCCATGGACCTCGTCGAACAACTCAAAGCCTGGCAGGCACGAAAGAAGCAATACGATCTCGACCTGGACGTGAGGGAGAACGCGTCCGACGACGAGTAGCGCGCGGCGCCAATCTACCCATGGCCGGCAGTCGCAACGGGTGCGGCCGGAACTCCGCGGAAACCAGTGGCCTTCTGTGGACTTGGTCGGGGTGAGGCGATTTGCGCTGTTCCTGCAATGCCGGTTCGGATCAGGGTCCGGTGAGGGCTTCTGAAGGCGGGCCGACGAAGGCCGGCGAGCAGGGGATCGCCGGGTCGGAAATCTGGCCTTCTGTCAGCGCCACTAATATAATAATCTGGCCTTGATATAAGGCCACCTTCCGGAGCACGAGGACTTATGCCCCTTCATCCAGTGCTCGAAGAGCGGCTGAACGCCGCGCTTGCTCCCGGCCCTGTGCCACCTTTCACGCCCCGAGATGCACGCCTACCCACCGTACCTGGGAAAGCGCACGCCGTGATCGGCATGCGTCGCGCGGGCAAGACTACCTATCTCCGTCAGCTACTCGCGGAGCGGCGGGCGAACCTGCCTACCGAAAGAGCGCTGTATCTGAGTTTCGACGACGACCGCCTGGTCGGGATCGGCGTCGAGCAGCTCAGTTTCCTGCTCGAGGAGTTCTATCGACGCTATCCGGGCCTGCGTGGCCGGGAAAACGTGCTCTGGCTGCTCGATGAGATTCAGCTCGTCCCGAGTTGGGAGCGGTTCGTCCGGCGCGCCATGGATTCCGAGCGGACGGAGTTCGTGGTCTCCGGCTCCTCGGCGCGAATGCTTTCGCGCGAGGTGCACACGTCTCTCCGCGGGCGTGGCATGGAGACCGTGATCCGGCCGTTCAGCTTTCGCGAATTCTTGCGGCACCGGCGCGAAGAGCCCGCCAAGCCAGTACGGCAATGGACCGCCGCGGAGCGCTCCCTGATTGAAAAGCGCCATCGCGAATTCCTCGTCGAGGGCGGCTTCCCCGAGGCCCAGGGTCTCACCGGCACCCTCAGGATCGAGCTGCTGCAGGGCTATGTGGACACCGTACTCTTCCGGGATGTGGTGGAGCGCTTCGAGGTGTCGCAAGTGACCGCCTTGAGGTGGTTGGTGCGCCAGTGTCTGCGGAATCCGGCGGGGAGTTTCAGTGTCCATCGGTTGGCGCAGGATCTGAAGTCGCAAGGCCACGGTGTCGCGCGCGATGCAGTCAACGCCATGCTGGGCCATCTCACGGACGCGTTCTTGCTGAGCACGGTGCCCATTGCCACTGACTCAGAGCGCCAGCGCAACAGCAACCCGCGGAAGATTTATCCTGCTGACCCGGGGTTGATTCCAGCCTTCGATACCAGCGGACGCGCGAACCTGGGTCACTCGCTCGAAACGGCTGTCTTGAACGAGCTGGAGCGGCGGCGAGCCGAGGTGGGCTACGTGAAGACCGCCGAGGGTTTGGAGGTCGACTTCCTTGTGCGGTATCGCAACGGCGGTCAGGAACTCATCCAGGTTTGTGCATCCCTCAAATCGTCCGAGACAGTCGCACGTGAACTGCGGGCGCTCGACGCTGCTGCCAAAGAGCATCCGCGCACCCAGCGTCGGCTGCTCGTTCTTAACCGTGACGCGGCGGGGGAGGTTGCGGCCCCCGGAGTTGAGGTGCTCCCGGCATATGAGTGGATGCTCACGGCGCCCGATTGAGTTCGCGCCTCTCACCAGAAGCGCTGACCGTTGGTCGCGCCCAGACAGCGCTTGAAAGCGCTCGGCAGCCTTCAGTGGACTTGGTCGGGGTGACAGGATTTGAACCTGCGACACCTACGTCCCGAAGCCGGCTCCTCTGCCTCTAGGTGACTCACAATTTGTAATAAAACAATAGCTTAGCACACAACGAGCGTCACTGAAACCCATCAAAAACCACCTGTCTCGGGGGCGATCTGCCACCGAAATGCCACCAATTTTCTACACCCTTGATCGGGGGTTCAGGTCCCTCAGCCGCCACCACTTCCAAGTCCCTTATGTTGCCGATGACCCACGCTTCATCCACGTCCGTCGACCAGATTGCGCTGACGGCCTTGAACGTCCTCGAGCCTGTCCTACGCGTGACTAAAAGTTTAAAAACATCAACAGCTTGGCATGTGCCTGGGCCCGGGTGAACCCTCTCCACAGCGGCCTTGCCCGCTATATCAAGCCCTTCAATACCCGACACTCGCATACGCTCTTGACCGGCGAATGCCCGATGCCGTGTACTTCGATGCCATGCTGCTCGCGGCGGTTGCTTAAACCGCAGAATTCCACTTAGCCGGCGGCGAAATTCTGTCCTGTTTTTCGGTCCGCCTTTGCCGGTCGGATTCACGGGAGTATCGAGCATAATGTCCCAGGACAGCGTGGGCCTTCCACATAAGATGGTCGACCGCTTCACCGGCCCCTTCGCCCGCTTCCTCAAGGTCGAAGCGGCCACTGGCGCTGTATTGCTGCTTGCGACTCTCGCGGCACTGTTTCTGTCGAATTCGGCTTGGTCTATGCCGTTTTTGGCCTTCTGGAAGACGCTGGTCGCCTTGCATTTCGGTAGGTGGGATTACGTCCGGCCGCTGAGGGATTGGATCAACGATGGGTTGATGACACTTTTTTTCTTTGTCGTCGCCCTCGAACTCAAGCGCGAGCTCGTGCTTGGAGAATTGCGTCACTTCCGTGTGGCGGCGCTGTCCTTCGCCGGTGCGCTCGGCGGCATGCTCGTGCCTTTGGCCATCTATCTTGTCCTGATGACCGGCCGCGCCGGGGTTCATGGCTGGGGCGCCGTGATGACCACCGACACCGCCTTCGTCATCGGCTGCCTCGCGCTTCTCGGCTCCCGAATTCCGCCAACGCTGCGGCTCTTTCTGCTGTCGCTGGCCATCTTCGACGATGTGGGCGCGATCTTGGTAGTTGCATTCGGTTATGGTCACACACTGCACTGGCTTCCCCTGGCGCTGGGCGTGCTTGGCCTTTGTGCCATCGCGGGCGCAGCACGGATCGGAATTAGAAGCATTCCGGTCTACTTCCTGCTCGGGGGAGCGATATGGCTCTGCGTCGACAGCTCCGGCATCCATCCCACCGTGACTGGTATCCTTCTCGGTCTGATGACTCCGACTGGGGCGTGGGTTAGCGACGCACGCCTGCGTGTGATCCTGCGACGCGTACTGGCTCATGAGACGGTCGAGCACTTAAGCCGGGAAACGGCGGCTCGCCGCGACCTTCAGGTTGCCGGCACAGCGGTAGCAGAGGCGCTCTCACCTGTCGAACGGATGGAATTAGTGCTGCACCCGTGGGTCGGCTTTGCGATCATGCCGATCTTCGCGTTTGCCAACGCTGGAGTTCCAATCTCCAGGGTGAACCTCTGGCAGCCGGTGACCACGGCTATCTTCGCGGCGCTCGTGATCGGCAAGCCCATCGGCGTGTTCGTCTTCGCCTGGCTCGCCGTGCGCCTCGGTCTTGCGACGCGAGCCACCGGATTGAGTTGGCCAATTTTGGCGGCCGGCAGTCTGATGACCGGCATCGGCTTCACGATATCGCTGTTCATTGCCGGACAGGCATATGCTCCGACCATGCTGAACGCCGCCAAAATTGGAATTCTCGCTGCATCCATCGTCTCAGCATCGTTCGGGCTTCTGATGCTGAGCATATTGACCTACAGAAAGCCGGCTGCGTGAACACGCTCCGGGGGCGCCAGCACGTGAGCGCGATCTAGGGAAATATATGGGGCTCTTCGTGATTCAGTGTGGGTAGGTTTTGCTCAAGTTTTGATCAGAGCTCCGCAAGCATGCAGGTCAGGACCTTCAGCTTGAGGTACTCTTCGTCATGCAGACCGTAGGTTCGCCTCTGGATGACACGGATCCTGTTGTTCAACCCCTCGACGAACCCGAGCGAGACCTTGTTGCGCGGATCGCAGTAGGCGGCGATGCCGTCCCAGTGCCGCTCGATGATCTCGGCGAACTTCTCGTAGGACTTGAGGCGTTGCCATTTCAGCTGCGCCCGCCAGTTCTCGAAGAACTTCCATGCTCACGCCGCACCGCGATAATCCCACATCTGCCCGAAGGATTCCTTCAGCAGATAGGCGGTGTTGAGCCGTTTTTTCGCGCTGAGCAGTCGCTTGAGGTTCTTGCGCGCCGAGCCCTCGAGGTTGTGCGGATGAGCGAGCAAGGCGTACTTCTGGCCCTTGATGAACGCTCGGCCTTTGCCGCTGAGCGGCGCGTATTCCTGCTTGCGCACCCTGCGAGCCTTCTTTTCCCCGAGAATCCGGTAGAACTCGTCCATGCTCTGCTCGGAGCGCTCTTCCCCGCCGAACCAGATCGGCCGCTGCCGATGCAGGTCGCTGACCACGATGCGATAGACCTGGCTCTCGCGGATCGAGATCTGGTCGATACCGAGGGTCTGTGGACTCGGTTTGGCGGCACGCTTGAGCTGTGCTCGCATGTAGCGCATCTGCAGCCGCTTGACCGTCTGCCAATCGAGATTCATCTCCTTGGCGATGTCCTTGATTGTGCCGGTGCAGCAGCGGCGCCCGACATAGCGAGCAAAGCGCTCGGCGTGCAGCGCGTTCTCCAGCAGGAAGTCCAGCCGCTCGCGCTTCACCTTCCCGCACCGACGGCAGTCGACCCGCCGCACTTCCAGGTCCAGGTAAATCCGATACGGGCCGCAGCGCAGATCCCGAGTCCGCCGCCGTATTCGGTCGTACCAAACCCGGTGGACTGTTCCACATGTGCCGCAGACCGCTCTCTTTCCCGCCGAATCAAGGTGACCAACCGCGCGCAACGTCATGTTACGGAAACGTAGATCCGCTCTCCGCACTCATGAACTCCCACGAGCAAACGAGCCAGGCTGAGAATTTCAGTGTGTCCGCAGACGAGTGCGACAGATTCCTGCGGCCGTCATTCCGACGGAATATTTACCGTACCGGTCCTTGAGTTTAGCGAGTCGGGGTCTTATGAAGTGGCCCCCCGTTGACGGACCTCCAATAGATCGATTAGACGAACTATCTGGAGGTCATGATGGAACGTCAGAGTCGTCGTCAATATACCGCCGATTTCAAAGCGCAGGCGGTCTCGCTCGCTGAGAGCCTCGGAGCCGCCGGAGCGGCGCGTAAGCTTGGGATTTCGCCCAAGACCCTGGCGAACTGGATCGCCCTTGCACGGGCCGGAGGCGTGGTCGGCAATAGCAAACGCCGCCCGGTGAGCGATCTGGAGGCCGAGAATACGCGTCTGAAAGCCGAGAACGCGCAGTTACGCATGGAGCGCGAATTTTTAAAAAAAGCGTCGGCGTTCTTCGCTCGAGAGTCCAAGTGAAGTACGCCTTTATTGCCTCGCAGCGGACTCACTACCCGATCGGATTCATGTGCCGGATGCTGGATGTGTCGAGGTCGGGCTTCTTTGCCTGGCAGACCCGTCAGCGCACGCCACGCACCGATACCGATGCCTCCGTTCGTGAAGCGATCGTGCGGGTCCACATGGCAACCCGTCGGCGTTATGGGCGCCGGCGTATTACCCATGCACTGCGCGCTCAGGGCTGGTCGGTCAATCCCAAGCGCGTACGTCGGTTGATGCGTGAACAAGGGCTGCGAGGCGTACGTAAAGGGCGCTTCGTGCCGCGTACCACCGACAGTGCTCATCGGCGCGCCATCGCCCAGAACGTGCTGCAGCGGCGCTTTAGTGTCGGCACAGCCGTGACCGCCTGGACGAGCGACATCACCTACGTTGCCACTCGTGAGGGCTGGCTGTATCTGGCCGTGATCATTGCGCTTAAGACTCGCCAAGTGCTCGGCTATAGCCTCTCGGATCGGATGCCCGACGAGCTCGTACTGAACGCCCTGCGCAATGCCTGTCACTGTGAAGCCCCCAGCGCAGGCACCGTATTTCATTCGGACCGCGGCAGCCAATACGCCAGCAATGATTTCCGTGATGCACTCGGCGCGCTCGGAATGGTTGCCAGCATGAGTCGCAAGGGAAATTGCTGGGATAATGCAGTCTCAGAGAGCTTCTTTGCGACATTGAAGGCTGAAGAAGCGACAGAGCCGTATGCGACCAAGCAAGATGCTCGCCGAGCAATCGCGCAATACATCCACGGATTTTACAATCCAATCCGTCTACACTCATCACTCGGATACTTGTCGCCCAACGAGTATGCGCGCAGAATGCAACTCGCTGATCAAACAACATCTATGAGGTCCGCTGCGTAGGGCCCACTTCACCATCGAGAGATCCCAGCTCGCGTACCGGACGATCAGCTCACGCAGGTGCCGGTATCGGCTCGGCACCTCGAAGCGCTGCGCGCCGACCATGACGGTGCCGTCGCTTACGCGCTGCGTGCGGCGCTCGGAGCGGGTGAAGGCGGCGCGAAGGGCGGCGCTGTCGGGCGAGGGTCGCAGCACCTCTGGGCCTGCGAGGTAGCGGGCGAGCGGGGTCTCGCCGGTCTCGGAGTGGACGGCGCGGTTGTACTCGTACTCCACCCAGGCCTGGGTGGCTTCGTTCAGATAATCCAGCGTCAGATCGGCAACGCCCTCGAGCATCGCCATCAGTCGCCCTTCCACCTGGCCCCAGAAGGACTCCTGCTTGCCATTTTGGTAAGCAGAGTACGGAAGGGTCGTCTCATGCACGATGCCGAGGCGCGCGAGCCCTTCGGTCACCTCGGCAGAGAGGTTGGCCGCACCGTTGTCCGACATGCCGGCGCGGGGGAGTCCGCGCTTTTGGAAGGCCTGGGAGAGAGCATGCACCACGTTCGGGGCGTTCTCGGCCATGAACCACTGCAGATGACAGGCGAGGCGCGAGCGATCATCGAGGGCGCCGATGAGCACGGGCTTCGCCCACTCACCGCGCGCGGTCAGCACCGCTCGTGAGCCGATGTGTCCGTCCCAGTGCCAGAGGCCGCCGACGTACTCGGCCTCGTAACTGCGCACCTCGCGGGAGGCGAGGCGCGCCTCGGCCCGCTCGGCGCCGGCGGTGTCGCGGGTCGTGAGCCTGCGGCGTTTGCGCCAGCCCTGACTCTGGAAGAAGCGCCGGATGCTCGAGTACGAGGGCACCGGGCCGAGCTCGAGGCGATCGGTCGCGAGCGCGCGCAGGTTCTCGTAGTGCAGCTTGACCGACCAGCTCGGATGCGCGCCGTACTGCGCGCGCAGCGCCTCGCGGATCGCAAGCCCTACCTGCTGCGTGCCGGCATCGAGGCGCACCTTGCGTCGCAGGACCCCGACCGGATCACGCCGCTCGCTGCGCGCCCGAAGGAGCCAGCGCTCGATGGTCGAGAGCGCAAAGCGCACGCGCTCACCCGTGATCGGATGCTGCCAGGTACGCGAAGCGAGCCGCTCGAGTTCGGCGCGCAGCTGCCCGCGCGGCGGTGGGGCCGCGAGCAGCTGTCCGATCACCGAGAAGCGCAGATGTGCCCAGCGCTCGTGTACGGAAGGATCTTTTGCTCTGCCCATGCCCGCATCCGTCGTCACCTACCCGATGCGGGCACCGTAACCGCGGCCGCGACCATCGCGCGACGGGCATCCTCTGCGGGAGAAGGGCGTCCCGTTATTGAGCCTGCTCGATAAGGCTGCCGACGCTCACCGGTGCGAGGGCACGCAGGAGCAAGATGAGCCGATCCTCGGGGCTGCCGGTAAAGCGCTCGAGGAGCGATGCAGGCAAATCGGCGGTCGAGACCGGGGGCAGCAGCGCGCCGCTCATGGCGCGCCAGAACGGCGTCGCCGGCAGCTGCTCGCTCTACCACTTGCGCCATCGCGAGACGGTATGGCGGCTGACGCCGACGAGCTCGTGCAGGCGGCGCATGCGCGCCGGACTCGCCCCGCAGCGCATCGCCGAGATCAGAACCACCATGGCCCCCAGGTAGACCTTGCGGCCGAGGAAGCGAAGCGATGGCGGCGTGCGGCGCTTGCGGCACGTGCGATCCGCGCAGCAGAAGGACAGCCGCTCGCTGAAGCGCTCCCCGAGATCGAGACCGACGCCGCGCGGCTTGCGGGGGAAGTCGGACGCCTCCAGTCGCTTCCCGCACACCCGGCAGCCTTTGGGGCGCTCCGCGGCGGCAAGCTCCTCATCGAAGCGCAGCAACAATCGGTAAAATGCCGCATCACCCAGTAACTGCTGATACATCGCTCATCGCCTTCATCATGGCTAAGCCCGGACGCAATGATCCCTGCCCGTGCGGCAGTGGGCAAAAATACAAGCGCTGCTGCCTCGCAAAGGATCAGCAGGCCGAGAGCGCGGCGCTGAAGGCGGCTGCCGAGGCCCGCGCCGCAGAGGCTGCCCAGGACGAGCGCGACTTCTACGATGCCGATGATGAGGGGGACGAACTCACCCGCGACTCCAACGCCATCATCGACCTTGTCCACGAAGGCAAGCTCGATGAAGCCGAGAAGGCCGCGCGCGAGTTCCTCGAGCGCTATCCGTACGTCCACGACGGATACGATCGCCTCGGCATGGTCTACGAGGCGCGCGGAGATCGGAAGGCCGCGGCCGACTGTTACCGCAAGGTCGTCGAGTTCGTCAAAGCCCACCCGAAGCAGTACGAACCCACCTTCACCGTCACCTTCGAGCAGATGATCGACGAGCTCGATCCGCCGCCGGCGACCTGACCCCGTCCCGACAACGACTCCGCCCCAAGATCACGCTCCGTGAGGGCGATCCGCTGCCCTCCCTCACCAAGCGTGCTCAGAATTACCGGGAATCACCTCAGACACCGCGCGCACTCTCAGTTGCCGTGCGAGCAGAGCTTTGAGTCGGCCACATAGAGAAAGTCCGCGCGACCGGCTACGGTGCGCAGGGTGTTCCAGGTCTCGATATGCGTCACCGAGTCACTGGTGTTCCCGTCGGCACAGCGGAACTGTACCGGCACGCCGCCGTCCGCGGCGGTTGTGAGGATGAACAGCAGTTGCTTCAAATCAGGCCT
>JAKBCR010000168.1 GCA_021807675.1 Pseudomonadota bacterium
GCGGGACCAAATGCTCGGGATCGTTGCGCACGACCTGAGAAACCCGCTGGACACAATCCTCATGCAGGCGACGCTCCTGCGACGCGGCGGAGGGGAGCCGGAGCGCATCGAGCGGGCCGCGAGCCGGATCAACCGCCTGATTCAGGACCTCCTCGACGTGACGCGCATGGAAGCCGGGCGTCTGTCCATCGACCCGGTCCGTGTGCAGGCCGGGCAGGTCATCAGGGAGTCTCTGGAGGCACAAGAGGTGCTCATGTCCTCGAAGTCCCTCGAGGTGGAGCTCGAGGTGGCGGCGAAGCTTCTCGAGATCTGGGCTGACCGAGACCGGCTGCTTCAGGTTTTCGAGAATCTCATCGGTAACGCGGTCAAGTTCACGGCAACCGGTGGAAGAGTCACGATTGGAGCACGAGCGAGAGAGGAGGAAGTCCTCTTCTGGGTAGCCGATACCGGTATCGGTATTTCCGCGGACGATCTCCCGCATATCTTCGACCGGTTCTGGCAAGCACGAAAGGCCGAGCGCCGAGGCTCGGGGCTCGGCCTGCCGATCGTCAAGGGTGTCGTCGAGGCTCACGGTGGTCATGTCTGGGTCGAGAGCGCACCGGGCCGAGGGAGTACGTTCTACTTTACGCTCCCTGCCGCGGTGCCCGTGGTCGATCGTCCCGGCGAAGCACCTTCCGCAAAAGAGCACTCGTGCCGAATCCGCTAGCGAGCCGCAGCCAGAATCATGTCACTGGCTTTCTCGGCAATCATGATCGCAGGCGCGTTCGTATTACCTGCCGGCACCGTTGGCATGATCGCCGTGTCGGCAACTCTCAAGGATCTGATGCCACGGACGCGTAATTCGGGATCAACGACGGATGCGTCATCGGCCCCCATACGGCAGGTGCCGACCGCGTGAAGAGCGGCCGTGCCAACCTTACGAACATAGGCGTCGATCTCCGCATCGGATTGTACCGCCTCGCCGGGAGCGAATTCGCCCGCGACATAAGGGGCGAGAGCGCGTTGCCGGATGACATTGCGCACAATGCGCACGCCGGAAATCAGTGCTTCCATGTCGACGGGTTCGGTCAGAAATTTCTGACGGATTTCCGGATATGCAAGCGGATCGGCGGATTTCAGCCGGACGGTTCCCGAGGTAATCGGATTGAGGAGCGCGCAGTTGAGGGAGAACCCGGAAGACGGGTGTGGCCGCAGGGTCCTCTTGTCTCTGGCGGCCACCGTCCATGTGCAGATGTCCAACTGGAGATTCGGACGCTCGAGGTGAGAGCCGGAGCGGGTAAAGATTCCGCCGACGATCCCGTTGGAAGCCAGAGGGCCGCGCTTGAGCAAGGCGTATTGCAATCCTGCGCTATACCGCCTGATCCAGCAGTTGGCGACGTCATTCAGGGTGATGCGCTTGGCACACTTGAACATCAGCCTGACGTAGTAATGGTCCGTCAAATTGGCGCCGACTTCGGGCGCATCCACTGCCGCAGCGATGCCGAAGTCCCTCAGATGGGCGGCCGGCCCGATCCCGGACAGGAGAAGAATATGAGGCGAGCCATAAGAGCCCGCAGACAGTATGACCTCGCCACGGGCGCGCGCCGTGGCTATGCCGGCGCCCGTGCGGTACTCGACACCCGTCGCGCGTCGCTCGTCCATCAACACGCGAGTCGCCTGGGCCCGCGTGAGCACTTTGAGGTTCCTGCGACGTCGGGCCGGGTTGAGATAAGCCACGGCAGTGCTGCAGCGGCGGCGACCGCGAGTGGTCGTCTGGTAATACCCCGCGCCTTCCTGCTGTGCGCCGTTGAAATCGGCGGTAAACGGAATCCCGGACTCTTGAGCGGCGCGGATGATCGCAGCGGCGATCTCGGAGCGGCCGTACTGGTCGGATACTGACAGGGGGCCGCCGATGCCGTGGAATTCGTCGGCGCCGCGTTGCTGATCTTCGGACTTCTTGAAGTAGGGCAGGACATCCTCATATCCCCACCCGGTGCATCCCATCTGCCTCCATAGATCGTAATCGCGCGCATGGCCGCGCATGTAGACCATCCCGTTGATCGCGCTGGATCCGCCAAGCGTTTTGCCGCGAGCAAGACCGAAGCGACGCCCTCCCAGGTCCGGATCCGGTTCCGTCTCGAACATCCAGTTGACTTCCGGATCGGTGACGAGCTTGGGATAGCCCATCGGCGCCGTGGACCAAAGCCCGCTGTGCTCGCCGCCGGCCTCGAGCAGCAGGACGGTGTATCTCCCGCTTTCGCTCAAGCGCGCCGCGATCACACAGCCGGCGGAGCCGGCACCGACCACGATGAAATCGAATTCCTCCACGGCTAACCTCCGGTGGGCGTCGGTGATCGCGCCATCTGCCTCGCGATCGGCGAATCAGTCCGCGAAGCGTGGCGGGCGTTTCTCGAGGAAGGCGCTGACCGCCTCGTGGTGCTCCGCGGTCTGATGCGCATGTGCCTGGTAGCTGGCCGACAACTCGAGCAGTGATTCCAGAGAGAGCCGCTCTCCTTCGCGCAGCAGTCGCTTGGTCATGCGCAGAACCCCGGCGGGATTGGCCGCGATTCGGTGGGCCATTGCCCGGGCTTCTTCCATGAGTCGATCATGTGACACGACGCGCGAGACCAGGCCGCACTGCAGGGCCTGCGCGGCGCTCAGCGAATCCCCTGTGAAGGCCATTTCGCAGGCTTTCGACATTCCGACGGCGCGCGGAAGGAACCAGGCGCCGCCGTCCCCGGGAATGAGACCGACTTTGACGAAGCTCTCGGCGAAGGTCGCCTTTTCGGAGGCGATGCGGATATCGCACATGGTGGCGAGGTCGAGCCCGGCGCCGATCGCGGGGCCGTTGATCGCCGCGATCGTGGGAACATCGAGGCTATAGAGCGCTTTGGGAATACGCTGGATACCGAAGCGATATTCGTTGCGGACCGTATCTGCCGCGGGGCTGGCGGTCTGATATCGCCTCATATCCTTGAGGTTGCCGCCTGAGCTGAAGACCGGGCCCTCCCCGGTAACGATCAGCACCCGAACGGTGCTGTCGCGGCCCGCATCGAGACATGCCTGCTCGATCTCAGCGGCGGCGGAGTTGCCCGTGAGCGCGTTGCGGGTCTGCGGCTGATTGAGCGTGAGCGTCACGATGTGACCGTCGCGCTCGACTTTGAGGAATTTGTCCATCGATTTTCCTTCGGGCCTCGGCAGCCGAGATCGTACAGCACACGACCGTGCTGAGGCGACCGGGACGAGTATGCGGGCCTGCGGCCGCACCGGATGGACTGCTGTCAGGTACCGGCTGCCCCGGTATGCTCTGCTCCCATTCCGGAGAAGCCGATGCAATAGCCCCCGTCGACGGGCAGCAGGGCGCCGGTGATGAACGAGGCCTCATCGCTCGCCAGGAACAGTGCCGCGGCCGCAATCTCGATGGGCAGACCCCAGCGGTCCATCGGAATGCCCGCAGGTCTGGCGACTTTGGGCGGAGGCGTGGGATGCTCCTTGGACAACGGCACCAGGCCCGTCCAGACCGAGCTCGGCACCACCGCATTCACACGGATGTTCCTCTTCGCATAATCGAGAGCGGCTGCCTTGGTCAACTGGTTCACGCCCGCCTTTGCCGCACCATAGATGCTGTGATGCTTGCGGCCGATGAAGCCGGAGCTCGAAGTGATATTCACGATGGCGCCGCCGCCGGTCTTCAGCATCGAGATGATCCCGTATTTCATGCCGAAGAATACGCCCCGGATATTGACCGAATGCACGTAATCCCACTTCTCGGTCGTCTGCTCGTGCAAGGGAGCCATGCCACCGCCGAATCCGGCATTGTTGACGAGGATGTCCAACCGCCCGAACCTCTCCTCGGCGGCCCCGATCATGTCGAGCACGTCGACTTCCTTTGCAACATCCGCATGGACTGCGACCGCTGAGGCGCCAATCTCCTGCGCCACCCCCTCCTGAGCGCCGCTGATATCCGCACAGACCACCTTGGCGCCCTCGCGGGCAAATAGTTGTGCGGCAGCCTTGCCGACGCCCGATCCCGCCCCGGTAATCACTGCCACCTTGTCTTTGAGCCGCATCGACCCTCGTCCCCGGACGCACCGGGCAACCGCGTCGTGTCATTCCGATTTCTTGGAGGTCGCCCAGCCCTGATGGAGGGGAACCCAGTGGAACATCGAGCAGTCCCGCTCGACGAATCTCCAGCGCCCGTCCTCACGGCGATACCGGTCCTTGTAGTAGCCGGACGCCACCATGGCGACGCCATTGGCGACCAGCCGGATCTCCACCGAGCACAGCCCGGTCGCTTCGTCCCCCGCGATGCATATCAGCTGGTTGTGGATCATCGGCAGCGGCCGGTCAGCCCAGCCACTGCGATCGCCATAGTATTGATCGAGAGCCGTACGACCGCGGATCTCGCGTGGCGGTAGCCCCGTGGCGCCGCGATTGACGTAGGCGCCGTCATCGGTGAAGAGGTCCCCGGCCCCCGGCCCATGGGCCATCCTGTGCGCGTAGATCGCGACGAGCTCCCGGATTTCTTCGCGATCCGCGAGCTCCCGAACCTTCTCTTCCAATGACTTGTCCCGAAAGCCATCGATGCGGCCGATGAACAGGAGCCGCTCGGCTCTGCCGCCGCTTCCGCTGTCCGCGGTCACTGGCCAGCGCTACTTGCGACGGCCTGCCGTGAGCGCCGGACGCGCCGCTTGCGGGCGGGTGAAGTCGATGACGAACCGGTCTCCGTCGAACTCCACGACCTTGCCTATCAGATCGGGGCGAACGTGATGGCCTCCGACCCTGTCGGGTTGTTCGTGCTTCGGGAAAGTGACGACCATCCGGACCGGAAGACCGCCATCACGCGCCTGCGTCAGGTGCTCGCTCAACGTCGTGAGGACCTTGGATTCGGCTTGCGCGGCGGACAGCCTGGTCTCGTAACGCAAGACTCCGCGCGCGGGATGGCCGAAATGCGCCGGTAGACAGTTGAGCACCATGGCGCCGTCCGCCGCCATGGCGGAGAGGCTGCCCAGTCGGCTGGCCGGTTTGGCGCCGAACCGGCCGAAAGCATCGATCAGCGTAAGATTCATCATCTTTTCCGCCTCCCGGGTCGGATGCGTTACGAAAGAGGTTGCTGCTGGCTCTCGCACAGCCAGATCTCGAAGCATCTGCGATGCAGTCTGACCGACTGCGGCGTGACGCCCGGCGCGAAGTCAACCTCGTACGACGCCTGCGCGGAAGTGATGCGCTCACCACAGCCGTCGCACAAACAGCCGCCGCAGTACTCGCCCTGACACCGCCAGGGCTCTTCATGCGGCAGGAGGCGCTGTCGCAGGCGCTCGCGAATGACAAGCGTCGCCGCAGTACTGTTCATGTGTCTGGCTCCGCTTTGCCGAGGCGGCACCCCGCGCCGGACCAGCATGCGCGCCCCACGCCGCGAGCGCAAGTCACGGCCGGCCGGCGTCCGCCCGCCCCCGAAGCATAAAGTTCGACAGCCTGCTCCCGAATCCTGTAGTCTACGAGATGGCTCGTACCTTTTCGGCTTGTCTGCCTTGGCGCCATGCGCCGCCTCCCGGCGCGCCTTCCGGCCCATGTCTGCCACCTCGCAAAGCTCCGCGAACCAGTAGGCAGGACGTAACTGCCGCCCCATACCGCTTTCTTTCACGAGTATTCTGCAGTGACGAAATTATACGTTGGTAATCTCCCCTTCACGGCCACTGATGAGGCTGTGCGCGCTCTGTTTTCCAAGCACGGGACGGTCGAGAAAGTCTCATTGATCAGCGACCGCGACACCGGCCGGCCGCGCGGCTTCGGCTTCGTGGAGATGTCGAACGCCGACGCTTCTCGGGCGATGCAGGCGCTGAACGGCGCCGACTTCGACGGCCGCGCTCTCAGGGTGAACGAGGCACAGGACCGCGAGCGCTCCGGCGGCGGCGGCGGCAACCGCGGCGGCGGCTCGCGCCGTTACTGAGGATTCGGCGATCTTTACCGCGCCCGGTCGCAATGACCGGGCGCGGTGACCTGACTTTCGCTGACGTTTGCCACGTCCGCGAGCGCGATGCCGGCTTCGGGGACCCTCCCAACGACCATTCCGCGCGAGCGCGCCATCCCCGTCCGGGCGCGACCGCCTATCGGGAACCGCTCGTGAACACCTGCTCCCGTGAGTGCCTGCGCGCATTTGCCGCCAACGCGGCGAGGCCGACCGCCTCGATGTCTGGCCAACTGCTTCAACGGACATCCCCATGAGCGCATACGAGTTCATGGTTTCCCTGCGCATCCGCCATCCGAAGATCGACCCGGCCACGATCACCGCCATGCTCGGCATCCAGCCGCAGCACACCTGGCGAGCGGGGCAGCCTCGCTGTGATGCCGCGGGCGCGGAGCTCGGCGGCGTGTATCACGACAGCTACTGGATGGGACGATTGATGGATGAGCCCCAGCTCTCCTCCGAGAGCGCTTCGGTGGAAGGGGTGATCATCACCACCCTGATCCATCTGCGGCGCGCACAGTCCTTCCTCGAGCAACTGAGCGCGGAGGGGGGCGTCGCGGAGATGCTCGTGAGCCTCTATGCGCGCGAGGACTTCCGGCTCGAGCTCCCGTCGGACACCCTGACCGTGCTCGGCCGGCTGCATCTGGCAATCTCTCTCGACGTTCACCCGCATGCACCGCAGAAGGCGCCGGCGGCGAGAACGAACTGACGCGGGTGCCGCTCGAGGCGCCACGGAGCTCGATCGGAATGAGCGAAACCAGAATAACCTCCGCGCAAGCGCTCGTCGCCGACTCCACCGCGCTCATGCGGCTGCTGGACGAGGTGCCCGATGCCGGCGAGATCTGCCTGGCGCTGTCGAAGCCGTATTTCACACGACGCTGGCGACACGCTGACCAGCACAGCTTCTGGATCGCGAGCGATGGCACGACGGCCGTATGCCACACTCTTACCGGCCTCGGGCTCGATGAGGTGATCGCCCTGTGGCTCAGCTTCGACGACTACCGGAGGCGGCCTGGATTCGCGCTGTCGGCGAGCTCGCTGGGCAACATCATCGAGACGGAGCTGGGCCTCACAGTCGAGCTCGACGAGTGATCACGCTCACCTTCCGGCCGGTGGGCAGCGAATCGGTGATCCTCATCCGAGGGGCTTATTTCAGGATTTGCGCTGATGGGACGCTTCGTGGGCCTGACAATGCCGTCACGGCCAGCTACAACGCCGGGCTCTGGCAGCTTGGCCGCAGGCAACACGGAACGCTGGAGTGTCGGGAACCGGTATATCTGCGCGTGACGACCTCGGACGGCCAACGCGAATGCATCGGGCCTTACGAGTGTCTCAAGGTGGCCGGCGGAGCGATCTTCTCGAACGATACCTATCTCGGTGCGCACACGCGCGGGGAGTCGCATTCATCGCCAACGGACATCTGGAAGGAGATCGCGCTTCTATCCGATGGATGAGGCGGGATCTTGCACCCGGTCCGATCTTCGGGCTCGCGCTCATGCCCGCATGACGACGGTACTGCAGGAGATGTACCCTCTGGGCGCAGAACCCTTTGTAGGAGAATTGCAGTGGAATTCGCCCTGAAGCTGCCCATGGCCGAACTCGTGCAGGACCCCGCGATCGATCGTGCCCGTGTGGTGGCAACCATGGCCAAAGCCCTGGAAGCGGCGGGAGTCTCTGCCGCCCTGACTTCCGAGCATCCCGCGCCATCGGCGCAATGGCTGCGCAACGATCCTGGCGCCCACGACTGCCTGGATCCGCTCACGGCTCTCGCTTTCGTCGCCGGGTGCACGGAAAGGCTCAAGGTTTTCACCAATGTCTTGGTCCTGCCCTACCGAAACCCGTTCCTGACCGCCAAGGCGGCGGCCACGCTGCAGCTCCTCTCGGGCGACCGGCTGCTGCTCGGCGTCGGCATCGGCTATCAGCGTGAGGAATTCGAGGCGCTCGGCATCCGCTACGAAGAGCGAGGAGCGCTCATGGATGAGGCGATCGAGACGATCCGCCACGCCTGGGCAGGCGGCCCGGTGGTCAGGCAGGGCCGGCATTTCAACGCCGTCGGCAACGAGCCGAGACCAGTGCCGCGGCCGGCGCCGCCGATCTGGATAGCCGGGGGGAGCGACAAGGCGGTCGAGCGCGCAGCCCGCCTCGGCGACGGCTGGGTGCCCTACTTCGTCGTACCGACTAACGATCCTACTGTGCGCAAGTCAGCGGTCGTCTCAATGGACCACTTCGCGGAAAAGATTGAGCGGCTGCGCAAGCTTCGTCACGAAGCCGGCAGGACCGGGCCATTCGACCTGTCGGTTGCGCCGCCCTTTAGGCCGAAGGAAGCCACTCGAGCAAGCGCCGAGCGCTTCCGCGAAGAGGTGCACCAGCTCGCCGATCTGGGAGTGAACTGGATCTGGACCTCCTTTCCCCGAATGAGCCTCCAGGCCTATCTCGATTTTGTCGCCTGGTTCGGCGAGGAGGTGATCGCCAAGGTAGGCGCGCAGCGTCACTAGGCACTTCGCTCTGAGGGAGATCGGGACCTGCCCGGCGGGGGACTACGCCACGATTTGCGGATCACCTCCAGACGCTCGTCGTCGGCTCCGTTCCGCAACATCGGCGGCCATATAGGGGATGCCGATCAGGCCTGCGCCGGATGAGCAGTGGGCGCGTCAGGAGGGAATCTCTACCTCGTTCAGTGCCGTGACCACGGTCGCGCCACTCTGATTGGTCATCCTGACTTTCACCTGAACGACAGGAAAGCCCCATTTCGAGTCTTCGATCTTGTCGACGATCTCGCCGTCGATGAAGGTCACGTCGCCCTCGAAGGCGGGGCTGCGGAAATCCGATTTGGCGTGGCGCACCATTCCGTCATGCCCTGCCCAAAACGCGAGGTAATCGGTGTTCCAGGCGGCCATCGTCGCGCCATAGCCATAGGCCCGCGACATGCCGACTTCGCTCGCCTTGCTGTCGTCGATGTGCCCGCGCGACGGTCCGACATAGAGGCCGTCCGCGGCCCGCGGATCGATCGTGGCGCGCTCGTAGTCCCAGGCGAATTCCTCGAGCCAACCGGCATCCTGATTGATCCAGGGATCCTCGACACCCTGAGGGGCGACCCAGTGGTAGGCGCCCCAGTTGTTGAATACGAAGGCGCGGTACTCGGTCGTGAAGCTCGCGATGGAGTGTGGGCCGATCACCCGCCTCGGGAGCTTGTCGCCGATCTTCACTTCCTGGAAGCACGGTGACTTGCCCTCGCGGTTGGAAAGGATCCAATTGAGTCGAGCCCTGTCGATCTCGGCGAGCTCGGCCTTCGTCCAGCGCCTCACCGTGCCCACCAGACTCTGATACATGCCGCGCTTCTCGGCCTCCGCCGCGAGATAGCGGATGGCGGTGGAGCGCGCCTTGGCGACGAGGTCGCCGTCCTGGTTGCGGTGAATGGTGTCGCCGCGCGAGAACATGGTGGGGCCGGCGAACTTGGTCTCGGTCACCTTGTAGTCGTAAAACCGGCGTTCCTGGAACAGCTTGTCGCCCGGCTTGATGTGGACGCCGTACCACCACCACTCCTCGCCACCGAATATGAGGTGCGAGCCCGGGATGCGGCCTACGCATGCAGGCTGGACGCCATGGCCGAAATCCAGCGCCACCGCCATCGACTGCGGTGCGATGATGTCCCCGAACTTAGTCCGGCGGCCGAATTCCTGGTCCCAGTGGAGCGGATTGCTGTAATCCATTCCCATCACCCAACGCCGAATGTCCGATTTGGCGCAAGGCTCCCAAAGCTGCCCGCCGCCGACCGGCTTGCCAACCCGGTGCTCGACATCGCTCAAGTCGAGCGTCGCCGGCTCGTCGTGCCCCGTTACCGCCATCGCACCTCTCCCCGTCGGCTTGCGCGGACAGCGCGCAATCGCTCGATGTAAGCACAAATAGATCGACAAATCAATATAATTGAGTGAGCGCTCAACATCGGGGGAATGCTCCGGCGGCGGGCGCGCGGACGATCTCTTCGGGAAAGAGAGCGGTGAACGATCCCGCCGCGCCCGTATCCCGGGCCGCTTCCTCACCCAAACAACAGCCGCGGTCA